>CAYQZH010000058.1:0-16959 GCA_964421865.1 uncultured Phycisphaera sp. | reverse complement strand
ACGAATACCGGCCATGCGTCGACGCCCAGCCAGTCGGTGGATTCTAGGACGCGACCCACGACTCGGTCAACAGGCCAAACCGACGCCCAGGTCTTGACTACCCCGACCGTGCTTGTGCCGCCGCCTTTTCTTTTGCGCCGCGTTCACCTCATGGGCGGTGCCACTCGTCGCACGCGGCGCAGAGCGGGGTGGGGTCGAATTGACCCCGCCGGTGGGCGAGGCGAATCCGCTCGAACTCCGCGCCGCGCCAGATGCTTTCGAGCGACCGTTCGCCGACGCGACCGACCGTGTGCAGTCCGCGGAAATCCTGATCGCACAAGGCGACTCGCCCGTCGGCAAGCACCAGACATCGTGATCGAATCCGACGACACGGCGTCCGCGTGGAGGGCGCCATCTTGATCACGCTTCGGTCCTCGCATTGGCGGGCGTAGTGGCTGAAGCCGGTCACGCTCACAGCACCCACGCGACGCAGCCAGCCGTCGTAGAAATCGTCAAGCTCGCCCACATTCTCGCGGGCCTTGGTCATCTCCGGAACGACGATCGGCCTTGCGGAGCCGCACTGCTCACGGGCTTTCGATAGACGTTCCATTCCCGCCCGTACTCGCTCCAAGCACGCCGACGCCGGATCCCGCGGTGCGTGCAGCCGACCGTAGAGATCCGCGCTCCACGCATCGAGAGTGACATTCAGAACATCTACGCCGTGGTCAACGATGGCGGCGATTTGCTCATCCTGAAGATCGGCGGCCGCGGTCCGAACGCAAAGCCCGTAGACGCCGTCGCTCGGAGGCCGCGAGGGACGCAGCAGGTCCAGGACGGCTCGAAACTGCGGATGCCGCAACGGGTCGCCGAATCCGCCGAGCACCACCAACGCATCGTCGTAGCGCACGATTTCCGTGACGACTTGCTGAATGACCGCAAGCTGGATCGGTCCGCGGCGCGGCACGCGATCACCGCGCGGCCGAAGCACCTGGTCGGGGTATGGGTCGTCGGTGGTCAACTCGATTTCCACCTCGTGGGGGAGCGGTTCGACGAAGTTGGCGTCCCGCTCGATAAGCCATTGGCCGACGGTGAGCGAATCGGGATCGGGGTGCTGTCGAAGAAGCTCGGCCAGTGTTCGCATCGCACGGTCGGTGTCGGCGATCATACGTCCCGCGGCGAAACGCAGCGGCGCGGCCGTCTCCAAGCAACACGGCTCGAAGATTAAATCCTTCCGCGGCCCGTCGGGTTGGTAGCTGAACAGCCAGCCGATCGGGATGTTCCGCGTGACCAGCTCGCGGATCAACGCCGTATCGAGGAGGATTCCCGTCAACCCGGGCGGGGCCTGGGCGAAGGTGAGACGACTGTCGTCCTTTAGGGCCCTACGGTGGTCGATCATCTGATCGGCGAGGGCGGGGTCGAACACGACCGCGCCCGGCGACACGCTCAACACGGCGTCGGCGTGGACACTTTTCAGCAGTCCGTCGATCAAGCGGCAGTCCGCGTACTCATCGAACGCCGTGGTACCGCCGATCCCGCCGCGGCAGCCGTCGAGGGACCATTTCCGTGCGGACTGGATCAGCGAGCCGTAGGGCGAAGGCCCGGCGTTGTGGGCGCGGAGGATGGCACCCGTGCCCTCAAGGATCGTCGTGCAGCGCGGAAGCTGCGAGGTCGGACAAAGAACATATACTTCCGCAAGGTTCTTCGCCCGACGCACGCGTTCGACCGTCCGACGTAGGATGGGGATCCCCCCAAGCTCTTCGCCCAAGCGGCTGCGCGTGCCGATGGGTGTCACCTGCAAATCCGCTTGGAGGACGGCGATGATTTTCATTCGTGCGGTCGAGCCTCCTCGATGCGTCGCAGGGCGTCGGTCAGGACGGGCTTAACGTCAACGGCGCCGTCGCGGACGGCGGTGATGAACTCGATGTCGCGGGCGATCTGCCGCTTGGCCCGTTCCGCGTGGGTCAGTTCCGTAGCCACGATCCGTCGGTCCGCGGAAAAGCGGCGGAACTCCGCGAGCTGCGTGGCGGCATTGATGATCTCGTAGGCCCGGCTCTCCCGATAGACCTTCGTGCGCAGCTCGTCCACGCGGACCAGGCGGCGATTGAATCGCTCCGCATCGTCCGTCAGACCCTCCAGCTCATGGAGCAGCGTGAGGAGTTCCTCGCACACGCGTGAGGCCTCGTCGAACTCGATGATCCGCCGTTGCAACTCGGCCTCCGCGGCCTCCAGTCGAGAGGGATCCCGCCACTTCGTCGTTCGGCGATAGGCAAAACGCTGCGGATCGATCTCGCGTCGGCAGTATCGCTGCGTCGCGTCGCGCAGGGTCATGGTCTGTGTGCCGCGAATCCGCGCCCCGCCTTCGGTCGCGTTGATTATCGTTCGGGGCACGGCGGCGATATCTTTTTCGAACTGTTCGAGATAGGTGAAGAGCAGTTCATCGGTGTAGAGTTCGCCGCCGTCCACGCCGATCACGCGGCGGAGGATGGGCCGGTTGCGAGCGATTCGGTCCCATTCCTTTTGCTCCATGGAGTTGAAGCGGTTGATCTCGCCGCGCCACGCTTGATGAATCTCCACGCCGGGGACGTAGAAGACGTGGCCGGTGAAGGCGAGGTCCTGCCCGACGAAGATGATCGGGTCGCAATCCATGTACACGGCTAGGTAGAACGCCAGGTGGGCGACGGTCGCCCCGGCGGGCAAGCCCCCGCGGGCCCCAAGCTCCTCGCCGATTACCAGCCGCGCCCAGGCGTTGTCGAGCAGTGAGACGGGTCCGGGATAGTGGTCGATGACGTGCCAGGTCGCTTTCGGCTCGGCGACCAGATGAGCGCCGCTCAGATCTCCGACTCCCTCGAAGAACTTGCGGGACATTTCGTGGAAGTCCAAGCTGGTAATGAAGTCGGGGACGATGCCGCGTTGCGTCAGCGGTCGGATGGTGGTCTGCACGGCGCAGAGGACCGCCTTGCCCTTCAGGTCGGCGAGTTGTTCGATGTTCCGCGACAGCGACGGCCCGGCGGAAATAATAACCGCGGGGTCGCCGGCGAAGCGGTCTTTCAAGAGGTCGATCGGCGGCGTGGAGACGTAGTTGACCAGGTTCATGGCGATGTTCTGACAGGTGATGCGCGAATTGCCCACCAGGGTCATCAGGGACATTCGCGTGAAGGTGACGAATTCCGTGATGACGTGGGTGATGGCGGCGTGGGCCTGTTCGGCGAGGCGTGCGGAGGGGACGTGGCGGACGAAATGGGCCCCGAGCATCATCAGGGTGCTGTAGGGCTGCAACCTCGCGTGGAGCCGCGTCTTGTCGTCGTCGGTCAACAACACGAACCGCTTCGACCCCAGCACGTCGGACAGGTCCGTGCAGGACAGGGCCGTCGATATCAGTGCGAGCGACGGTTCGACACAAACGATGAAGGCGTCTCCGCGGAGACGCTTGAACAGCGCTCGGACGTGGTAGCCGAGCCCCAGTCCGCTGATGACGAAGCAGTATTTTTCCTCGATGGGAACGGCGTTCGCCCAATGCTCGGCCTCAGCTACAGGGTCATGGCGGCTATGAAGATACGTTGACGTTCCGCCGGGCAACGACACCTTGGTCGTCCACGCTCCGCTGCGAGCGGGTTCAAGCGGCAACCGCTCCGCGTCGTGAACGGCGTCCGCGCGTAGGGCCAGCCCCGGGTCGAACCGCCAAAGGGGGCGCATGTTGTGTACGAAGAGTTCGTTGCCGACGGCGGGCGTGGCGGCGATGCTCATGCCCCGATCATCGGCCCAACGGCGGGTCCAACGTGATGGCGCCGGGCGCGTCGACGAAGGAGCAGGGCCGCTGCACAGCTTCCCGCAGCCTCCGTTCGTACTCCAGGCGGGGAATCTCCACGGCGCCGAATTGACGCAGATGGTCGGTCATGAACTGCACGTCAAGCAACGTGAATCCTCGCTCCCGCATCCGTTCGACGAGAACCATCAGGGCGACTTTGGAGGCGTCGGTGGCGCGATGGAACATGGATTCGCCGAAGAACGCCCCGCCGATGGCGACGCCGTACAGGCCGCCCGCGAGCTGGTCTTCCTTCCAGGTCTCCACACTGTGAGCGAACCCCAGGCGATGCAGTTCGCAGTAGGCGTCGTGGATGTCGCGTGAAATCCAAGTCCCTTCGGGGCGATCGGCGCAGGCCTCAATTACCTCGGCGAACGCGCCGTCGATGGTGATCGTGAACAGGCCCCGGCGTCGGGCGCTGCGCATCGACCGAGATGATTTGAACGCACCCAACTCGATGATCGCCCGTGGATCGGGCGCCAGCCAGTGGATCCTCCCGCCCTCGTCGGCCATGGGGAAGATGCCCGCCGTGTAGGCCGCGAGCAAACGTTCCGGGGCGAGGGGCGAGCGCATATCGAATCATCACGTTCGCAACACCGTCGGCACCTCCGACAAGGCGCGGACGATATAGTCGGGACGCGCGCGGCCTCGCGGAACGTGCCCGTCCCGAACCATAAGGATCGTTTTCATTCCTAAGCGTGCCGCCCCGCGAATGTCGTTATCGACGCGGTCGCCGACGAAGACCGTCTGTTCGGCGGGGACGCCCATCTGCTCGATGGCGGCCTCGAAAATCCGGCGGTGAGGTTTCATGTAACCCACATCCGAGGAATAAACCCGGACGGGGAACCGCTCCAGCAGCTTCTCGTGTTTCAGGACGTCGTCTACCGCGAATCCCGGAAACAAGGTATTCGAGACCAAACCGAGCTTGAATCCGGCGGCTTGGAGCTGGGCCATCACCGGACGGGCCTCGCCGTCGACGACGAAAAACTGCCGCAGCGGGGGGACACAGCGCATGGCCAGGTCCGTCATTTGGGCGTCGTCAAGGTCGATTCCCATTTGGTGGTGCAGGCGGTGAAAGGCTTCCACCAATTGCGCCTCTCGGCGGATCACGCGTGACCAAAGATACGCGCGGAGAAACCGCCGTTTGATGGCCCGAAGGTACGCCCTGTAGTCCGGCGGGCGAAAGCCCAACTCGATCAAGCGATCATACGCCGGACGCGTCGCGGACTCCAGGAAATGCCGCGCCCGTTCGGTTTCAAAGTGCAGCAGCGTATCGCCCAGGTCGAACAGGACCGCGTCAATCATGCAGGCGCGCCTCCGTCCGCCGTTCGGGGGCGGCCACGCTGCATCGCAGAGTTGTCTTGGACTACGATCATCATCCGTATCATCGTCCGCGAGGCCGCCATCGGCCCACCCGAGCTGTTCCCACGCGCCGATTCTAACCGGAACCGCCCCGGACGACCACCGGCGCTTGCCGACGCACCGCTCGGTCGGCTAGAACCCTGCGGTGATGCGGATGAAGCTCAGCGCCGATGAATTCGTCGAATTGGTTCGACAGGCCCTGGCGGACATTCCCGAGTCGTTCGCCGGATACTTGGAGGACCTCTGCGTCGACGTGGAAGCGGTGCCCGGTCCGGAGGCTTGCACGGAGGGCGGCGTCGACGATCCCCGCGATTTGCTCGGTCTGTACATGGGCACACCGCTGACCGAGCGCGGCGTCGAACACGGCGGGCAACTGCCCGATCGCATCATCCTCTACCAACGCAACATCGAGCGCATGTGCCGCAACCGCCGCGAAATCATCCGCGAAATCCGCAAAACCGTCTTCCATGAAGTCGGCCACCACTTCGGGCTGGATGAGGACGATCTCGCCGAGCTGGGATTCGAATGAAACCCTGAGACCCTGAAACCCTGAAACGCCGAGACGCCGAGACGGATGTGCTTAGCGCGGCGTCGAGTTGTAACCAATTGTAAACCGACGCCGAAGTTGTTGACACGCGCCTACGTCGAACGCTAGCTTAGCTCCGACGAACGTAGTAGGTTCCGTTGCGGCGCGCCGCTGCCGTGTCGGCAGTGCGTACCGCGGATGACACAGGCGTGGCACACGCCGGACTCGGCGCCCAACGGTCTAAGAGGAGGTTTGATCGTGACCCAGCGGATGCTCTGTTCCCTGTCTCTTGTTTCGGCTTCGTGCGGGCTTGCCGCTTGTGCTCAGGACAAACCGGCGGTGCGCGAAGCGGCGGCCCCACGGGGCACCGCCGTCGCCGCGGACGCGAGCCATCGACCGCACGCGGGGATGTTGCGCTATCCCGACGTGAGCGCTACGCAGATCGTCTTCGTCTATGCGAACGACCTTTGGGTCGTGCCGCGCGAGGGCGGAGTGGTGACGCCGCTCGCCAGCCCGCCGGGCGCGGAGAGCTTTCCGAGGTTCAGTCCCGACGGGCGGACCATCGCCTTCGTCGGCAACTACGAGGGCAACCGCGACCTCTACACCATGCCCGTCGAAGGCGGCATTCCCACTCGCGTGACCTACCACCCCGCGGGCGAGACCCTGTGCGACTGGACGCCGGATGGAAGGCTGTTGTACTTCACCAACGGCTTCGCGGGCCTGCAACGGCAAATGCAATTGTTCACGACTTCCGCCACGGGTGGATTGCCGACCCAGTTGCCGGTGCCATACGGGGCCAATGCTTCCATTAGCGCGGACGGCCGTTGGCTGGCGTATACGCCGCATACCACTGACAGCCGCACCTGGAAGCGCTACCGCGGCGGAATGGCCACCGATATCTGGTTGTTCGATCTGCAGAACAAAACTTCAAAGAAAATCACGGATTGGGAGGGAACAGATTCCCAGCCGATGTGGCATGGGACGAGGGTGTATTACATGTCGGACGGTGGACCGGAGCATCGCCTCAATATCTGGGACTACGACACGGCCAATGGGAAACGTGAGCAGGTGACTCGTCTGACGGAATACGATGTGAAGTGGCCCGCCATGGGACCCGGCCCCGATGGCAAGGGGGAGATCGTTTTCCAGAATGGACCCGAATTGCACCTACTTTCCCTGAGCACCGGGCAGTCGCACGCCGTTGATGTGGTCATTCCCGGCGATCGTCCGCTGATCCGACCCCGCGACTATGACGGCAGTAAATTCGTCCAAGCCTGGAACATCTCGCCCACGGGGCAACGCGCCGTTCTCCAATCCCGTGGCGACATCTGGACCGTTCCCGCGAAGAAGGGTTCTCCCCGCGACATGACTCGGACCAGCGGAGTGGCCGAGCGCGACCCGGCGTGGAGCCCCGACGGCCAATGGATTGCCTACTTCACCGACGCCACCGGCGAATATGAACTGTACATCACTCAGTCCGACGGACGCGGAGAAACCAAGAAGCTGACTTCCGACGGCAGGACCTTCCGCTTCCGGCCGAACTGGTCGCCGGACTCCAAACGCATCGCCTTTACCGACAAGACCGGCGCGATCTACCTCCACACCGTCGAGACCAACGAGACCAAGCTGGTCGATACTGACCTCTGGGGCAACACCAGTCGCTTGAACTGGTCGAATGATTCCTGTTGGATCGCCTACACCAAGAGCAATGACAACCAGACGACCGCGTCCGTTTGGCTCTACCACGTGGAGCCGGGGGAAACGCATCAGGTGACTTCAACGATGTTCAACGCCACCTGGCCGACGTTCGACCGCAAAGGCGACTACTTTTTCTTCGCCAGCAATCGCAATTTTTCCTCGCCGCTCTATGAGGACGTGGGTACGACCTTCGTCTATGCCGACACCGATACACTGTTTGTGGTTCCCCTTCGGGCCGAGGTCGGCTCGCCTTGGGCCCCGAAGAGCGACGAAGAAAAGTGGGGCGAGGAAAAAAAGAAGGAAGAAGAAAAGAAGAAAGAGGAGGAGAAGAAAAAGGAAGAGGGCAAAGACAAGGGCAAGGACGCGAAGGAGGGTGAAAAACCCGCGGAAGAGAAGAAGCCCGAAGGAGACAAGAAGGAGGACGAAAAGAAAGAAACGCCGACCGCGGACGCGGAAAAGAAGGCCGACGCCGCTGCGGAGGGCGAAAAGAAAGACGAAAAGAAGAAAGAGGAAGTCAAGCCGCTGGTGATCGAACTGGACGGCTTTGAGCGCCGCGCGGTCGCATTGCCGGTTGATCGCGGCAACTTCACGAATCTCCACGTCACCCACGACGGCAAGCTGATCTACGTACGCAACCCCGCCCAGGGCGCTACCGGCAAGCCGTCCGTGAAAATCTTCGACCTCACCGACGACGAGAAGAAGGAAAAGACCGTCCTCGAGGAGGTGAACAACGTGCTGATTTCCGCGGACGGGAAGAAACTCCTGGTCCGTAAGGATGAGACCATGGCCATCGTCGATGCAGCCCCGGATCAGAAGCTCGACAAGCCCCTCAACCTCTCCGCCATGTCCGGCCGCGTCGATCCCCGCGAGGAATGGCGGCAGATGTTCAACGAGGCCTGGCGCATTCAGCGCGAGTATTTCTATGACCCGAACATGCACGGGGTGGATTGGCCGGGGATGCGCGAGCGCTACGCGCGAATGCTGCAAGACTGTGTATCCCGCGAGGATGTGGATTTCGTAATCGGAGAAATGATTTCCGAACTCAACGTCGGCCACGCCTATGTGATGGGCGGCGGCGATTATGAGAAAACGCCCGACGTTCCCATCGGAATGCTCGGGGCCGACTTTGAACTAAACGACGGCGCCTATCGCATCGCCAAAATCTACGAAGGCGCGCCGTGGGACTACGACGCTCGCGGTCCGCTCTCGCAACCCGGCGTGAAGGTCAAGGTGGGCGACTATTTGTTGGCCGTCAATGGCGTGCCGGTGGATGTCACTAAGGACCCCTGGGCGGCGTTCCACGGTCTGGGCGGCCGCGTCGTCACGCTCACTGTTTCGGACAAGCCGAGCGTTGACGCCGACGCCCGACAGGTCATCGTCGATCTGCCCAAGAGCGAATCCGACCTTCGGTACCGCGCGTGGATCGAACGGAACCGCAAGTACGTCGCGGACAAGACCGGCGGCAAGGTCGGATATATCTACGTTCCCAGCACCGGCATCAACGGACAAAACGATCTGTTCCGACAGTTCTACGGTCAGGCGGACAAGGCCGCGCTCGTTATCGACGAGCGCTGGAACAGCGGCGGGCAGATTCCCACCCGATTCATCGAGCTGCTCAATCGCCCCATCACCAACTATTGGGCCACCCGCGCTCCCAAGAACGGCGCCTGGCCGCCCGACGCCAACGGCGGACCCAAGTGTATGCTGATCAATGGACTAGCCGGCTCCGGCGGCGACTGTTTACCCTATTATTTCCGCCAGCGTGGATTGGGAAAGCTCATCGGCATGCGCACCTGGGGCGGACTGGTGGGGATTTCGGGGAATCCACAACTGATTGACGGCGGCGTGACTTCCGCTCCTACCTTTGCCTTCTTCGAGACTGACGGGACTTGGGGCGTCGAAGGCCACGGCGTCGATCCCGACATGGAAGTCATCGACGACCCGGCCAAAATGGTTGACGGCGGCGACCCGCAACTTGACGCCGCAATCGCTCACATGCTCGCCGAGTTGGAGAAGAATCCGCCGCAACGTCCCGCCCGACCGGACTACCCCGACCGCAAGGGCATGGGCATCAAACCGGAGGACAAATAACCTGCGCCCGTGTAGGCGCTGACCGTCCTCGGTCGCATGATCCGAACCCGGAGCGTTCCCATCGCGCGCCCCGGATGCTATTCAGAGTGTTCGAGACAGAAATCCCGGACCCCGATGATCGGCAATGGAAGATCAACCTTCCGCCTGTCGATGTCTGGCCGCCGCGCGGTGTCGGAGCATGGCGTCGATGAACGGCTGAATATCGCCGTCGAGGACGCCCTGCGTGTTCGAGGTGGTAAAGCCCGTGCGGGTGTCCTTGACGCGTTGTTCGGGGTAGAGGAAGTAGCTGCGGATGGCGTTGCCCCAGCCGATCTGACCCTTCTCGCTGTACACCTTGGTGAGTTCGGTGTCGCGTTTCGCCTGTTCCATCTGATAGAGCCGCGCCCCGAGCATCTTCCGGGCGGTCGCGCGGTTCTTGTGCTGCGAACGCTCGCCCTGACATTGCGCCACGATCCCCGTCGCAAGGTGCGTTAGACGCACCGCGGAGGAGGTCTTATTGACATGCTGCCCGCCCTTTCCTCCCGCACGGTAGGTGTCCTCGCGGATGTCCTTGTCCCAGTCGATCTCGATCTCGATGTCGTCGATTTCGGGCTGCACATCAACCGACGCGAAGCTGGTCTCACGTTTTCCCTGGGCGCTGAAGGGCGAGATGCGCACCAGGCGATGCACGCCGAGCTCACACGAAAGGTACCCGTAGGCGTACGGACCCTTCACCAGCAGGCTGCATGACTGGATGCCCGCCTCTTCGCCGTCGCGCAGGGATAGTTCCTCGACCTCATACTCGCGGCGTTCGAAGTAGCGCAGGTACAGCCGCAGGAGCATCTGCGCCCAGTCGCAGGCGTCGGCGCCGCCGGTCCCGGCCTGAATGTTGAAATAGCAGTTCCGCAGGTCGTTGGGGCGCGAAAGCAGCATCAACAGCTCGACGCGGGCGACATCCTTGACCAGCGTTTCCAACCCATCATCGAGTTCCGCGCGGACGTGCGCGTCGTCGGCCTCCGCCAGAAGCTGGGTCATGGCCTCCAGGTCCGCTGATTGGGCGATGATCTTCCGCATCGGCTCGACAATCGCCCGGAGCGACTTGAGCCTGCCGACGGTCTGCTGGGCGGCTTCCGCGTTGTCCCAGAAATTCGGCGAGGCCATCTCCCGCTCGACCGCCGCGAGGGCTTCCAGTTTGCTGGGGAAGTCAAAGAGAGTCCCGGATCGCGACGATCCGGGCCGAAAGGTCCTGCAACGTGGTACCCGTATCTTCGTAGCCCATCGTGACTCCTGCTGGCGATGCCTCAGCGCGCTCGCCGCTGGGGTTCTAACGTTCCAGGCGGCTTACACGCTGCATGATAACATCGTCCGCCGGTAAAGAAACCTCGCCGGGAATGATCGGGCTGGGCTTTCTTTCGATGGCCGTGATCTCATCGACCACGCTCGTCCCGTTGACGACCTGCCCGAAGACCGTGAACCCCTGGTCGTCGAGGAAGGAGTTCTCGGTGTTCAGATTGATGAAGAACTCGATCGTCCCTGAGTTCGGGTCACCGCCGCCCAGGGCCAAAGCGACCGAGTACAGGACGCCGTTGCTCAAACCGTTGTTCGCCTCCGATGGGACCGGATCGCGGGTTGCGGAGACGGCCTGCAACTCGCCGTCCACCCGCTTGTACCCGCCGCCCTGCAAAACGAACGGTTTGCAGTCGCCTGCGCCCGTGTCGCCCGAACACGCGCTGCGATGGAAGAGTAAGCCCGCGTAGAAGTGGTCATTGACGTAGAGCAGGAAGTTGGCCGTGTGAAGTGGAGCAGCCTCGCCGTTCAGTTCGATGGTGATGTCCCCGAAGTTCGTCTCGATCAGCACCTGAGGCTTCAGGTCCCGCACCGACGCGATCTCAAAGTTTCGCTCCGTCGTCATCGGAGGGCCTGACGCCGAGGGGATCGTGGCCGTCAACCGTAGCCGGATCGTGCTTGCGGTCGCTATCGTCAGGAAGGGATTGGGCGACGTCGGGGCGTCCAGGGACGCCTCCCCGAAGGTCACCTCCCAGAGCAAAGTCGCATCCGTCGGCTGCGTCTCGACCGTCGCCGACAACGCGACCGGCTCGCCCACAATGACCAGCTTCGGGACTGTCGCCGTCACGGCCGAAAGAACCTCGACGGTGACAAAGCCGGCGGCGTGGGCGCCGGCGTTATCGGTCACCACGACCCGAAACACGTAGGTTCCGGCTTGGAGTAAAGAATCCGTAGTCAGCGTCGGCTCGGTGACGTCCGGGAGCGTAAGTTCCGTCGGTCCCGCGTTCTGGTCCCATCGAAAAAGATACGGCGGGGTTCCGCCGCGCGCGTCCGCAGACACGGTGACAGCGGTCCCCTCGAACACCTGGGGCGTGCCGGTCGACGCGGTGACGGCCAGGTCGGACGCGCCTTCCGGGCCGGGAACGTCGGCATCGCGCAACGGCACGCACGACGCCGCGAGGATCACCACGACGCCCAAGACCAACCGTTGTTCGTACCTACCCAGAGGGCGGACGGTCATGTCGTTCTATCATCGGTTCGCGAGGCGTGGGAACCGTAGCACGCCCTACGCCTTTCGCTACAATAACTCCGTCGGCGTCCGCGGTCACGCCGATCCGACAATATGGGTTTGGGTTACGGTATGGCCAATCACGCGGTCTACGAATCCCCGCTCGTCGCAAGATACGCCTCGCGCGAGATGAGCGAACTGTTCAGCGAGCGGACGCGGATTCGCACCTGGCGGCGATTGTGGCTGGCGCTGGCCAAGGCCGAACACCGGGCCGGAATCCGGGTCACCGCGCGGCAGATCAAACAGCTCGAAAAAACGATCGACCGGATCGACTTCGCCGCGGCCGCCCGGTACGAGAAACGGCTGCGTCACGACGTGATGGCCCATCTGCACGCCTGGGGCGACATCGCGCCGGAGGCACGCGGCATTCTGCACTTGGGCGCCGCCAGTGCCTACATCGTGGACAACGCCGACCTCATCATCATGCGCGACGCGTTGCGCTTGGCGGCCGTGTGGCTTGCCAATGCCATTGACGCCCTCGGCGCGTTTGCGAAAAGGCACCGTGCCCTGCCCACGCTCGGTCTGACGCACTTTCAACCCGCCCAGGTTACCACCGTCGGGAAGCGCGCGGCGCTGTGGTGTTACGACTTCTTGCGTGACCTGGAAGAGGTCGAGCATCGACTGACGGGCTTGCGCTTCCGCGGCGTCAAAGGCACCACGGGCACGCAGGCGAGCTTCCTCGCCCTCTGCGGCGACGACCATCGTAAGGTCTTGCGACTGGAGGAGGACGTCGCCCAACAGATGGGGTTCGAGCAGGTCGAACCGATTACGGGGCAGACCTACTCCCGCAAGGTCGATGCCCAAGTCGTTTGTGCGCTCGGGGGGATTGCGGCCAGCGTGCACAAATTCGCCAACGACGTGCGGCTTCTCGCCGGTTTAAAGGAGATCGAAGAACCTTTTGAGAAGGAGCAGGTCGGTTCCAGTTCGATGGCCTACAAACGAAACCCGATGCTCTGTGAACGGGCGACGGGGTTGGCGCGATTCGTTCTCTCCCTTGTCCAGTCTCCCTTGCAGACTGCCGCGGAGCAGTGGTTCGAGCGTACGCTGGATGATTCCTCCAACAAGCGCGTGACGGTCCCGGAGGCCTTTCTGGCGACCGACGGAATGCTCCGCGTCGTCACTCATGTAGCCCGCGGGTTAGTCGTCTATCCCAGGGTGATCCAGTCGCGCTTATGGGCGGAGTTGCCCTTTATGGCTACAGAGGACATCCTTATGGCCGGCGTTGCCGCAGGCGGCGATCGACAGGAACTGCACGAACGCATCCGGCGACATTCCCAAGCCGCGGGCCGGAGGGTTAAACTCGAAGGGCAGGAAAACGATCTGCTGGCTCGGCTTGCCTCCGATCCGGCGTTTGCGAAGGTGAAGCTGGAAACCGTCCTCGATCCCAAACAGTTCGTCGGCCGGGCACCCCGGCAAGTGGACGAATTCCTTAGGGAATACGTAACCCCGATTCGCCGACGCTATCGCACGTCGCTATCGCGCGAGACTGATTTGTCTGTCTAATAGAAGGAGTGCAATTTCAATGACTCGCGATGAACTCGCCCAACGCATCCGCAAGGCCGCCTATCTAGAAGGAGATTTTACCCTGCGCTCGGGTCGCAAAAGCAAGTACTATCTGGACAAATACCTTTTCGAGACCCAGCCGGATATTCTCAGGGCATTAGGCGAGATGTTCGCCGCCTATGTGAAACCATCGACGACCCTCATCGCGGGCGCGGAACTCGGCGGAGTAACGCTGGCGGCCGCGGCCTCAATGGCGTCCGGAAAACCCTTCGTCATCATTCGCAATGCCAAGAAGGACTATGGAACCTCCAAGCCGTATGAGGGCAAGCTGACCGGTGGAGACTCCGTTTTGCTTGTGGAGGATATTGCCACCACCGGCGGCCAGGTACTCGAGGCGGCCAAGTTCATGACGTCGATCGGCGCCGAGATCGAACGCATTGTGGCCGTGATCGACCGGCAGGAGGGCGCTCGTGAGAACATCCACGCCGCCGGATTCGTCTTCGAGTCGCTCTTCACCAAGGCCGATCTGGGCATTCTCACCTGATTCCGCGGTCACCCGCCAAGCAATCCATAGCCCACGTGCCAGATCATGTAGAAGACAATGCGCATGAGAACCGAGACCCCGAAGCCGTTTTTCCGAAAGAGCCACGCTTGCGCGAAATTCAGGGCATAGTCCTGCGCGAAGATGGTCGTCGCCGTCATCGCCCCGTATTTCCACATATCGAGGTCGCCCCAGGGTTCAATCAGCGAGGTCAACGCGGCCAAAGTCCAGAATGCGGCGGTCTGTCCTCTCCCTCGCCACAACAGGCTGGATGTCAACCACAGTACAAGCGGGATGGGCAGGAGCCGGTAGACAACTTCCACAATGATCGCCCCGCCGGGGTAAATCAACAACGAAGCAGGCCACTCGATGTGGATCGACGTGAGGTCCATTTGCTTGGCGACAATTCGAGTCCAGCTGGTCAGGGCGTCCGTCGCAATCGCAAGCACTCCGAACCCGACTCCGAGGAGGACGGGCAACGCGACGCGTCGCCGTCTGGAAATGGCCCTATCCCAGACGGTCGGAAAACCGGTCCTTGCGGAGAGCGCGACCCCGACCAGTCCGGCCAGTGTCCAGAGGCCGACGAACTTCCACTCGAACACTGCGGCCTGCGACGGGGAGCGAAACATATGTGGCAAGAACGTGAGAAGGAGTTTCACGCCCGCGAGATAGGCCATGAATACGAGATATTGGCGGATCGATTTGTAAGAATCCTGTTGTGCAGTGGAAACGGTCGGGCGGAGAAAGGTGGTCATACCGCGTTGCTCCTGACTGCCGTTCACTTGGTCCATTCGCCCTTCGGCCATCCGGCTATTCGTGGCGCAATGCGTCAATCGGGTGAAGGATGGCGGCCTTAAACGCCGGAATGATGCCGAACAGTATGCCCACGCCTGCGGAGAACCCCAGTGCGAGCATCACCACCCACACCGGGACGGCGACCTTGACCATGGAGGGATGTAGGGAGGCCACATAGCAAATTGTGTATCCGAGCGTGATCCCCATCACTCCGCCGACGGTCGCGAGAACCATCGCCTCCGTCAAGAACTGGAATAAAATGTCACGGCGTCGGCCTCCGACGCTTTTCCGCAGACCGATCTCACGGGTACGTTCGGTAACGGAGACGAGCATCACGTTCATGATACCGATTCCGCCGACGATCAGGGAAATCCCGACGATCCCGGCGAGAATGCTGGTGGCGATCATTTTCACCCGCTCGAAATCGCGCAGCATTTCGTCCTGCCGAAAAACGCGAAAGTCGTTGGGCGCGCCGGGTTGGAGATGATGCTGCGTTCGCAACACGCGGCTGATCTGCAGCGACGCCTCTTCCGTATCCTCCTCGCGCGTGGCCTCCACGATGAAGGGCATGAATCGGGCCAGGAAAGGGTACATCTTGAGGACGGTGTTGAAGGGCATGAGAATGAGTTTGTCCTGGTTCTCATCCATGAAATTGCCCTTGGCCTCGAGAATGCCCAACACCTGGAAGCGAAGTTGATTAATGTAGATATAGTCGCCAACGATACTGTCATCGGCCTCCAGCAGCTTGAGCACTTCTCGGCCCAGTACGCAAACATACGTGCCCTGATCCACGTCGATCGGTCCGAAGAAACGACCCTTGTCCACGAAGAAGTTGCGGATGGTCTGAAACTGCTCGGTCACGCCCTGAAGCTCGATGTCCTGGGCCTTGTTCCGTCCATATTCGACGGTCACTTGCATGAACACCATCGGGGAAATGCGCCGCACCTTGTCGCACTCCGCCCCGACCGCCCGGACGTCGTCCACGTCCATCAGGACGCGCCCCAGCATCCGCCCCTGCATCCCCGACGGGAACCAGGGGACGACGAACATGACATTGGTGCCGAACCCACGGAGCATGTTGGTCACGTAGTCGCCGAAGCCTTGCACGAACGAGACGACGGTAATCGTGGACGTGACTGCGATAATGATCCCCAGGGTCGTCAGTACGGACCTGGCCTTGTTGGCCCAAATCTGCACGAACGCAGTGAGGATGTTCTGCCACTGCCTCGCGATCCGCCCGCCCACCCACGACCCGAACTGGAGCGGCGCCGCGGCGACTAGCCGGACGACGGCCAACGTTGGGCGCACCGGAGCGTCGCCGCTTTGCGCAACTGTGGCGGTTGTTTCTGGGCTGCTCATTTCTCGTTTCGACGTTTCTGCGTTTCCCTTTACTCGTGTCGCAACGCCTCGATCGGGTGGAGGATCGCCGCCTTGCACGCCGGAATAATTCCGAACACGACTCCCGCCCCCGCCGAAAACCCCAGCGCCAGTACGACCGACCACACGGGGATGTCCACGGTCACCATTTGCGGATGCAATGAGGCAATGAAGGTAAGGATGTACCCCAAGATTACGCCGATCAGACCTCCGATCGTGCACAGAACGACGGCCTCAGTGAGGAACTGCAGGAGGATATCCCTCCGACGCCCGCCGATGCTTTTCCGCAATCCGATCTCCCGCGTGCGCTCGGTGACGGACACAAGCATCACATTCATAATCCCTATCCCACCCACGAGTAGGGAAATGCTGACGATCCCCGCCAGGGAGGCGGACGCGATGTTCTTGATTTTCTCGAATTCCCGCACCATCTGGTCCTGGCGATCGATCTCGAAATTGTCCGGCTGACCGGGTTGCAGTCCATGTCGGCGTCGAAGTACTCGCCGCACCTCTCCCTCGGCCTGGTCCAGGGCCTCCTCGCTCGTCGCCTCGCACAAAAAGGGCATCGCCCGGCGTCGTTCGGGATAGAGATTCAAGGCCGCAGTGTAGGGGATCATCACCGTCTTGTCCTGGTCCTCTCCGAACATGCTTCCTTTGGATTCCAGAACTCCGGTAACCAGGAAGCGGTGACCGTTCACGTACACATGCTGGCCGATGATGGACTCGTCGCA
>CAYQZH010000057.1:0-17083 GCA_964421865.1 uncultured Phycisphaera sp. | reverse complement strand
TTGAACCGCGGAATCGCTCCGGCTGCGAAACCTCCTGTTAGGCTTTCCGCATCGCGACGACGGCTCGTCGCGCGTCCGAGCGCGAGTCGGGACGTTCGATTCGCGAGTCCTTTTATCGGGACCTATATGGTGAAGCGTGCGTCGTTGATGAGGGTTGGGGTGAGTTCACCGGCGGATCGACGTTGGATCAGGCGAGTCGCTTGTGGGTTGTTGTTTACGAGCGCCCTGGCGAGCACCGGGATCGCGGATGACCGATTCTACGTCATGCCCGATGGTCGCAGGGTGCGCGTCACCCGATCGGCCAACGAGTACGGGGTGACGCTGCGTAGTTGCGACGACGCCGACGGGTGTGCCCGGCGACTGTCGGCTGCGGGTCATGGAACACTTGAAAGCTTCAAATGGGCGCCCCATGCCCGGGTGAAACTGCTTCGCACTGCGGAGGTTTCGGCCTCGCGGAAGAGCACCATTCGACAGGACCCGGCGATCCAAGAGGTGCATCCGATATACCGCTTCGACGGGTCCGATGCGCCTGCGGTTTCTACCGGCACGATTGTGGCCAAGCTTCGCCCAACCGTCTCCGACGCCGAGCGTGCACAGCTCTGGAAGGATCACGGAATCGTCAAGGCCGAGCCGGTTATCGGTCAACCGCATGTTTATCGGCTCACGCCCGCGGACGAGGAGGACGAAGTGCTGACCGCGGAGGCCCTGGCTAGGGATGCGCGGTTGCTGTGGGCGCAACCCAACTTCCGCCGGGCGGTTGATCTTCGGCAGGTCACGCCTTCCGATCCGTTGTACCGGCTCCAGTGGCATCTCAGCAACACGGGTCAAAACGGCGGCACGGTGGGGGCCGACATCGACGCTCCCGACGCCTGGGCCGTCACCGGCGGAGAGGGCGTCATCGTCGGGATGTACGACGACGGTTGCGATGTGGACCACGAGGACCTGCGCGACAATTACATCGGCGTGGGGAATGACGCGACCTTAGAGCCCAACGCTGAGGGAGCGGATGACCCACGTCCGAAGGAGGTCGGCGATCGACACGGCACGGCGGTGATGGGCCTCGCCGTGGCGCGGTCCAATAACCTCGGCGTGCGGGGCGTCGCCCACATGGCCAAGTTCACCGTGTCGCGCGGATTGGGCGACGTGGTGAGCGACGTGGAAGTCGCACGGGTCTTCACCTTCGCGCGGCAGCAGAACGTAGACGTGCACATCAATAGTTGGGGGTTCTTCGGTCCGAACCCAGCGGTGGTCGTGGATTCCCTTGATCTGGCGTTTAAGGAAGGACGGAACAAGGGTGACTTGGATGGTGACGGCGTGGATGACCCGCTCGGTATGGTCATCTTGTTCGCTTCGGGGAACTTCGGTCTCCAACTCGAACCGGGCTTCGAGCTGTCGATGCTGCCGCAGGTCATCGGGGTCGGGGCGAGCAACGACGGGGACCTCCGCGCCGGCTACAGCAATTACGGGACGGGGATTGACCTTCTGGCGCCGAGCGGCGACGACTTCCGCGGCGGCATGGTGACAACGGACAACACGGATTCGCCGGGGGCCATCGATCTGGGATACAATGTCGGCGGCTTGAGTGCGGATATCCCCGGTGAGCCCGAGGTGGACGCGGCGGGGAAGTACACCGGTTTCTTCGGGGGCACGTCGGCGTCCTGTCCGATCGCCGCGGGGGTGGCCGCTCTCGTGCTCTCGGTCAATCCCATGCTGACGGCGACGGACGTACGGATCATCCTGGAGCACACCGCCGACAAAGTCAGCCCCGACGATGCCGAATACAGCACGGTCACCGCCCGAAGCCTGAGATACGGCTACGGGCGGATTCGTGCCGGCGGGGCCCGCGACAAGAAAGTCGGCGCCGTCGACGCCGCGCAACAGACGCTGAGCAACGGGGGGAAGACGTGGCCGGATCGGCCAGGCGATCTGCTGATCGAAGGGCCTGCGATTCGCTGGACGCAGAACATCGGCACCGACGAATACCTGATCGTCGATAGCGAGAGTCCCTTCGACTTCATTCCTCAAGACGGCGAGTGCTATGGCATCAGCCAGACGGGTTGCGGGGCGGCGGCGCTTCATGCGCTTCCGGCCGGCGTTCATGTGCTGGCGACGGGTTGCAACCTCACTTGCGACGCGAGCGAGGTTCCGGGCTGTACGCCGGGCGCGGCGCAGTGTGTGCCCTACCCCATGCCCGCCGCGGGAAAGAAACTGTTTTTCGGGATTTACGCGCGGAGCAGCATTGGGCGCTACTCGTACGGGGTGGCCGCCGACTCCGACGGGACAGTGACCGATTCCGGCGACGTGGTCGGCGCGGGCGGTTCCGGCGGCTCCACTCCGCCGCCGGGCGGACCTTCCGTGACGCTCAGTGTTTCTCCGCTGGAAGGCACTTCGCCGCTGACCGTCCGCTTCAACGGCAACGCGGTGAGCGCGGTACCCATCGATGAAAGCCGAACGGCCTGGGATTTCGACGTGGATGACACCGTCACCACTCCGGACGCGACCACGCGAACGGCCACGCACACCTATATCGTCGAGGCGGGACTGACTCGCATCTTCGTCGCCCGGCTTACGATGTACGACGCCGACGGTCACTCCGGCTCGGAGGCGGTGGCGATCCGCGTCCAAGGGGGCGTAGCGGACAACTCCAACGACAACGTCGGCGAGGGCGTCGTGAAGATCGTCGTCGGCGTGCCCGGGACTTCCGGTTCGGATGTGGCCGAGGGGACCTCGCCCTTCTCCGTCGTGCTGAGCATCGATGCCACGGGGCTTCCCGGAACTCTGCAATCGGTGGCGTGGGACCTTGGCGACGGGACGCGGGCGTACAGCCTGGAGGTGGGGCATACGTATGAAAACACGTCCACGGTCGCGCTGCGGATCCCGGTGACGGCCACGGTGACCACGGTGACCTCCGGCGCCACCACCGTGAGCACCACCGCCACGCGAATCATCACCGTCCAACCCGGCATCCCGTCCACCAATCCGGGCGATCCCAATCTGCCGGGGACGACTCCAGGGGGCGAAGGCGGTGCGGCCACCCCATGCAGCGGCGTCGGGATGATCCCCTTGCTGCTGAGTCTGACCTCGTTCCTGTGGTTGCGGCGGCGGTCCTGACATGCTGCCCAAATCCAGTCCACGAGTGGCCGAGGTCATCAAGCTCGCGAACGGCATCGCGCGGGAGTACGAACGCGAATACGTCGGCACGGAGCACGTGCTTCTCGCGATTCAGCGAGAGGGAACCGGCGTCGGGGCGGCCGTCCTCGCCAAGCGCGGAGCGACCGCCGGCAAACTGCGCGACGAGATCGACAAGCTCATCAAGAAGCAGATGGAGGAGACGTGGGTTTTCGGGCGCCTGCCGGGCACGCCGCATTTCAAAAACGTGGTGGCCACGGCGATTCAGCAGTGCCAGGAGCTTGGGGCTAAGGAGGTCTGCACGGAACATCTGCTGCTCGCCCTCCTCGTGGAAAAGGGCAGCGTTGCCCATAAGGCCCTGAAGAACCTGGGGCTGACTCGCGACCAGGTCCGAAGCGACATCCTCGAACTGACCGCCGGCCACGGGCCGTAGGCCGTCGCATCCGTTCACCGGAAGGGATTCCCGATCGGTTTCGTGCGAGAACGGATTCTCGCACGAGCGGTTGAACGGGCCACGGGGAGCAGTACCGATCGGGGATGCGCCGGCCCGGGAGTACGCTTGGACGCAGCGCGACCCTGGCGTATACTCTCTGAGGAGTCCTGGGCGATGAGACCAGACGAGTTGCGCGAATCGCTTCGCGAACACCCCTTTGAGCCGTTCCGCATCCACCTGACCAACGGCATGGTCTTTGAGGTGCGTCATCCGGAGATGGCCCTACTCACTCGCCACAGCGTCCACGTCGTGGAATTGACCAAGTCCGGCAAGCCGACCGATCGCGTCGTGAAGTGCGATCTCCTCCACGTCGTCGCCGTCGAACCGGTCAACGGTCGAAACGGCCCCCGACCGGGGCGCCGACAACGCTGACCGCGCCGAATTCGTTGAACCCCACTGACGACGGTCCGCTCGATCAGAGCGTGGGGCGGCAGCGACGCGCCGCATCCGAGCCGCGAGCGTGGTCAGAGCCGCGCGGCGCAAGCCCGCGGACAACCAGAGCCGCGAGTGGGAACGAGCGCGTACCCTCGCCCGGAAGGCGAATCCGCCTGCGGTGGATTGCCGAGGACTTCAGTCCTGGCTCCCCGCCCGTCCTGACTCTTCTCACCCCTCAACCCCTTGAACTTTTCAACTCCCGATCCGTTCCCCTCTCCATCCCAGGGAGAGGGGCGGGGTGAGGGTCGCCGTTCGCACGCGGCGCGGCGCCGGGACTTGAGTCTGTAAAGCGTGGGCGTCAGATGGGTTCGTTTTGCGAGTACGCTTTTTTCGCGTAGTGTCAGATGGTGGCACCTCCCAGGAGACACGAAGCCACAGAGGCACGGAGGCACTGCGGGAAAGGCCGACAGGTCGAAACGCTGAAATCGGGTTCGTTTTTCGGGGGGCGGCTTGATGCAATTCCTTTCGCGGCAAGCATTTGCGTAATTTCCCATCGGGTTCGTTTGGTAATCCGGCGTTTTCTGCCGCGCCCCTCGTTTCAGTGTGTGTGCGCACCTTCTTCGCATCAATAACGTGACCGCTGATCGGCGGAAGGGGTGGTGCGGGGCGATCGGGGGGCGTCTACGGACTGGGGGTATGGTTCGAGTCGCCCGGACAGCCCGTTTATTTCTCCGCCTCTTTGTAATTTTGGAGGGTCACGCCTTGCGGAACGCGGACATTGCCGAGTTTGTGAGGGTCTATGGGCAGCAGTTGAAGATCGAAGACTGTCCGGTTGCTGCCGACCGCCGTGGAGTAGGTTTTCGTGCCGACGACTTCAAATGGCCGATCAATGAGGTCCCATTCGCTTCCGGTCGTCAGCTTGCTAGTGTCAACTCCGCTGATCCATACTCCAATGGAATGGGGCCGATCTGCCGGTTTGCCGATCATTGTGAGGATAGCATTAAGGTCCTGGGCGCATCTCAATTCGCCAATCGCAGAGGAACTCGACGTGATGTTGGTAACGATTATGGGTTCGGTAATGATACCCATTTGTCCGAGCTGTATGGCTCCAATTTCGCATTGAATTATTGGCGCTGCCATCTTATACGACCACGCCGGGTCGGACTTCGATTCCGCTCGCACCCTCTCCGCGAGAATCACCCACCGTTTTTCAGTGTCGCTAAAGGACTTCCATATCGACAGTTGTTCCGCTTCACGCTTGCTTTGAGCCGCCTTGGCCTCAGCGTCTTGCTTCGTTTTCTGCTCCTTCAGATTCTTCGCGCGAGCCAACCGCACGATCTCCACGAGGCACGCATCGGAAACTTGGTCTGCCAGCTTCTCATCTTTCACCCACTGGCACATCTTGGTGATGACGGGCCCATGCGAGCCGCCTCCCGGTGACGACGACAGCGTTGCCGACATCTTGAGTGCGAAATCGTGGACCTGCTGAACTACTTCCTCGCCGACGCCCGCACAGAGCTTTCGCATCGCACGCTCTGAGGGCGGGGAATCCCTCGGCGATCCTTGAGGCGCTAAAACCGTCGGCCAAACCCAAAGTCCAATGAGTAGATGGGTCATTTCGTTGCCCTTTCAAGAGGCTGCCTAACGTCTGAAAAGACAGGGTCTATCCTAACGAACGGAGCAGCCCGTTGCAAGGCGGCTCGCCGCCCTACGAATTGGGCCCACCTGGATCGGGGCGTTCAACACCCGCCGTAGCGCGGTAAACTTTCGCCGGGCGGCGGCTGATGCCCGCCGAACGGCTGGACGTGACGTGCTGCTGCTACCCTTGCGGGCCGTCGCGTCCGGTCGGCCCGATCCTGAAAGGGTAGGACACGTGTCAAAGAACAAACTCACCCCTTGGGGTTGGCTGCGAACCCCCCCCAAACGAAAGACCACAGGCGTTGCAATCGACAACTGGCAATACTCCACCCGAAAGCTGGCCGAGCTTTGGTCCAAGCCCGAGCTGCCGTCAAAAATCCTGCTGACGATGGGGCCTGGCCGCGGAAAGCCGATATCCGCTGCACACGCGCAGCACCGCGCCCAAGCATGTCGCTGCGCACAAGACTTGCTCAGGTGGCTGGAAATACTCGACGCGGCCAACGCGGCGGGACACGAACCGCTGGCTCAGTTTGCAGCATTCGAGGTTGGACGCCATGAAGTGAGTGTCAAACATAATGTCTTGGCGCACGAGGAGATATGCCGCGTAGCGCGGCTGGGCGGGCAGAGTCGCAGCAAGGGCGATCTCGCGTGGCAAGCGCAGGTCGAAACCATGATGCAGAGCAAGGGCCGCTCCTACACAGACGTTTGCGCCGAAATCGGCAGACGTAGTGGCGTAGACGGTCGGACGGTACGTCGCCACACATCGAACCCCCGCCGAAAAAATTAGGAAAATAAATTAGGACAATCCCGGGATTGTCCCGAGCACTTCGGGTTGAATGCAAGCGTACGCGACCGGACGCGCGGAAACGCGCCGGGTGTGCAGGAGCATTCGATGTGGAAAGTATCCTGAGCTTGTCGCAAGCGGGCAAAGCCGAAAGTATCCTGAGCTTGTCGCAAGCGGGCAAAGCCGTCCCGGTGCTAGGCGGTCGCCGTCCCCATTGCGCCAGCGTTTGGCGATGGTGCCGCCAAGGCATTCGTCGGGGCGCCAAGATCGTCAGACTTCGATACGTCCGGGTCGGACGGCGGATCGGCATTGAAATCGGCCCCGGAACGGAATCAGGGCTTGACCTAGCGCCTAGTTTGAGGTATACTTATGAAAAGAATGAACGCTGACGCGCGGAGAGCGCTGTCGATCATCCGCCGCTGCGTGGCGAAAGGGCGGTACGTGGTGCTGCCGCATTTCGTGCAACGGATGGACGAGCGGGCGTATTTCTGGCCGGATGTGCTCTCCGCGATCGACTTGCCCGTCGACGTTCGCTCGGACGGGGTGGATCGTTGGGGGCGACCGAAATGGATCATCCGCGGCGGTGCGGAGCCGAAACTGCCCGAACCGGTCGAGCTGGTCTGTGCGATCGACCGCGACGATGATGGTAACGTGACGGTGTTCATCACGATCTATTGAGCGACGCGGGCCGATGACCACGCAAACGAAAAAACGCGGGCGACCCCGTACGAAACGGGTGGCGCACCCCGACTTTCCCTACACGATGAAACTACCCGACGGTCGGACGGCGTTCGTCGAGGTGCCGGGTCGATGGGTGACGACCGACCGCGACGGTCAACCGGCCCTGCGCCCGGGGGCGGTCGCTTTTCTCGACCGAATCCGAGCGTTGGCCATGAAGCTGGACCGCCCGCCAAGTCCGGGCTACCTCATCGCCCTGCGGGCAGCGCTGGGCCTGACGCAGGCGGAATTCGGCGAGCGGATCGGGGTGGACAAGATGACCGTGTCGCGCTGGGAGCGCGGCGCCTTGCGGCCCGGGGATGAGTCTCTCGCGGCCATCGCCGAGCTGCGCAACCGCGCGGTGCGAAACGGCGTTACGATCCCGGGGTGATCGCGTAGCTGCGTGACCGCTGAACGGCCCGGGGGGTTGACCCGTCGCTGGCGCTCTGGGTTCGGACGGGCGCGACGCTGGGGATCATCGCTTCGAGTATTGGAAGCGTTTGCGGGCGCCGCTTTGGCCGTACTTCTTGCGCTCGACCTTGCGGGCGTCGCGGGTGAGAAGATTGCCGGCGCGGAGCTTGGGTTCGTAGTCGGCGTTGGCCTTGACCAGGGCGCGGGCGAGGCCCAACACCACGGCGTCGGCTTGGCCGTGGATGCCGCCGCCGCGGACGTTCACGAACACGTCCATCGACTTGGTCGTCTCCGTGACGTTCAGCGGAGTGCGGACGGCCTGGCGGTTCTCCCCGACCTTGAAGAACTCGTCCACGTCGCGATCGTTGACCTTGAACTGCCCGCTGCCGGGCTTGATGCGAACGCGAGCGACGGCCGTCTTTCGTCGGCCCGTTCCCCAGAAGTAGGGGTTCTTTCCGAGCACGGGTTTCTTGGCGGCCGCGGATGGGGCCGCGGCGGTCGGGGTCGCGTGCGTTTCGGATGCGGGGGCGTCGGTCATTTCGTCGTGTCTCCGTCCTTGATCGTCAATCAGAAGGCCCAGGGCGCGGGTTGCTGCGCGGCGTGAGGATGCGTGTCCGAAGCGTAGACCTTGAGCTTGCTCAGCATGTGCCGGCCAAGCGCATTCTTGGGCAACATTCGCCGTACGGTGGACTCCAGGATGAACTCCGGCGTGTCCCGCAGAACGCGGCGAAACGGAACTTCCTTGTACCCGCCGGGGTAGAATGAATAACGCGGATACATCATGGTCTCGGCCTTTTTGCCGGTCAGTTTGAACTTGGCGGCGTTGGTGACCACGACGAAGTCGCCGGTATCCACGTTCGGAGTGTAAGTGGGCTTATGCTTGCCCATTAACACGGTGGCGATCTTGGTGGCCAGGCGACCGAGCACCTGGTCGGTGGCGTCCACGTGAAACCACTTCTGCTCGACCTTCGTCGGCTGGGCGACGAAGCTACGTAACTTATAGTGAGGCATAGGGTTAACGCCTAAACACGATACCATCCGACAACGCTACGTGGTGGAGTTTAGCGGGAATCCACGCCGCGTCAAGGCCCTCCTTGGGGCGGTAAAACAGCCGGTACGAAGGAGCCACCGGGCCGAGGGAGAACGGTGCGATGACCCGGACGTGACCCCAAGGCCCCGTGCCCAACCCGAGCGCGGCGCTGCCCGACGCGGATTGGAAAAAAACGCCTACCCTCACTTGACACGATCACACGCTTGATGTACGGTAAAGGTAGGTTATTGGACTGTTTTAGTCCGGACAATCCGCCCAGTGGAGGGCAGCATGAAAGCCAACCTGTCGGGGATCCGTCGTGATCCACTTTTTAACTTGCGGTGGGTAGCTTGCGCCGTGACCATGGCGGTTGTCGCCTTGCCGACAACCGATGCCCAGTAGCAGCGTGCGGCTGCGCGGGCGAAGCATCGCGTTCGCCCCGCGGCCGTGACGCCCGAACCGATCGATCCGGTGGCGCCGAGCGACGCGCCACGCACCCTGCGCATGCGAGTGGAAACGCCCGAGGGCGTCTTGGTCGTCTTTGATGCGGCCTCGCCGCCGGGCGTGGGCGAGGGTTGCTCGGGCTACTTGGCTTAGTGGTTGTCAGCACAAGACAAGACGCCGTACGTGTTCCCGGCGGTTCTCGATAAGGACGGCGACGTGGCAACGCCCCTTCTTGCCCTGCAGCGTGATCTCGGGGTCGATCTTGAGGCCCTCGCCGATTCGGATGACCGTGTCGCCGGGGCTTGGAGCGCGTCGGCGGAGGCCCCCAACGGGGAAATCGTCTGGGAACCGGCGACGCTCCGCCGTGCGGTCGAGATCATGGGGTTCGACCCAGGGGACGACTCCAATCTGCCCGAGCCCGGCGATGGGCGGACCGCAGCGCCGTGCGGCCCATGCTCGGCCAGTCCTGCTCCTCCGAGTAACTGCGGTTCGCCGGAAAGTCTTGCACGAGAGGCCCTGAACGTCGCCGCCGGGTGTTGTGGCGGCGGCGGCGGCGGAGGATCGCCTCCACCGCCGCCGCCACCACCTCCGGAGGAGCCGCCAACTTCTTGTGTGTGCTGTCCGGTAGCGGTCGCATCAGGGGCGGAGGGTTCGGCGTCTTCGCCGGACGAAGCCGTGGCGAACGTAAACTGCTGCGGGGCCGACGGAGCTTGCGACGACGGCGACCCGTGCACGGATGATGACCATTGCAACGGCAACCCGAACTATTGCCCGTCCGAGCCGGCGTTCACTTGCTGCGGGAGGCCCAAGGTCTGTGCGGACGACGGCGACGTATGCACGTTGGAATCGTGCGTCGGCGGAGCTTGCGTCACCACCGATAGGAACTGTGACGACGGTTTGCGCTGTACGATCGACGACTGCGACCCCGCGACGGGGTGTTATCACACCGACAAGAACTGCGACGACGCGAACGTCTGTTCGCGGGATACGTGTAATCCGTCGACTGGGGCCTGTGAGAACCCGCCGAATTGTTCCGACCCCGACCGCCCAAAGTGCTGTCCCGATGGCTCGGGCTCCTACTGTTGCACATCCAGCGGCGGGGTTTGTTGCGACAACCCCTACCACTGCTGCGATTCCGGAAAGACCTGCTGCCCAGGAGGGACGGATTGCTGCAACCCGGACCAGACGTGTTGCAAGGGTCAATGCGGGCTGAAAGGCGCTTGTTGCTTCTTCGACACGGGTTCGTGCTCGGAACGAACTGCGACGTGCTGCGCCCAACAAGGCGGGACGTATCAGGGCGACGGTAGCGCGTGCACGCCAGCGGATTTGTGCAGGCCGAAATGCGAAAACTGCCACGCGGTGAACCTGACTATGCACGAATGCGGGCACTACATATCGAACCCATTGGGCCCCTGTGCTCAGGATGAGTGCTTCGAGAATGTCATGCTGACCGCATCGTGCGATTCGTTTCCATACCGTAAGGGTCCCGCGAGGTGCGACACGTACGAAATCGTCGATGTCGAGGAGTTCGTCAGTAAGTCGTACTGGTTGTCCATCCCGGAGATCTGCGAGACTACCAACCCCGGCGGTTTCCACCCCTGGCAGGAGCTTTATTTCGGTTGCGGGGAGGCTTGCGATCTGAAGCCTAACCCCCCGACCGGAGTTCGATGCGACACAGGGCCCTGCGGAGGAAGGTATTTTGTGGGCGGTGACGAAAAACGTGGCACGAAGAAAGCATGCGGGTGCCCATCACCGTGACGCGTGTATAAGTGCCTGATGGGCCTGCGCCATTGAGCAGTCGGGCGCTCATGCAACAGAAAGGGTTCATACAATGAGAAGAACCGATTGGTGGCGGTGGGTTGTAGTGCTTGTTGCCGGAACTCTCGCGTACGCGCCCTGTATGCTCGCCGAAGAGCCGTCGGCCGCGCGATCTACGCTCCCACAAGTGCGACGGGCAGGTCTGGATGTCTTCACCTTGGAAGTTGAAGTGGAACGCCCCGTGTTCCGACTCCGGCAGGGTCAGGGCAATACTACCCAAGTCCTGAAGATCGCTGTCGACGAAAATGTCACCGCGATTGTTTGGAAGCCCTCCAAGCTCCCGCCCCCCAAGTATTACCCGCTCAATACCCGCGGTTATGAAGGGGTCGACTACGACGCCGAGGGCAACCTCATCTTGTGGATGGGGTCGGAAGGCGCAACCATCCGGGATGAAAACATTCATGAAGAATACTTGGAGAGCACTTGTTTCCGCGTGGCGTCGAACGGAGCCGTTGTGAGCCAGGTCTCCGGGACTTCGTTAAACCGCTACAGACCGTCGTATTCGAACACCCAAGGTTTCTCCATGCTGGATTGCATTCGCTGGGCGCTGGGGCGTCCTCCGGGTGACGATTTGGGCGAGTTGGAAACGGAAGGCGCGAACCCGGATGGCACCCGCGAACTTCGTGTGACCGGCCAGAGTTCGCCGTATTCAGGACTTGGTGTTTGGAGCTTGGTGGTCGATCCCGCAAATGGTCATCTCGTGCGACAAGCCAGCTTCGGCGGAAGAGGACAAGAGCCTCGCCACAAGTGGTTGAGCGAGGGCACCCGCTGGTTCGGGGACGTGGCGCTCGCCGAGCGCGGAGATTACATTCTTGAGCCTCCACTTTCCTACCATATGGCAGTTCGCCTGATCTCCTTTTCGCCGGCGTTCGATCCCGCTGTCCTCGCGGAGGCTCGCCAGGTCATTGCCCGCGCCCAAACTCGCCGGGTTCAGGTGTATGACTACCGCGATGATCCCAGCTATCCAAACGTAAAGACGGTACAGGCTGGCGACTTGGACAAGTAGTGTAGTTCGGGTCATCGAGTCGAGTCAGGAACCAGCTTGGTAACGTAAGCTCAATGATGGCAAGACGCGCCTTTGCCCATTGCTTCCGAGTCGCATTAACCGGTGTCAGCTTCGTAGTTGTCGCAACGCTTGGATCGGGAAACGAGCAAGAGGCTATGAAATGCGAAGAGCGGGTTGTCAATCAAGGCGAAGGGGAACACCCGTTGCTCGCCGCCCTGCGACGGGGTGATGCCGTTCTCGAGGGAGAGTTTAGCGCGACGTTCGAGATGGGAATTCCGGAGGAATTCCGCAACCCGGATTGTGCGCAGGAGACCACAATCTGCACGTATACGTCGATCGACGGCATCAAGGGATTATCTCAGATATATTCTTACGATCGCGATTTGCCTTATCAGGGGACGGGAGGGCGAGGCTGCCAGGTTTCAACTTCCCTTCCGAACGGTGCGTTGTACTTTTGGCGAGGATTACGGGAGGACAAACTTTGGTCCAACGATGTGAGTGTGAAGTACCTTGAATCAGAACCTCTAATGGTCAGCCCGGAGGGACTCGTTATCAGCCCGGAGGGGGTTGTAACCTGTCAAGGTCCTCATACCTACCTCGAGAAGCATTCCTTGGGCAACTTCAAGAGCATGCCTGTTTTCGACAAGTTTCAAATGGCCCTCGGTCGGGGGTTCTCGAAGCACTTGCAACGCGTGAAATCGGATCGACTTTTGACGAACGGTCTACGGGAACTCGTGGTCGACGGGCAGTGGGGTGAGGCCTCGCCCGGAGAATGGGTTCTTCGAGTCGCCACCGATGTCGACCCGCCGCTCGTACGGGAAGCCGAGTTTTTTGGAACCCACGGCGTTCGATGGACGAAGTGTGCGGATGATCTGACGGACGGTAGCCCCTGGAGAGGCATTTGTTTGGTTCACGACCCGTATTTGTGCATCCAAAATACCGGCACGGTTGAGTGCGACAACTTTTCTTTTGGCGAAAAGGGCTCGATCCTGTATTCGCCCAACAGCCCCTATCCAGACGAAGCGCACGGCGTCGACTTGACGCTTGTCGACTTCTCGACCAAGGCCGACCAGGTCCACCTGAACCGATTGCGTGCGCGCTTGTCGGGTCTCTTCCCGTTTCGTACATACATGATTGATTATACCGGTCCGACGCCGGTTCAATTCCCCGTGGAGATGCTGGACCTGGACGCCCCACCGGTTCCAACCAGCTTGCCGGACCGTCCGGAGTAGCTTTTGGGAGCATTTAGCCGGAGGCCCGGAGGGACAGTTCCCTATTACGTCGTCCCGATCGCCCAAACCCCTTCAAGCCCAACGCAACATTCGGCGCGGGCCTACAGTATCCCCGCGCCGAAGGGGGCGTCGTTGTCATCCGCCGTCTGCACAGGCGGCGGAGCGGATCGAGTCGGGCTGCTCGGGGCCGGTTTGTACGGCTGGCGTTCGACCGCCGGCTTGGCAGGCGCGGGCTCGACTTCGGCCTTCGGCGTGTCACGCACGGGCGCTGCGGGCGTCGGTTCGTCCAGATCGTCGGCGGCGGGCGGCCGCCAACCGCTCTCGACAACGGGTGCGGGCGCGGGCCGGCGGCTCGGCTCACGCGGCGGGCCGGAGGAGGATCGGTCGCCTCGACCGCCGTTGGAGGATCGTGACGGTTGGCGGCTGCTGTCGGAATCGGATCGCTTCGGAGCCGGTCCGGGCCTGGGAGCGCGCGCCAGCGGCTGTGTCCGCGGAGACGAACGGGGCGCGTCGGTGGGCGATGGAGGCGAGTCGGAACCGGACCGCAGACCCGCGATCAAGGCGTCGTACTCGGTCAGCTCGGAAGCGACGACGGTCTCGCCGCAGACCCTCCCGGACCCTCCCTGCTCGGTCGGCTCGCGTGACCCTCGGTCGGCTCGTCCGACCCCTTCCCGGTCGGGGCGCGCCTGCGTGTCCTGCGCCTCGTGTACGTCGGCAATCTCGTCGAGTTCGGCTTCCACGTCGGCGGGCTTGTAGCCGGGTTGCTGGGCGAGTTCGCGCTCGGCCGTGTAGCGTTCGATGAGCCTGGTTTGCATCAACTCGCGGAAGGCGGGGTTAATCGGGTGGGCGATGTCGCGATGGAGCCTGACGCGGCCATTGGCGTCGGCGGCGACGCGGTTGGGGGGGAGCTTAGCCCCGCAGTCGTTGCAGAAGCGGGCGCGAAGATGGTTCTTATGACGGCACTGCGGGCAGTGGACGGCGAGCTTGCGCGAGGGCATGGCGACGAACAGCCCGTTGGTGCCGTCGACGACCTTGAGGTCGCGGACGACGAATTCGCCGTCGAAGGTGACGCTGCAGACGGCCTTGAGACGATCAGTGGCATTGTCCATGAGCTTGACACGTACGTCGGAGATTTCCATTCAACACTACTCCTCAGAAAAAACAGGGCTCTCCCCCACCGGCGCCGCCGCCACAACCGTGGTGACTTGCGACAAACGCTCTTGAATGTTCTTTGCAGCGCGGAGGGCGGCCTCTTGGTCATCGTATAGACAGTAGAACGCGGACCCCGATCCACTCACGCGGATCGAGGTCAATCCGAGGGAAATCAATTCGTCGCGCAACGGGGCGAGGGTCGGACAGACGCGGAAGACGGCCGGTTCGAGGTGATTCGTGAGAAGCCCCGACAGCTCGGCCGCCGTAGCGGCGCGAAGGAGGGCGCCGTCCGTACCCGAAAGAGAGGCGGCGGAGTCGTCGGGTCGCCAGGCGCGATAGACCTCGGCGGTCGAAACCACGACGGGCGGGAGGATCAGAAGAACCCACCCGGACCATCGAAGACGGACCGGCGATACCCGTTCGCCGCGCCCTTCCAGCACAGCGCTGGGCAGCGAAAAGAACAACGGCACGTCGGCGCCTAGCTCCGCTCCGATGGCGGCGAGTTCGGTCGTGGGAAGATCGGTCCGCCAAAGGGAATTGCACAGGCGTAGGGTCGTGGCCGCGTCGCTGCTTCCGCCGCCTAGTCCAGCGCCGACGGGGATGCGCTTTTGAAGTTCGATTCGCAGGGGCGGCTCGCCGTCGCACCGCTCGGCGATGATGCGCGCCGCTCGGACCGCCAGATTGTCGGGGTTGTTCAGCGTCGGATCGCTACACGCCAGAGTGATTCCGGGGATGGAGGACGGTTGGCAACGGACGCGGTCGCGGAGATCGACGCCGATCACCAGGGAGCGCAGATCGTGGTAGCCGTCGTTGCGCCGCCCAAGCACCTCCAGGGTGAGGTTGATCTTGGCCGGGGCGTCAGCGCGAATCCCGACACGCCGGGACGCGACCTTGGCTCGGGGATGTTCCAACGCTGTCAGACTCATGCCAGGCGCGAGTTTCAAGCCCACTGCGCTCCCCATGGTAAGCGGAGGCGGAGCGGTGTCAATGGTCGATCTTTTCCCCGCCGGATCGAGCGCCGGCGTGACGGGGGATCGGCGCGTCGGCATAACCGCTACAACCGGCATATCCCGGAATGAGTTGTAACTCCCGTCGCGGGCCGGACTTGCGATCGCCGCCCGGTTCGGCGGCGTCGCGGCGGCGTCTTTGCCGGTAGCCTTCCTGACGGCGCCGCGCCCGGAGTGCGTCGAGGCCGAAGAGGGAGGCGAAAGATGTTGAGCCAGATTTCACCGCTGGACGTTGGGGCGTCCAACGCGCTCCACTACCTGGGAGCGCTGGGGAGCGGTCCGCGAGACACCAGTCCGGTCGGCGGGCAAGCGGTCGGGCTGCCATCGGCCGCGCCGCTCGGCTTCGGCAACGCCGTTTCGCTCGTCAACATGAACAACGAAATCGGCCAGTTGCTGCAGAGCATCGGCGGGGGCGTGGAAAACAACAAGATGCTCCAATTGATGATCGGGCTGTTGATCCTCCTGACGCTCTTGCAAGGCTCAGCGAAAACCGGCGAGTCGGCCGCGGATGCCTTGAGCGGGTTGCGCGGTTCAGGCGGCGGTCGCGGGACGTACATCAGCTTCGCGGCCTCCACCACGAGCATCACCATCGAGCAAACAAGTGTGACGATGACCGCGTCAGCGGCGGATACGCTAGCCGCCGCCCAGGGCAACACGGAACCGCAAGATCATAAGATCGACCTGGCCGCGTAACCATTCACGGGATTTGAAAAGAGGGGCGGAGTCGTCGGTTGACGACCCCGCCCCTGGTTCATTTCTGCCGCCCTATTCAATGGTCTAGGACAGCGGCGGCAAGCTCAGCAAGCCCATTACCGGCACTTTCCAGTGCGGCACTTGTTGGAGCAGCACTGGCTGTTTGTGGTGCACGTGGTATTCCTCGGCCGGCAGCAGTTCGGGTCGCTCGGGTATGTGCAGCCCGGGCCGCAGCAGCCGTCGTTGAGCCCGCACGCCGGCCAGGTGAACACACACCCGGTGGCGGAGTTGCAAGTGTCGGCCGTGCAGCTCACGCCGTCGTTGCAGGTAATCGCAGTGTGCGAACAGACGCCGCCGGAACAACCGTCCGTCGTACACGCGTTGCCATCATCACAATTGATCGGCGTGTGCACGCAGGTTCCGGAAACGCACGTGTCCACCGTGCATGCGCTCGCATCGTCGCACTCGGCGTTGGTCGTGCAGGTCGGCGCCGGCTTGGCGAGGTTCAGGGAGTTGATCACGTCGATCCTCCCGTAACCGTACGAGGTGTCAAACCCGGCCGTACCCTTGTCGATCGCCCCGCTGCGGATGTACCCCTGCACTTGGGCGGGGGTCAGCGAGGGGTTCTCGCTCAGAATGAGGGCCGCCAGACCGGCGACGTGCGGCGAGGCCTGGCTCGTTCCGCAGAAGCCGACCAATCCGTTGCCCGCGGCCACGGTCGAGTCGTCGGAGAAGATGATGCAGCCCGGGGCGGCCACGTCGATCTTCGTGCTGCGGTTGCTGAAGCAGCAACGCTGATCGACAACGGGGCTGTTGTCGATGCAGATTCCCCAGTTAAACGATGTCTGGCTGGGGAAGTCGCAGTTGGGGTAGTTCTTGTCATAGGTCGCGGCGACGGCGATGACCTTGGAGCCGCACGCGGGCGTGCCGGTACCGTTGGAGGCGCCATCGTTACCGGCCGAAGCCACCACGACGACCCCCGCGGTCACGGCGTTGTTGGCCGCTTGGGCCGCCGTATCCGAATCGCAGGTACCGGCGAACAGCCCGCCGCCCAGGCTCATGTTAATGACGTCGGCCTGACCACCGGGAAGCGTCGTGGACGCGCAGCGGTTGATGCCGGCGATGACGTTGGAGAACGTGCCGTTGCCCGACGC
>CAYQZH010000056.1:0-17186 GCA_964421865.1 uncultured Phycisphaera sp. | reverse complement strand
GGAGTGGGATGGAACGACGTGGACGCAGCGGAGCTTGACTGGACCCTTTTCTCGAGTCTGGCACACGATGGCCTACGACAGCGCTCGCGAGCTCACGGTGCTTTTCGGCGGTAACGATGGCTCCTACAGAGGCGACACCTGGGAGTGGGATGGAACGACGTGGAGGCAGCGGAGCACCGCTGGACCTTCGCCTCGATCCAAACACGCGATGGCCTACGACAGCGCTCGCGGTGTCACCGTGCTATTCGGGGGCTGCGGTGGCTCCTTAAAAGGCGACACTGATCACGCCGTCACGGTGCCGTTGGGCGCTGTTTGCGATGGCAACACGTGGGAGTGGGATGGAACGACGTGGACACTGCGGAGCTTGACCGGACCTTCGCCTCGTCAAATGTCTGCGATGGTCTACGATAACGCTCGCGGGGTTACGGTGCTTTTCGGCGGCGACGATGGTTCCTACAAAGGCGACACCTGGCAGTTCGCCAACTGCGCGGTCGTTTCCGGGCTGTCGATTGCGCCTGGTGGGGCGACGGACTTCGGTTCCCTCGCCGTCGGAGCGACGGCTGACCGCGGCTTCACGCTGCGAAACACAGGCTCCAATCCGATCGTGGGGAACGCCTCGGCCCCGGCGCCGTTCAGCGTCGTGGGCGGCTCAAACTACAACCTCGCCCCTGGTGGGACGCACTCCGTGACCGTGCGGTATTCGCCGACCCAACCGGGAAACAACATCGCCTACATCACCTTCACCGGAACCGGCACGCAGCAGCGCCAACTCCTCGGCTCGGCGTTCACAACGCCGATCAGCGGATCGGTGGTCGGCACGGTGGTCGAGGACGATGCCACGGCCGCGGCGACCGCCGGCCAACCCATTCCGGGGGCCCTCATCTCCATTGCCGGCGTACGCACGATCAGCAACCAGGAAGGAATCTTCTCCCTACCCGGCATAGTCCCCGGAACCTATGCGCTGACCGTGACAGTCTCCACGGGCGGTTATCTCACCGTCAACCTGCCCGACTTGACGGTCCCGGCCGGCCCCGCGCCGCCGGTGTTAATCAAGCTGCCGCGTCGCATCGTGCCGTGTCCACCGGTTCCCGGGCAGCGTAACACGCCCGTGCTCTTGGTGTCCGGATTCGGCTGCACCGACCCGCCGTGGGACACCGGCTTATGCACCCCGGAAAACGAGGACTACTGCGATTTCGCCTGCGACAAATCGACGTGGGGCAACGTGCGAACGGCACTTGTGCAAAGTGGTTTTCAATTCCCGGATGAAAACTACATCGGCGAGTTGGTCTGGGATCCCAACGAACCGACGCCGAATGTGCCGTGCGAACCGACGGATCCTCCGACGAACCCGCCGTGTCCCTTGGCGGGCGACATTCTTCACGGGACCATGGGAGTTCACTGGAACGCCGACCGGCTCAAGACGTACGTCACGGCAAAAATGAACCAGTACAAGCGAGAACGCGGCGAATTCCCTGACCATATTGACATTGTCGCCAGCAGCATGGGTGGGTTGATTACCCGTGCGTTCCTAGCCGACCGGCAACTAGAGGTGGAACCCGGTACGAACCGGAGGCTGAACCTGAAAGTCGGCAAGGTCATCATGATTGCCACGCCGAACGCGGGGACTCTCGCCGCCGATCGTGCGTTGGCTTGGCAGCTAGCGCTAGTGTTGACGCCAGTTGTGAATATAGGCGCAATTATTTGGTTTTGGCATAAATGCGACTTCCCACTCCCACTATCCGTCAATGATCTCGAAACCAAGACGGCGCGGGAGTTTCATCGCAACCATACTTGGCCAAGAGATATCAAATTGTTTTTGCTTGCCGGGACCAGCACAACTGCCTCTGATTGCGACGACCTAAAGAAAGGTTACGCCATGCTTCAACGCCACAGTTTTACTCCTGAGGACCAAGTTAGCGACGGCGTCGTCCCGGAGCCGAGTGTACGTGGCGTTTATTCGGAGAGGAGTTTCTTCTTCAACATTATTACAACGCACAATGAATACAGGCTACCCTATGTGGGCGTTCCAAGAAAAATGCCGATCGACCACCGATGGCTGAAACAGGATACGGCCGGCGTCGCGTGGATACAGTGCGTTTTGACCGACCCGCACCCCCAGAGCGCCTGCGGAGCCGGAATGCCGTCAGACGGTGCGGCCGCTATTGCAGTGAATGCGCCAGCCACGGGCACGATCGACGACCAGATATTTGTCCTTGCTCCCGGGGAGAGTACACAGTGGGTCATTCCGAGCGACTCCGCCACGACGCTGTCGCTGCTCCTGTCGGCGGATGATGCGATGACCAGCGCGACGGTGCAAGACCCCGATGGGAACGTGGTTGTGCCCACCGAGGCCAACGCCGACCCTTGGACGCAAACCTACGACGTTGCGGCCCCGACCACGGGGGAGTGGACCGTTTCGTTTTCGCTCGATCCTGCCGCGACGGCGTCGGCAGGCGTTTCGCTATTTGCGGCCGGGGACGGACCCGTCGCGTTGATCCCCACGACGGAGGACGCGATCCTCAACTCGCAGGACGCCCTGGTTTCCTGCGGGCTGAACGCCCCCGGGCAAGAGCCGGCCGCCGTCGTGCCGGTTACGGGGGCGACCGTTTTGGTTGACGTGGGCTTGCCCGATGGGACGACGACGCAGCTTGCACTCCTTGACGACGGGTTGCACTCGGACGGGCTGGCCGACGACGGAATGTATGCGGCCGTCTTCACCAACACCGCGCAGGCCGGAAGCTATCGCCTCCGGTATCGGGCGGATGGGACCGCCGGCGGGCTGGCGTTCCGCCGCGTGGCGCTGGGAACGTTCGGGGTTTCGTCCGCCGCGGCCCGGATTTCCGGGAACCTGACGGATGAGGCGGTTGACTTTGACGCGGACGGGTTCGCGGACTTTCTGCGGGTGCAGTTCTGGGTGACGGCGCAGCAGGCGGGGACCTATCTGGCCTCGGGTCTTGTCGTCGACCAGAGGGGCGGATCGAGCATCGCCGGGTCGGAGACGGCGCTTGAACTTCCCATCGGCACGTCCACCGTCAGCGTGCTCTTCGACTGCCGCAAGCTTACGGTTCCGGGGACGTATGGGCCGTTCAGCCTGCAGAACCTCGAACTCTTTGAACGCCGGGACGACCAGATCGCGTGGGTCGATCGCTACCGGGAGGCGTATGCGCTCGCCACCACGCAGATCGAGGTTCCCTGCCCACCGTTCGACGGGGACTGCGACGGGACCTGCGACTGCGACGGCGACGTGGACCTTGCCGACTTCGCGCAGTTCCAGCGGTGTTTCTTGCCGGATGTGCCGCCGGCGGCGGACTGCGAGCGGTTCGACGTGGATCGGGTCGGAGGTGTGGGGTTCGAGGATTACCGCCGGATGTCCGAAATCCTCGGCGACGCCGATCGCGGCGGGCCGAAGGTGGTTCCGATCCCGTAACACGGTACAGCACCCGTCAGGGGTGGCGTACGTTGTCCCCGCGCTTGGGGTTCGGATTGACGTTCGACATCCCGCATTCACAATTCCCCATTCCGCGTGATCGCTCGATCAAGCGGTTCCCACCGATCCCCCCGCAAGTTCTATCTATTGAGCCGCGGCGGCTTCCGCGCTCAATCCGCGCGCACGCAGCGCGAGATTTGTTCCACGCGGAACAACGTTGGTGACAACATGTGGCACAACCCATTCGTCGCTCCGTCCCTCGGAGGACCCCGCGCTTTTCAATAGACCGCTAGGGTTCCACGACGACCCATTGACCGTGGTCGTCCAGTCGGAAATGCAGGAGAGAGAAGTCGCGTCGGCGAAGCTCAGTGTTTTTCCCGTCGATGCTGAGCACGACCAGGCGCTGCCAGTCGATGCCGATGCGGCTCACGTCCATGACGAACTGCCGCACGTCGCGGGTATGAATGTCGAGTTTGTTCTTCGGCTGATCGAAGGAGCCGGCGGCCCACCCGCCCCGTGCGCCGTCCTTCGCCTTCTCCACGAAGAGCCAACGGTCCGCGGCGTCGGCGCCGTCCGGCAATCGTACCGGGGGCGGCGGCTCCACTGCGGGCGGAGAGGCGGCAGGCATGTCAACCTTGGGAACTTCGTCGGGCGGCGTGGTCGGGGCGGACTTGTGGCACTTGGCGACGGTCGCGAACAGCATCGCCGAGACGAACAGAACCGGGAAAACACCGTGCCAGAGGTCCGCTCCCTGATCCGCCTGCGGCGGACGGCTCTGATGGGGCGTATCGCTGGCACTCCGTGTCGGGAGTGTCCGCGAGCTTGCGCTCGCGGCTCTGACTGACCCGTCGCTGGCGCTCCGGGTTCGGATGGGATGACGCGTTCCGCGCATAGGTCCAAGCTACCGGTGCTTCCAATACTTGCAAATGGCACCGTGATCTTGTACCGTCTCCAAGCCGTCAAGATGCGACCGTGATGCCCTCAGACCGCTCACAACCGCTGATTCGCTCCACGACCATCCTCTCGGTTCGCCGCGACGGGCGTGCCGCGATCGGCGGCGACGGCCAGGTCAGTGTCGGCCAAACGACGATCAAACACGACGCCCGCAAGATTCGCTCCCTGGCCGACGGCAAGGTGCTCTGCGGGTTCGCCGGGTCGGCGGCGGACGCCTTCGCCCTGCTCGAGCGTTTCGAGGCCAAGCTCGAACAACACAAGGACAACCTGCGTCGAGCGGCCATCGAACTGGCCAAGGAATGGCGAACCGACCGCGCCCTGCGGCGGCTGGAGTCCCTCCTCATCGCCGTGTCCAAGGAGGCCACGTTGATGATCGGCGGATCGGGCGACGTGATCGAGCCGACCGACGGGGTCGTGGGCATCGGTTCGGGCGGGATGTTCGCAGTCGCCGCGGCGCGAGCGTTGCTGGCTCATACCCAACTGCCCGCCGAGCGGATCGTCGAGGAAGCCCTGCGCATCGCCGCGGACATCTGCGTGTTCACCAATCACGAGATCGTGGTCGAAACACTCGGATAAGCCGGGCGGGACTCATGCAACGCCGGTGGTTTGACCGACCTACCCTTCGAGGGTCAAAGGAAACAGCGCATGACGCCGCGGGCCAGGAAACGGCTGTTCGACGTTCTACGAGTGGCCGTCTGCGTCATCGCCCTGTGGATCGTCATCCGCGGCGTGACGCTCTACGACCATGTCGTGCTCACCGACGGGAAGACCGACCTCGTCGGCGACGTCCTCCGCGACGGCGATCAAGTCGAGATCCGACTCCTCAGCGGCGAGACCCGGCTCGTGTCGCGCGACGAGGTCGCGACCGACGAGGATGGGACGGCGAAGATCAGGTATGGGTTGAAGACGGCCTGGCGGAACAGTCGCAAGAGTCTCCTGCTCCTCGCGGTGCTCATTCACTTTCCGGTGGTCTTTCCGCAGGCGTTGCGTTTTCAGTGGTTGCTCGCGGCCCAGAACATTACCGTCGGGTATTGGGAATGCGTCAAATTGTCGTTCGCGGGTAATTTCCTGAATTTCGCCACGCCTTTCGGGTCGAACGCGGGCGACGTGTTCAAGGCCTATTTCGCCTCGCTGCACACGGACCATAAGACCGAGGCGGTGACCACGGTGCTCCTCGATCGTGTCATCGGTCTGGGGAGTCTGCTGCTGGTCGTCGCGGCGATCACCGCCTTCAGCCCCACGGGAAGCCGCTTGGCCGTACTTCGTCCGTATATGCTCGGCATGATTGCATTGGGCATGGTCGTCGCGTTCCTGTACCTCTGGCCCCCCGTGCGGCGCCGTTGGGTCGCCGGACCATGGGTGAGTCGGCTGCCGATGTTGCATCAGTTGAAGCGCGTGGACCACGCCGCTCGAACGCTGGTCGGTCGCACGGGGACGCTCGCGGCCTCGGTTCTGCTGACCATCGGACTGCAAGCGATGGCCTTGGGCGCCTACTTCACCGTCGCCGTCGCCCTGGCCATGGACGCCCAGGCGAGCAACATGTTGGAATACTTCGCGTACTTCTACTCGGGCACGCTGGTCCAGACGTTGCCCGGACCGCCGCAGGGTTTGGGGACGGTGGAGTTGACCTATCGCTATTTCTTCGCCGCGTTTGGGAGTCCGTCGCAGATCATCTGCATGGCCTTCGCCGTTCGTGTCGTCGTGCTGATCTGCGCGCTACCCGGTCTTTTGGTGACGCTGACCGGGTCCTATCGACCGAAGGAAGCCGCCGCGTTCGATCTTGCGTCGGGCGATCCGCCGATCCAACCCGCCGCGCCCAAGCGCGATCTGGTCACCGGCTGAGAGCGCCATCCGAGCGCGTCCGCACTCCCCTCGAGCCGTGAAACGGCAGACGCCGTTGACGCTGTTTGTCGGCGGTGATGCAATACCCGTGTCCGGGGCCTGTAGCTCAGCGGTTAGAGCAGGCGACTCATAATCGCTTGGTCGGGGGTTCGAATCCCTCCAGGCCCAGTAGCGTTTTGGGCGTCGATGAAGCGCAAAAGGCCGGGTGCGTCACCACCACCCGCGCGCAAAAAAGCGGCGGGCTCATCGACCGCCGCTTGGTGTCTCAATTGTCCTCGGAGGCGATCAAAACGATCAGTCGCCGCCAATCACAACCGTGTCGCAATCCGAGGCGAGTTCGTTGGCCGTTCCGAACAACCTCGCCCGGATTTCAATGGTTTGTCCTGCGCCGGCGGTGACCGTCATATTCCCTGTGTTCTGGTCGATTGAAAGGTCCACGCCATTGGGCAATCCGTCGCACGGTTCGGCCCCGCTGCATGCCGGAATGCAGGGTGTCGACGCGAAGAAGAACAACTGGAGCCCCTTACTAGCCAAGGTTGCCGGAGTTTCCGACGGGCAACCAGGGTTGCCAGGATTGGGACAGCCATTCACTTTCACGAAATCATAAAAATGGACGACTTGTCCCACAGACACTGTCAAAGGCAACAGCTCCACCGTCGCCACCTGAATCGGGACCGTCAGCGCGCCTCCCTGTACCGCGCCCTTTCCTCCCGCGACGCAGTTGATCACCGCAATAAAGTGCAAGTCAGTCGTCGCCGTCACTTGCGGGGCGCTGAAGGTCGCCGATCGGCTCTCCTGCGGCTGAGTAAGCACAACCTTCTGCGGGTCGCCCACATCCTGCACCCACACCGGTACGAGCGCCTGATTCACCCCGTCGGCAAGGTCGATCGTCACCGTTTGGGTCGGTTTTGCGGCACCGCTACTCTTAGTGCCGACCGCGGTCGTGTTTACAGGCCTCGTCGAAATTTCCACTGTGTCGCTGCCGTTGTCGAATCCTGTCGCCGACCCGGTCGCTTGAAACGTCAAAAATTGCGAAGCACCCGAATTGCTCGTCGGCGCCGTAAACGCCGTGGGGTTGGTCGTAGGGTTCAATCCCACAGAGGGACCGCCGGGCTGCGTCCAAGTGATGGTCTGCACGGTAGGCGTCAGCGGCGTTGCGTTCAGCGTTACCATCGTCCCAGGACAAAGGTTGTCTTGATCCAGTCCGGCGTACAATGTGGTAGTCGGTAGCTGCGTGGAACCGTCCCCACCGTCCCCACCGACGCCGCAGACGTTGGCTTGGCTAGGGTTGAAAACGAACGGGCAGTTGTCGCACACCTCTCCGACACGGTCCAAATCAGTGTCCAATTGGCTCTTGAGGCACGAGGAGCTGGGGCATTCCCCGTCGACAGTACAGGCGTGCCCCGCACTGCTGCCGCCCAAGCATGTACCTAGCAGCGGACCATTCGGCTTATCCGGACAGTTGTCGCACACGTCTCCGACGCCGTCCGAATCAGTGTCCAATTGGCTCTTGACGCACGAGGAGCTGGGGCATTCCCCGTCGACAGTGCAGGCGTGCCCCGCACTGCTGCCACCCAAGCATGTCCCTCGCAGCGGACCATTCGGCGCATCCGGGCAGTTGTCGGTGTCATCCGGCACGCCGTCGCTGTCGCGGTCGGTTTGGCACGCATCGCCCACGCCGTCGCCGCCGGCAGGAATCACATCAAGTTGGTCTGCGTTGGCCTTGTTCGGACAGTTGTCGCACGCGTCGCCGACGCCGTCACCATCCGAATCGGTCTGCAGCGGATTGAATAGATTCTTGCAGTTGTCGCATACGTCGCCGACGCCGTCCCCGTCCGAGTCCGCCTGGTTGGCGTTCGGAATCGTCGTACAGTTGTCGCACTCGTTCCCGACGCCATCGCCGTCGGTGTCGGCCTGGTCCGGATTCGCAACCGTCAGACAATTGTCAATTTCGTTATCAACGCCGTCGCCGTCGCGATCGCGTTCACAGGCATCGCCCTCGCCGTTGCCGTCGGCGTCCGCCTGGTCCGCATTCGCCGTAGCCGGGCAGTTGTCGCAGGCATCGCCGACCCCGTCGTCGTCCGCGTCGGCCTGATCCGCGTTGCCGATCGTCGCACAGTTGTCGCACGCGTCGCCGACGCCATCGCCGTCCGCGTCGGCCTGATCCTCATTGGCGGTGTTCGGACAGTTGTCGCAGGCATCGCCGACGCCGTCGCCGTCGGCGTCGGCCTGATCCGGGTTGGGAACATCAGGGCAGTTGTCGGAAACGTTCCCGACCCCGTCGCCGTCAGAATCACCCTGGCCGGGGTTCGGGTCGGTCGGGCTGTTGTCGCACACGTCGCCGACGCCGTCGTCGTCCGTGTCCGCCTGATCGGCATTGGCCACGGTCGGGCAATTGTCGCAGGCGTCGCCGGTGCCGTCGCCGTCCGTGTCGGCCTGGTCGGCGTTGGCGACCTCGGGACAGTTGTCGCTACGACCCACACCGTCGCCATCGCTGTCGCCGAAGAGGGACCCGGCGCCGGTGCAGCCGCGACCCAGGTTGCCGCACCCGATCATCACGCACAGCGTCAGGGCCGCGAGGCCACCCAACAGACGGAACACCCCAACCCGATCCATGAATCGCTTTTGACTCATAAGCCACCTCAAGCCCTAGTTTTATCCATCAAAGGGAAACGCCAGTCGGAACCTTACCGGAGTGCACCAAACCCTGCAACCGGTCTTCCCGGCGAAACACCCCGGGCCCCACGACCCGATCGACGTAGACCCTGCGTTTATCGGTCACGATCGGCCCTCAACTGTCGTTAATAGCGGTATGGAGGGCCGTGGGTCTCCCACGACCCTTTCGACGTTCAGGCCGCCTGGACTTGATTTTTGAGCACCGGTTGTGCATAGTCCGCACGCCAGCCCACGAGACGGCGGGGCGGGGTTCCATGGCCAAGTCGGAAAACATCCCGATCCCGGCGGTCCGGCGGTTGAGCTTCTACCTGAGGCAACTCGAGGCCTTTAACGAGGACAACCGTAAGACCGTTTCCAGCCGGGAGTTGGGTGAGGCCTTGGCTCTATCCGACGCCCAGGTCCGCAAGGACCTCGCCTATTTTGGGCAATTCGGCCATCCGGGGATCGGCTATCGCGTTCCGGAGTTGATCCAGCAGGTGCGCCGCATCCTGGGTACGGATCGCGTCTCGCACGTGCTCCTGGTCGGGGCGGGCAACCTGGGTCGGGCGTTGATCGCCTTCCGTGGGTTCGCCAAACGGGGCTTCGAGCTGGTCGCGGTTTTTGATAAGGATGCGGCCAAGATTGGGGAGATGACCGGTGGACCGAACGCCATCCGTATCCAGCCGCTGTCGGAGATGCCTGCGACGGTCCGGAAGCATTCCATCCGCGTGGGGATCCTGGCCGTGCCCGCCGCGGCAGCCCAGCAGGCGGCGGAGGAGATGGTGGCCGCCGGGATCCGCGGCATCCTCAATTTCGCGCCGGTGACCTTGCAGGTCGGCGCGGAGGTCGAAGTGGCGTCCGTCGATCTGGCGATCCATCTCGAACAGCTTTCCTTCCAAGTCAGCGGGTCTCCGGCGTAGGTAGACGGTGCATCAAGATGCGCCCTACGATACTGCGGCAGGGTAGAATCGCCGTCGAAAGGGACGGGTGATGGTTAAGGCGAAGATTTGGCTCTGTGTGCCTCCGTTCGCCCTCTGTACGTTGGACCAAGGCATTACGCTGCACGGTCAAGCACCGGAGTATTGGGCTGGCAATCGCTCCACTGCCATCGAGGGGAATCCCTGGTTCCTTTGGCTTTTGCAGCAGCATCCGCTGGCCTTTGAGGCCGGAATCCTCGCCTGGATATGCGTGTTCAGCCTCGTCATACTCGCGTTCCCCCGCCGTGCCGCCATGACGGTCTCTGTTGCGATCGTCCTCGGTCACACCTGGGGAGCCGCAACGTGGATTTGCCGGCAACTTCCGTTCGGGTACTGGATTACTCTGGCTCTCTTTCTCGTCAGTGCCGTTATGATCGTGGCAACGTGGGAGAGGTTTGGCACGAGCATCTCAAAAGCGTGACGATCGCCTGTCGAGCGTCCGCCGGGACGGTCGGCCAAGCGGCGACGACGGCGACCAGCCCTTCGTAGTCAGTCGACGCCATCGCAGGACAACCGACGGTGCAACCCGGAGTACAACACCCCTCACAGGGGGCTATAATACCGCCGCCAGAATAGTCCGAACGCGGGTTCTGGGCGGGCGATCCGGTGCTCGACACGCAGGCGCTCAGAGAAGGATGTCGGTGATGGCCGCGGCGGCGAGGATGATGCTGACGCCGCCGTTGAGGGAGAAGGCAAGGTTCACCCGTCGCAGGTCGGTGGGGCGCACCAGAACATTCTCCACGACCAACAATGCGGCGGCGAAGGCCACGCCCACTCCATAGATCACTCCCAATCGCGCGACGACGCCCAATGCAATGAGTCCGGCAACGGCTGTCAGATGGGAGGCGCGGGCGATCCACAGAGCTTTGGCCGGACCGAGCTTGGCGGGCAGGCTGAACAGACCGTCGCGGCGGTCGATGTCAATATCCTGGCACGAATAGATGATGTCGAAGCCGCCGATCCAACAAGTCACAATCAGCATGAGTAGGACCGCCGGAATGCCAAGTGTTGCCGGGTCGATCGCCAACCACGCCGCAACGGGCGACAGGGCAATCGAGGAGCCCAGATAGAAATGGGACCACTGCGTGAACCGTTTGGTGAACGAGTATCCACAGAGGTAAATCAGCACGGGACCGGACAAGAGGATCGGCCAAACATTGGCGTAGAAGATGTTGAAACCCAGGCAACCGACGCCGAAGGTGATCGCCGACAAAATCAGCATCGCATAGGCTGCGACTTGCGTCAGGTTCCCCGCGGGAAGCGGTCGTCCGGCGGTGCGCGGGTTGCGGGCGTCGATTTCCGCGTCGACGATGCGATTGAAGGTCATGGCCACACTTCGGGCCGCGACCATGCAGAGCACGATCAGGCCGAGCTGACCCCAATGGGGCCGCCCGCGGCCTTCGATGCCCCGTCCGGCGAGGAAGGTCGCGGTCAATGCGAACGGCAAGGCGAAAACGGAGTGCGACAGTTTCACCATTTCCGCCCAGACGCGAATCGCGGCGAAGGGCGAGTTCATGCGTCGGGTCGGGTTCCGGCGGGTTTGGCGGGTGCTTCGAGCCGATCGGCCCAGCGAGTGTTCAGGCGGTGCGGGACGTCCACCAAATCGAGGAGCTTGCCGACGACGAAGTCGATGAGGTCGTCGATCGTGGTGGGCAGCATGTAAAAGCCGGGAGAGGCCGGGCAGATCATCGCTCCCGCTTCGCTCAGCCTTAACGCGTTCTGCAGTTCGATGCGGCTCATGGGCATTTCCCGCGGGACGAGCACGAGCCGTCGTCCTTCCTTCAAGGTAACCGCAGCGGCCCGATCGAGCAGATTGTTGGATAGCCCCGCGGCGATGGCGGCGAGCGTGTTACCGCTGCACGGGCAGACGATCATGCCGTCGGTCCGAAAGCTGCCGCTGCCGATCGTCGATCCCACGTCGCGGTAGGGGTGGATGATGACTCGATTACTGTCGCGACCGAGCAGAGCATGAACGGAAACTTCCGCGAGGCCCAGTTCATCGGACATGAGCCGCTTGCCGTTCGGCGTCACAACGAGGTGCACGGTCACCGCGGCGTCGCAGAGGCATTCGATGAGTCGTCGGGCGTAAGCGGCCCCGCTGGCGCCGGTCACGCCGACAATGATCTGCTTGCCTTCGCCCGGTTCGTTCATGATCCCGCTTTGGTCAGTTGGGTCCGCGAGGTCCAGGGCACGTACCCGGCGGCCTGCCGGGTCCAGATCGAATCGGGCCAATCGTGCGTCAGCCGCGCGAACGCTTCATCGCTTCGCGATGCGTCTTCGCCGGTTTGATAGGCCATGCCCAAACGCAGGAGAGCTTCAGCCGCCGCGTCTCCGCGAGGAAACTTCTGGAGCAGCGCCTCCAATCGTTCGATGCGGGCGGTGAGCGACGGCGTGGCCTTGGCGATCTCCAGATCGATGTTGTCCTCGATCTGGCAGTTCGGATACTTAGTCTTGATCGCTTCCAACTGTTCCACGTAGCGCTCATGCCGCGGATCGAGGTCGAGCAATCCCCATCGCGGTGAATCGTCGGTGTGCCGTGAGCCGCAGATGGGATCGTACTCATAGATCGGATCGCGGTTGGAAACGAGAAGATCGCGCAGGCGATGGGCCTCCAGGACGATTCGTTCGAGCCGGACGTCCAGAGTTGCCTCCGGCGTCCCGCGGGCGAGCACACCCTTGGTCGCGCCGGCGGGAACTTGCAACGAGGGGGTCGCCAACGCGGTCGTGTCGAACTCGGCCAGGAGGGTGCCGAGTTTGCTGATCGCCCGCTCCACATCGCCGTCGCGGGCCTCGAATTGGGCGATCCGAAGCAGGGCCACGGCGCCGAGGGCCGTGTCGGGACGATTTTCAAGGATGATCCGCCATGTCTCCCGCGAGGCCGGGCTGGGGAAGTCCTCGTAGAAGCGAATCCACTTGCCGGCCTTGAACTCCGCGAGGTCAACGCGTCGATCCCAGGCCCGAGCCTTGATGAACAGGGCGTTCGGCGTGTAGGGGCTGTCGGGGAAATAGCGGTGGAACCAGTCGCAGCGATCGGCCAGTTCCGCTTGGTGGCGCGTCAACTCCGACTGACGCGGGCCGATGTCCGTCGCCAACTCGAACAGCCATTTCTCCTCCTCCACCTCGCGGATCGCGTCCCAGGGAGGACGTGGAAGAGGGTGCCGCTCCCAGGCACGCAGGGCGGCCTGCTGCCATTCGCCGGACGCATCGACCTCGGCGAAGTGGGCCTGGTCGAGCTTCTCCAGCAGTCGGTAATAGAGTTCATCGCGCCCCACGTGAAACTCGAACAAGGCCACGGGCAACACGAACATCACCGCGAGCAACGGCGTGACCGCGCCGGGGCGGTAATCAACGATCTTGGCGATGGCCAGCACGACGGCGAAGACGAGCGTGGAGGCGACGACGGCAAGGACCCAGGGTGCCACGAATTTGATGCGATCGACCGGGTCGATCCGGCCCACGACCGCGTCGGTCGTCCCCGACCAGGCAAGCGTCAAGTAGACGATCGCCGGTACTAACCCGATCAAGGCGGACATGAATCGGAACCGCGTGCGGAAGGGGCGAACGGAGGCGAGGATGCAGGAACCCAGCAGCGTCACCGCCAGCCAGGGCATCACCGCGAGAAAACCGACCACGGCAATCAGCGGGAGACTCGACCAGAAGCGGTAGAGAATGGCGACGAGGATGGGGATCGATATCAAGGCGGCCATCAGCAGCCCGACGATCGGAATCTGCATGGGCACGTCCTGCACGTTGATCGGCTCGATGAGCAACGAACCGAGCGAGACCTCGGCCCGCCCGACGCCTCGGAACGTCTGGGCGAGCAAATCCCAGTACCCTTCGCGCGCCGGGGCGAACATCTCCCCGCTACGCAGCCAAAAGGCGAAACTCCCCACCGCCGCGAAGAGGAGGATGTTCGCGGCCAAAAGAACGACGGCGCGGATGCGATATTTGGAGCCGGAGCGAGACCAGACATCCATCAGGTCGCCGGTTGCCGAACCCGAAGCGACGCGTGGCGCGGAGGGAAGGATTGCGGCGGAAGGAACGCTGCGCGGGGTTGTCTTCACCATTCCTAACTCCGCGTGGCGATATACACCGTGACCACACCCAAAGTGAGCGGCGTCGCGGCGGCTTGGACGAAGCCGGCCGCGTGTAGCTTGGCACACATCTCGTCGGCGCTCAAAAAGGATACCACCGATCGCGGCAGGTAGCGATAGGCGCCGGATCGGTCGCCGCTGACCCACGAGGCCGCGATGGGCATGAGTCGGTTGGAGTAGAGTTCGTAAAGGCATCGGACCAAGGCGTTCGTCGGTCGGGTGAATTCGAGGATGACCGCGCGTCCGCCCGGACGTAGGACACGGAACATCTCCCCCAGCCCCGCACCCAGGTCGGCGAAGTTCCGCACCCCGAACGCGCACGAAGCGATCGAGAAGCTGCCGTCCGCGAAGGGCAACCGCAGAGCGTCGCCCTCGACCCAGTCCGAACCCGGAGCGCAAGCGACGGGCCTGTCGTTGGTCAGCGCGGACCGCCCGCTTGCGCTCGCGGCTCGGACGAGCATCTCATGGGCAAAATCGCACCCGACGACGCGGCGAGGTCTTGCCTGGGCGAACGCCCGGGCGAGGTCGCCGCTGCCGCAGGCGATGTCGAGCACGTCGTCGTCGGCCCGGACGTCCGCTAATTCGACCGCACGACGCCGCCAGTACGCGTCCCGTCCGGCGCTGAAAAGCGTGTTGACCAGCTCATAGCGCGGGGCAATCGCGTTGAACATCCGCCGCACGCGAGGGGCCTTGTCCGCGGCCTCGTGCGGGAATTGAAGCAGGTCGGGCGTCCAGAGTGGTTCGTCGAGCACATCGCGTATCCTACCGCGGCAGACAACGCCAACCTTCATGGCCGCTTCCCTTGGCGGACGGACCCGCGGGCTTCGGGTATGTCGCAGCCCATGACCCATTTGACATACACACCGATCGTGTGTATAGTCTATCCCGATGGGAGCGACCACACGCCAACGAATCAACGTGACCCTGCCTGTGCCGACCGTCCGGCTGCTCGACCGAGTCGCCGGGCGGGGCGAGCGCAGCCGCCTCATCGATTGCGCCGTGCGTTCCTTCATTGATCGTCAAGGCCTCCGCAACCTGAGAAAGCTGCTTCGCGAAGGCGCGATCCAGCGGGCCCCACGCGACCGGGTGCTGGCCGATGAGTGGTTCCGCCTCGACGATGACGCATGACGCCAAGCCCCTCCAACCCTCGGCGCGGCGATATCTATCTCATCAACTTCGATCCGACGGTCGGCGCCGAGATCAAGAAGACTCGTCCCGGACTGGTTGTGCAAAACGACATCGCCAACCGCTTCAGTCCCATCACGATCGTCGCAGCGGTGACGAGTCAGGTAGCCCAGGTTCTCTATCCGACTGAGGTGTGTCTTCGCAAGGGCGAGGGCGGCCTTGATGTGGACTCCGTCGTCCTCCTCAACCAAATCCGCTCCGTCGACAAACAACGCCTCATCCGGCGGCTTGGACGAGTGAAACCCGTAACTCTGCGAGCCGCCGACCGCGCCATCGCCATTAGTCTCGGGCTGGTCGATCTCGATGAATGACGACGGTCGAGACGATCGCTCGCTGGAGTTCGCGCGGGCGAACTCCGCGGCTCGGATGAGCTGTAGGGTGCGTGTCGAGCACTTAGCCTACTTTGCCTTGGCGAACCGTGCGGCGGCGTCGGGCCAGTTCACGAGGTTCCAGAACGCGGCGATGTAGTCGGGGCGACGGTTCTGGTATTTCAGGTAATAGGCGTGCTCCCACACGTCCAGCCCGAGGATGGGTTTCAACCCCTCGGTGAGCGGATTGTCCTGGTTGGGGAAATCCTTGATGATGAGGTTGCCGCCTTTGTCCACGCAGAGCCACGCCCACCCGCTGCCGAAACGGCCGGTGGCCGCACCGGAGAACCTTTCCTTGAACGCCCCAAAACTCCCGAAGGCGGACTTGATGGCATCGGCAAGGGCGCCCGTGGGTTCGCCGCCGCCTTTGGGGCTGAGGTTGTTCCAAAAGATGCTGTGGTTGAGATGCCCTCCGCCGTGGTTGTTGACCGCTCCACGAACGCTATCAGGCAGCGTCTTGAGGCCGCTGAGCAACTCCTCCACGCTCTTGGAGGCCAGGCTCGGCTCCTTGGCGATCGCTTCGTTAAGTTTCGCGACGTACGTCGCGTGGTGTTTGCCGTGATGAATCTCCATGGTCTTGGCGTCGATGTGCGGCTCCAGGGCGTTCAACGCAAACGGTAACGATGGAAGTTCAAAGGCCATGAACGGTCCTCCTTATGATCGATCCTCTTCGCAACCCAAACAAAAATCCAACGTGTAAGGTTACCCATCGGGCCGTAGGCCGTCAAGCCTGTCGCGCCGCAAGGACGGGGCAAAGCGACGGTCTCCGGCGGGTGTTAGGGCTGGGTATCAACGTTGCCCGCCCTCAGGGCGTCGTGAACGCCTTGGGATGTAAGGCTAAACAAGCGTCCGGGAAGGATCGCTCCGCCGTCAGTGTCCGCGTCCCCCTTTCATCGAGATCGGCAACCGCATCTGCATCGACGCCCGCAGCGGCGAATACCTCGAACGCGCCAATTGATCCACCGCGTCAACGAGTCATCAGAGCCGGGAGCAGCGACCGGATCAACGATCGACGCCGCGCCGGTGACTTCCTTCCGAGCCGCGGGCGGAATGAAATCCCCGTGCGCCGGGAGCCCGCGCGGAGCTTGCGGTCGTGACACTGCCGAAGGTCCCGGCGCGCCGGGAACGGGTCAGTTGCCCGTGAAGGCGTTCTGCCAGGCGGCCAAGTCCCGCAGGTCCACGTCGGAATCCATGTCAACATCGAAGAACTGCCACCCGGCTAACTGCGGATCGGCGGACGGCCCGACCAGATAGTCCACGAACGCCGTGAAGTCTGTCCAATCCACGTCCCCGTCGCCATCGGCATCTCCCGTCACCCTTCTGATGGCGAGACTGAGGTTCCCGCCCGCGGCGACGGCCACGAAGCCGCTGTTCGGCGTAGGGACGTTACATTGACCGTAGTCGCCGGGGAATCCACAACCCCACGCCACGATGGAGCCGTCGGCCTTGAGACCCAGACTGTGCCCCGTAAGAGACTGGGTACTACCCCCCGCGGCAACGGCGACGAACCCCGTGTTCGGCGAAGGGGATCCCGGCGCCGACTCGACGCACAAACAGTACAACAAGTTGCATTCGACCCTGCTGCATCCCCAGGACACGATGGAGCCGTCGGCCTTGAGGCCCAGATTGTGCGACCAGACCGCCGCGACGCCCCCGAAACCCGTTTTCGGCGCGGGGACGTCGG
>CAYQZH010000055.1:0-17406 GCA_964421865.1 uncultured Phycisphaera sp. | reverse complement strand
GCGCGTTTGCCTATAGCGCGCATCGCTCCCACCTAGAAATGGTCGAGATGCAGCGGCAAAAGGCGTTGGACGACGGACTCCTTGCGGCCATGAGTGGCGACTTCGACGCGGCGGAAAGCGCCATCCAGGAAGCGGAACTTTTGGGGGCATCCGCCGGTTGGATCCGCATGTTACGCGGCCATGTTACGCGCCATCAGGGTCGCCCCCGCGAGGCGATCGCCCACCTGGAACAGGCGGTGCGGTTGTTGCCCGAGAGCGTGACCGCACACGCGTTACTAACTACGGCCTGCTTGGAAGGCGGTGAATGGGAACGCTTCTTCATAAGGATGGAAGAGCTCGACGGCTTGCACCCCGTCACGCCGGAGGACTTTCTGTTCAAAGGGGAGGCCCAAGCTACTTGGGGTGATTCGAGCCTCGGTTTGAAAGCGATGGACGAGGCCATTCGTCGACGTGATTCCGGCATCGCTCGCGTGACTCGGGCCAGGGCGCGTTCCTTCCGATTTATGAACACGGCGGACCCCAACGATCTCGCCCTGGCGCTGGAGGACGCCCTGGTCGCCAAGAGCATGATCCCCAATAATCCGGTCGCACTGGACGTGCATCTGAACACGCACCTTGTGGCCGCGGCCGCGTTTGACGACGCCCACGAAGAGGCGAAACGGGCGGCGGCTCTTGCGGAGGCGAAACGCGATGCCCAGGCCTTAGACCGGTTCCCCGGACTTCCTTCGGCCCACCATGCCCGCTCGTGGTACTTTGCGCACATCGGTCAGGAAGATGCCGCACTCGCGGAGCTGCGCCAGGGGAGTGAAGGACCGAACGCTTCAAGCAACATTTTCTACGATTACGCCGTCGCGCTGTACCGTCGCGGAGCCTTTGAGGAAGCGTTGCAAGTCTTGGAACGATTGGATGAACGCAGCGCTAATTTCAACGAAAGCGGCCGCGCCTACATCCTCGCGGAGCTGCCCGACGGCTACAACCGTGCTCTACAGGCCTACGGTGAGCTCGTTGAACGCAAACCGCAGGCGTTGAACGCGCTCTATCCGCAAACCGTCTTTCGGCTTTTGGGACGCAAGCCGGAAGCCGTCGAGGCCTCGCGACAAATCCGTGAACAATTCACCCGGATGTCTCGGTTGATGCTCGAATGGTATCAAAACCTGCTGGACTACAACTGCGACATGATCTCGGAGGACGAACTGCTGAAGGCGGCGGGGAAATCACGGTGGCATCAATGCGAGGCCCACTTCTTCATCGGGCTTACTCGGCTCGCGCAGGGCGACCGCGCCGCCGCTGGGGAACACTTCCAAAAGTCCGTCGACACGGACACCTACTTCTTCTTTGAATCGCAATGGAGCCGGGCATTCCTGGGCCGCCTGAAAAACGATCCCACCTGGCCGCCGTGTATACCAGCGAACCCATGACGACTAGTGAGCGTTGCCTCGCACAAGTCCTCTTCGACAAACTACTTATGCTACAGGAGGCGGCGTTTTTCCATGAAGGCACGGAGAAGTATGGGATAGCTGCGATTGCCCGGCGCAGCCCCACACCCGACCATCAGAACCCGGTCTGGCGTTCAGACCTGAGAGTGCCGTCACGACGCTCTCACCACGACGATCGTAATATCGTCCGACTGCTCGGCGAGTCCGACAAACCGGCGCACGTCCCAGAGGATTTGTCCGGCGAGTTGTTGCGCGTCCAGGCGCCGGTGACGCCGGACGGATGACAGCAGGCGTTCACGGCCGAAGGTCTCTCCTTGGAAGTCCATCGCCTCGGTGACCCCGTCCGTGACCATCACGATCAGATCGCCCGAGTGGAGCATGACGACATCTTGGTCGTAGGTCTCATCAGGCAGAATGCCGATCGCCAGCCCGCCCGCGGTCAACTCCATGAAATTCTCTCCGCGCAGCAGCAGCGGCGGCAGGTGGCCGGCGTTGCAGTAGGCGAAGGATCGCCCGTCGGGCGAGAGCACCCCGTAGATGACGGTCGCAAACTCCGTCCCTTCGCGGCTCAGGGCAAGAACCGGTGCGTCGTGGTACATGTGTCGATTGGCCTGGGCGATGGTGGCGGCCGCGCCCGCGGCGCCAGCCGCATACGCCCGAAGCGCCGAGCGGATCGAGGCCATCAGCAACGCCGCCGGAAGCCCCTTCCCCACGACGTCGGCGATGCAAACGCCGAGGAATCCTCCCGGAAGCGCCATGAAATCGTAGAAGTCGCCGCCGACCTGGAGCGTCGGGTCATAGACACACCCAAACGAAAGACCGGGCATCGTCGGCGCGCGGGCAGGCAGCATTCGACGTTGGATTTGAGCGGCGGCCTCGACTTGCCGCTGCACCCGCTCACCCTCCGCCTGCTCGGCGTACAGGCGGCTGTGAATGATCGCGGAAGCGGCCTGCGACCCGATCGACCGCAGCAACGATTCTTCCGACTCCGAAAACACATGCCGCTTGGCCGTATATACGCGGATGATGCCGATGGTCTGCCCGCGATAGGTCAACGGCACGCACAGGCCGCTGACGATCCCCTCCCGCCGCGCATTCTCCGAATAGCGGATGCGCGGGTCCGTCGGGGCGTTCTCGATGTACACGGTTTGTCCGGCGAAGGCGGCCCCGTCGATCAGACTCTTGGCCAAGAGCACCGGACCTTTTCGCAGATACTCATCAGACAGGTTGTGTACGGCCTTAATCACCAACTCGCCCGTTTCGGCGTTGAGCAGCCGGATCGCACAGGCCTTGACCGGCATCACCTCGACCACACGTCGAACCGTTCGGTTGAGGATTTCCTGCAAGTCAAGCGTCCCGGACAAGAGGTCCGCCAGCCCGTGCACCGTCCGCAGGTCGTCGAGCTGTCGTGCGATCCGCTCCGCTTGGCCGTATAGCGTAGCGATGATGTGGGCGAGCACGTCGGCGAAACGGTGGATGGCTTCCGGCGTACCGCCGCGTTTCGGGTCGAGCACGGCCGCCGCCGCTGATAATTCGTCGATGGCGAGTCCGTAGTCGTCGGCGATGCGTTGAAGCCGGTCGGCGGCCGGCGGGCGATGCGTGCGAATGCCGACGGCGAGCAGGGCGATTCCGTGACCGTCGTGCCGGATCGGAGTCGTGTACAGCCGCATCCCCTCGTGGCACGCGACCGGCGCGGCCGGATCGGAATTCTTGGCCCCCTCGCGGATGCCCTCGACCAAGGAGCCGAGACCACGCGAGGACGCGCCGATCAACTCCGAAAACCGACTACCCCACGTCGGGCGGGTAATCAACTCGCCGTCGATCCGGGCAATGCAGACCGTCATCCGCCCCAGCGCGGCGAAGCGGTCCTGCAACTGTTGTAGCGTGGCCAGACTGACCAGGTCGGTCAGACGGACATCCCGCCCGTTCGGGTCGGTGGAGGATTCACCCGGCGCGGGTTCGGTCACGGGCGGATTACTCGGGAATGAAACTCGTGTTCCGGTCGATGGCGGCGACGGTCTCGGCGATGAGCTTTGCGGCCGCCTCGAGGTCCGAAAGACTCACAATCTCCACCGGCGTGTGCATGTAGCGGTTGGGGATGCTCACCAAGGCCGTCGCCACACCGGACCTGGAAAGTTGGATGGCGTTCGCGTCCGTGCCCGTCCCACCGGGAGCAGCCTCCATCTGGAAGGATATCCGCCGGGCCTTGGCCGTCTTGACCAACAGCGACTCCAGCGGCGGGTTGATGTTCGCCCCGGTGGAAATCGCCGGCCCGCCGCCGATCTTGATGTCCCCGTTCACGCGTTTGTCGATTTCCGGGTAATCCGTCGCGTGGGTGACATCGACCGCGATCCCGACTTGCGGATCAACGCCGTAACACGAAGTCCTCGCCCCGCGAAGCCCCACCTCCTCCTGCACGGTGCTGACCGCGAAGAGCGCGCACTTGATCTTCTTGATCGAACAGAGCCGCAAGGCCTCCATGACCACGAACGTGCCGCATTTGTTGTCGAACGCCGGCGAGGTCACCAGATCGTTGCCCAAGTGCACCATCTCCAGGCGGAAGGTGATGGGATCGCCGATGGAGACGACCTGTTCCGTCTCCTTCTTGTTCTTGGCCCCAATGTCCACCCACAACTCGCGCAACTCGACTTTCGCGCCGCGTTCCTCCGGCTTGAGTACGTGGACGGGCTTTCGGCCGATCACGGCGTCGATCGGCCCATGCTTGGAATGGACCACCACGCGCAACCCCGGCAGCACCGTCTGGTCGATCCCGCCGATGGGCACGACGAAGATATACCCGTTCTCGTCGATGTAGTTGACCATCAGGCCGATCTGGTCGCAGTGGCCGGCCAGCATCACCCGCGGCGACCCCTTGGGGTTTAGCCCGACGATGACGTTCCCGTGCACGTCCGTCTCGATGCTGTCCGCCAACGGCTTCATCCGCTTGCGGACGATCCGTTGAACCGGCTGCTCGAACCCCGAAGGCGACGGCGTTTCCTGGAGAGCTTTAAGGAAGTCGTACGATTCTTTCCGCAAGGTCTTCGGCTCCTTGGACATAGTTTTACAGGCTCCGGCCTCGTTCCCCAACGCGGAGGATACCCGCGACGGCGTGGGGGGACAAAGCGGCATTGCGGTCACAAGGCGGAGGGTCCACCGCTTATCACCATGGACCCAGGTTCGTCCGGCACGGGACTTGCAACGAGGTTTTGTGTTGACACTGGTCCGGCGTGCGGGTAGTTTCCGATAGTAGTCGTTGGGTACCCGTTGCGGTGCGAGGGTCGGCCCATCGCTTCCGGAGGATCTGGATGGCACAGCGACGACTCGGTCTCCTCCCCTTGTTCCACCACCGGAACTTGCTCGCCATCGTAAAGAGAGCCTTCTGGCTGGGGATGCTCGTCCTCCACCTGGGGGCGATTCGTTCCGCCGCGCCGACCGTCTTTGCATCGGCTGGTGTCGCCTCTCCGCCGGATGGCGGCCTTCGCCTGTTCGCGCTGTCGATTGCGGCCATCTTCTTCGCCCTCAAGTTCGCGGACGTGCCCTGGCTGCGGTTGAAGCGCGGTTGGCGGTCGGCCATTGCTTCCCTGGTGATCGTTGCACTACTCCATGTGAACGCTGTGCAACGGCTGGCCGCCGGCGAGAGAATGTCGTCTCCCACCCCGCTCAGCGCGGTTCTTTTCGCCGCCGTCCTCGTGGACGTTGGGGCCGTTCGGCGGCAGGGCCTTCACCTTTGGAACGCAGTGGTTCGCGTTTCCACCGACCGTGCACGACGCCGAGGGCGTCGGTCTTATCCCTGGAATGCTGCGTGGCCTGAGGCGGCGATTCCACCCCACTCCTGGCTCGCACGCACCCTGCTTACTCCCCGTCCTCCGCCGCTTGCCTGAGCATCTATCCTTCGGATTCTTCGTTGATCTGACGTTTTAGCCGTGGCGTGCTGCGCACGTTCGACTTTCCCGCGCGGTAAACGCCGTGGCATGGGCCTGAGAGCGGTGGTGCCGTCCTCGGCCATGTCTGAATTCGTGCCGCCCGCGTTGGGGGCCGTGCCCGATGTTTCCAAATTTTTCGGCTTGCGTGCCGTGATCCGGCATTCGCAGGCCGACGGAAGGAAAGACGATGCCGCAAACCACTCGAAATCCAATAATCGCGATCGCGCTGGGCGTCGCAGCCACAGTTTTTGCCGCTGAGGTCCGCGCGGCAACGGTTCCCTTTACGGAGACGTTCAACACGAGTTCAGCCCATTGGTTTGACTCGCCGGGTACAACGCCGCTTGCCTGGAACGTTTTCGGCGGCCCCGACGGCAGCCCCTTTGCCTCGACCACCTTCAACTTCGTCAACTCCGCCGCGAACGACACGCCCGTCCTGTTCCGCGCTCAAGACGAGTTCGGCTCCAGCGGCGGTGCTTTCGTGGGAGACTGGGTGACCGGCGGCGTCACCGGATTCAACGCCTCTGTCCGACAAAACTCCGGTGTGCCGCTCAACTTCTTCGTTCGCTTCGCCAGCCCCAACAATTTTCCGGGAGCGGACAATGTCTTTGTTATCCCTGTCCCCAGTGGAACGTGGACCTCGCTCTCCGCGGCGCTGCCGAACCCGGGTCTGATCTTCGAAGGACCGTTTACCTATGGCCAAGTGTTCGGCAATATCGGGCACGTACAAATCGGCGTCTCCGTCCCGCCGGGACTGGCCGGGGCCAATGGATCGTTCTCCTTCGAGGTCGACAACGTCGGCATTGTCCCCGAACCGACTTCCCTGGCCCTATTGCTTCTCGGTGCAGGCGTCGTGGGACGCAAAGTCAGCCGCCGGAGGCTCGGCTCCGCATGATTCGGCTCCTGATTCCACTTCTGCCCACTGTGCTGAGCGCGGCGGCGGTGCTCGCGGGCGACGTCATCTTCGATACGCCCAGTGCCGACCGGTGGCAGTACCCGTTCAACTTCAACCCCGGGGCGGAGACCACCGCCCGAGTATTTGGGTCAACTGCCGATCCGAACTTTTCGACCTTCAACGATCGGGATGGGATTTTTCTCATCGGCTGGAAAACCGACGAGCAGCTCTGTTCCGGGCTGCCGCCCGAAAGCTACGACATTCAGGCGGTCCGCGTGACCTTGACCAGTCCCAAGGGCGCCGATTGGCTCATCGACCTGACGCCTGATGATTGGTTCAACATGGATTACCCCATTACGGACAACGATCCCGGACAACCCATTGAGCTATACGGAATGGGGTTCGGGCCCGAATACACCGCGGCGACTTGGGGGGAACGCAGCTTCTACGTCGGCGGCGACGACCAGGACTTCGTTTCGCGCGACCCGTTTCCCTTTGTCTTCGCTACGACGACGGGGGCCAAGGTGCACGTCGAGGATTCCGTGAAGGGCCGGTTCACCCCCACTCCCTGGGCTGTCGGACATCCCGTGGGCTATACGCCGGGGCATCAGACTGTCCCCTTCGCGGTGACCTTTGATGTCGGTCTGTCGCTGTCCGACGGACGTGTCCGAAGCTATTTCCAGGAACAACTCAGCGCCGGGCGAGTCTTCGTGGCGGTCACCTCCTTGACGGTCACGTCCATCCAGGCGCCCACGGGATATCCGGTGTTCTTTACGAAAGAGGGCGCCATCGGCGATCCTGACGCGAACGCGCCGATACTGACTGTCACGCTCACGCCCTCCGGGGACCTGGATGGGAATACATTGCGCGATCTGGATGACTGGGGCGCATTGGCGGATTGTCTGAGCGGGCCGGGGCGACTTCCCTCGCCCACGGCGCCGCTGACGGCGGACATCTGCCTGTGCGTCTTTGATAGGGACGAGGACGGCGACGTCGATCTTCAGGACGTTGACCGTTTCATCGGGCGGTTCACGGGAGGGAATTGAAGTGCGCAAAAGACTCAATACCGCTCGTGAAAGGCGACAACTATGACGCAAACAAGAAAAACGCGGCCCGCATTCACCCTCATCGAATTGCTGGTCGTGACGTCGATCATTACGGTGTTGATTTCCATACTCCTGCCCGCACTGAGCCGGGCTCGCGAGCAAGCCAAACAGCTCATCTGTCGAAACAATCTTCGGAGTATCTGGACCGGAGTATTGCAGTATGCCTACGCCAGCAACGATCGGGTCCCTTTTATGGAGGACGTGAATCTTACCGATCCCAACGCCGACCCCTTCGACCCGCAATTCAAGTCCACGGTGGGATACATGCTGATGCCCTATGTCAGTCCGGGAAGTTGGAAATGCCCGAGCGCCATCCGCGGCTTCCCTGAGGATGCCGGTCCGGAAGGCTGGAAGATGACCTATTGGTTCCGTACCGCAGGCAAGATCGACGAGGGCGTGCCCTTCGACAAGACTCCCTGGGGTACGGGGGCGCCTCTCGATCCGATCGTCAGCAACTACGTCAACTTTGACGGTCGTTCGCTGCGCTTCATCAGCGGCCGCCGTCACACGCCCAGCAATCCCAGTGCTCCCAATCGCGACAACATCGGGCCGTGGACGTTTTCCTTCCCGATCATCGCCGACCTCGTGGAGGGAAGTGAGACGCAGGGTAGGCCCAAGTATCCCCACTACGGCGTAGTCGACCGGCGCGCCGACCTACGCGCCTCGCGGGGCATCTTCGAGAAGAATACCGGTACCGGGCGTCTGCCCGCCCGCCTGGAGATTCACGCCGAAGGCGACACGGAGTTTAACATTTACCTAACGCGGGTTCCTTATCCGCACCGACCAGGATACTAGGAGACGGAGACAACAGCCATGGACGAACTCATGATGCACCCTCAACCGGTTCACTATGTTCCGATTGCGACGACGATCTTGTCCGCGATTTTCTGTGCAGTGCTCTTGCGGCGATATAGCCTCAAAGGAACGGGCGCTCACCTTCTCTGGTGGGCGGGGGGGATCGCCTGCTATGGGCTGGGGACCGCCACGGAGAGCATGGTAACTCTACTGGGTAACTCTCCTGCGCTCAACAAGGCCTGGTATATTGCGGGGGCGCTTCTTGGCGGCTATCCCCTCGCCCAGGGATCCGTCTATCTCTTGCTGAACCGTCGAGTCGCTCACCTTCTTACGTCCATTACGGTTCCCTTCATTATCCTCTTTTCCATTCTCGTGATTCTTTCCCCCGTGAACCTGGGCGCGCTGCAACTACATCGACCCGGCGGACAAGTCTTGGGATGGAGTTGGATTCGAGCGTTCACTCCGATCATCAACACTTATTCGGTGTTTTTCCTGTTCGGCGGCGCCGCTCTCAGTGCGTACCGGTTCGCCCAACGGCGTGAAACCCATCACCGCGCCGTCGGAAACACCTTGATCGCGTTCGGCTCGCTGTTGCCCGCTTTCGGAGGAGGGATGGCGAAAATGGGGCAGGTTGAATGGCTTTACGTCGGCGAGTTTCTGGGACTTCTCTTCATTTGGGGCGGATATGCATTCTGCGTTTCCCGGCCGAGCGTCGAGCGACGAGTCAGCGTTGGCCAGCTTCTTGCCGGGTCGGCGTGACTTCGGCATGGCCCGGCTGCCCTCGCTCGAGGAACTGGGTGAGCAACGGCAGAATCCGCTCATGGGCGTCCTCAACGACGTAGTGCCCCGCATCCGGGAAACGGTGGACGGCGGCATTCGGAAAACGCCTGACCCATCCCTCTAGGTACGAGTCGTCAAAACAAAAATCTCCGCCGCCCCAGAAGATGACCATGGGGCGGTCACGAAACTGAGGTAGTGCCGCTTCAATCGACTCAAGCACGGGATCGCTCAGCACCGAGGGCGTCAGAGGTATATCCTGGATGAATCGAAGTACTCCGATGCGGTTGCGGTAATTATTGTACGGGAGGAGATAACCGCGGGCGACCTCTTTCGTCATACGCTCGGGTCGGCGACAAGCCATGTGAATGGCGGCCCGGGCGAAGAGGTTCAGTCGCCGAACAAGTACATCGCCAAGGATCGGCCAGCGACACGCCCGGATGCGGAAAGGCATCGGCCCGAAGAATGCCGCAGTGTTGAACAACGCGAATCGCTTCACGCGGTCCGGGTTTCGAGCCGCCCAACCGAATCCGATCGCTCCGCCCCAGTCATGTACGGCGAGAGTCACGTCCTTGAGTCCCAGGTGGTCGATGAGCCGTCCCACATTGTCGATGTGCGTCGAAAGTGTATAGGGGTAATCCTGCGGCTTGTCCGAGAATCCACACCCGATGTGATCGGGCGCGACCACACGACACTGATCCCGCAGTCCCCGGATGAGTTCGCGGTAATAAAAGGACCACGTCGGATTGCCGTGAAGCATCACGACGGCCGGACCCTGTCCCTCATCGAGGTAGTGCATCCGCGCTCTGCCGACATCGAGATAGTGTGAATCGAAAGGGTACAACTCGCCGAGACCGGTCAGTCGCGGGTCACGCATCGTGCGCCACTACCACTGCACGCCGAGCATCACACTGCTCAGACCGCTGCCGATTCCAAGCATGGCGATCCTATTTCCAGGGCGCGGCGGATCGCGCTCGATCCCCATGGCCATCGTCAGCGGCAGTGACACGGATCCCACATTCCCGAGGAACTCAAATGTGGAGAAATCCTTGGCCGGATCGATCCCCAGCGCCTCATAGAGCCGATCGCGATGTGCCGCTCCGACCTGGTGACAGAACGACCGGTCGATATCGACGCCGGTCCACTGCAAGGTCCGCGTAAACTCTTCCCAGGTTTCCGACGCGAGCTGGCATCCGCCTTCCAGCAATGTCTCCGCGTCGGTCCGCATACTCATCGCCGCTTGGGCATTGAAGCCCGTGTCGGCGCTCCCCCGGCAAAGGTCGTTGTGGTGCGTCGCGGTGCGGACGGCGCCGCCCAGCAGATGATGCCCCGTTTGGGAAACGGAGTCGTGGGTCATCACCAGGGCGACCGCTCCGGACCCGATGGTGAGCGACGCAAACGCAGCCTTGAGGTCCCGCCGCGTGAGATTGCGGGCTTTGAGCAATTGTGCGATCGTCGTCCGCACAAGCTGCCGGCTGCTTTCACCCGCGACGATCAACCCGCGTTTCACCTGGCCCAGCTCGATCATGTTCGCCAGCGACGTGATCCCGTTGAGAAACCCAAGACAGGCGTTGGAGATATCGTACATGATGGATTTCGCCGGAAGTCCCAGGTTGTCATGGACCACGGACGCCGTCGCCGGTTCGAGGCAATCGCGCGACACGGACGTGTGCAGCAGGCACTCGATCTGTTCGGCAGCGACGCCCGACCTCTCCAAGGCCCGCCGACCGGCCTGCGTGCTCCCGTCGCTGGGAAGCACGCCTTCATCCCAGAACCGCCGCTCGCGAATGCCGGTCATCATTTCCAACCGGCCCTCGTGCAGTCCGAATCGCTCGTAGACCGGGGCCAGCTCCCGTTCGAGCTGGGCCGAGCTTGCGGCCGTCTCCGGCAACGCATAGCCGAAGGCCTCAAAACATACGTGCAGGTACTTCAGCATTTGCGCTCGCCTCGATCCATCATCAAGACCCACGACGGTTATCGGGCCGCGATTATAGGTGGATCAATGATGATGCGACAGACCCCGCGATGAAGTGCCCCATCGCCCTGAACGTTTCGGAGGGAGTGCGATAAGTTCGGCGGCTCGACCACGGGCGGGCCGAGGGGTGACCCTCATCAGGCGACCGTGTTGACTTCCCGTCTCGACCCGCCAAGAACCTGGTAGCGGTCATCCATCGTCGTCGGCCCGCACAGGGTCGCCGGCGTGCCGCCCGGGGGAGGTGGGAAGCTGGCCAGGTCCGCATATTCTTGTCGAAGCGTTCGCGCGTATGTCGTCACGATGGCACTCGGCGGCGTGCTCCTCGCCGGCGGCTGCGGAAACACCATCGGCGACACCCTCGCGAACAAGGCCCTGTTCGTGTCCGAGTGTGACGGCGAATCGCCCGCGACCGATCTGGTGATCCTCGACTGGTCCGGCGGGGCGAGCAAGCTCTATCCCCGCGACGACTTCCCGGGGCTGGACTTCGCATCGTTCGCCACCACCGACGGCGGGACGCTTGCTGACGACGCCGACGCCTTTCAAGAGGCCGTCCGAGGCGAAGTCGTCCACATTTTCTGCGGGATACCGTCCGTCAGCATCGCGATCCAAGACGAAAAAGGCGGCGTCGGCGCCGAAGTGACCCGCGTCTACCTCGTCCAGGCCCCTTCTCAGGCGGGTGGCGGCCAGATCGGCGAAGGCGAGTACGACCCCTGCAACCTCCAGCACGACAACAGTGCGTTGGTTTTCGGCGAAGAGCTACTCAAACTTCCCGGCCCCCATTCCTTCGACGAGTGGGTGACCATCTTTGCCAACGTGACCGCCCACGAGATCGGCCACACCCTGGGCTTCAACCACGTACCCCGATCCGACGTCCCGGACTCGCAGCACGCCCTCTTTGTCGAACTGATGCTCGCCGGCCACACCGTCGACGAAATGCTCCGACCCCAGCGATTCCTTTCCGACGAAACCAACTGCCTGGACGACGCGGCCCGCTCCCGCCGCCGAATCGACCCGCCCGCCTTCATCTGCGGGCTGACCGAGTAGAATGGCTCACCGCGTGAAAGGTGCATCTTGATGCACGTTACTCTGTTGTGCCGACATGGTGGTTTCTCAAAACGCGCTCTGCGCCCTTTTCTTCTCAATCTTCACCCAGGTGTCCTTCAGCGTCACCGTACGGTTGAAGACGAGTTTACCCGGCGTCGAGTCGGGATCGACGCAGAAATACCCCACTCGCTCGAACTGGAAACGGGCCCCGGAAGTCGCCGAGACGACCGATGGCTCCACGTAAACCGGGTACACCGTCTCCAGGGAGTTCGGGTTGAGATTCGCTTTCCAGTCCGCGCCCTCGGGTGTGTCGCTCGGGTTTTCCTTCGTGAATAAGTGATCATAGAGGCGGGCCTCGGCCTGTATTGCGTGAGCCGCGGAGACCCAGTGCAACGTGGCCTTGACCTTGCGGCCGTCGGGGGAATCGCCGCCGCGAGTGGCGGGGTCATAAGTACAGTGCAGTTCCGTCACTTCGCCGGTCTTGGGATCCTTGACCACGCTCTTGCAGGTGATGAAATACCCATAGCGCAGTCGCACTTCGCGGCCGGGAGCGAGACGGAAGAACTGCTTCGGGGGATCCTCACGGAAATCGTCACGCTCAATATACAGGACTTTGGAAAACGGAACCTGACGCGTTCCCGACGCAGGGTCTTCCGGATTGTTGACGGCGTCCATCTGTTCGACTTGGCCGTCTGGGTAATTGTCCAGGACCACTTTGAGGGGTCGCACGACGGCCATGACTCGCAGCGCTCTCTTATTCAGATAGTCGCGGATGCAATGTTCCAACAACTGCACGTCGATCGTACTGTTGAACTTGGCGACGCCGATGCGCTCGCAGAACTCGCCAATCGCCTCCGGCGGAACGCCGCGACGCCGCAAGCCTGAGATCGTCAGCATGCGCGGATCGTCCCAACCATGAACAGATCCACCCTTGACCAATTCGAGCAGCTTTCGCTTGCTCATCACCGCATAGGTCAATTCGAGCCGTGCGAATTCGATCTGCTGGGGGTGGTGAATGCGTTCGCCCCAGGGACTGCCTGGCCCGCGCCCTTCATTGATCGAGTCGATAAACCAGTCATAGAGGGGCCGGTGGTCCTCGAATTCCAGCGTGCAGATGGAATGAGTAATCCCCTCGATCGAGTCCTCCAATCCATGCGCCCAGTCATACATAGGGTAAATGCACCATGTGTCGCCGGTATTGTGATGCACCGCGTGCAGAATGCGGTACATGACCGGGTCGCGCATGTTCATGTTCGCATGGGCCATATCGATCTTGGCCCGCAATGTTCTCGACCCATCGGGAAACTCACCCTTGCGCATGCGCTCGAACAGCTCCAGGTTTCCGGCAATAGGGCGATTGCGATACGGACTGTCCTTTCCCGGCTTGGTCAATGTTCCCCGATACCGACTCGTCTCCGCCGCGTCCAAATCGCAGACGTAGGCCTTGCCCTTGCGGATCAGTTCCACCGCCCAGTCATACATCTGCTGGAAGTAGTTCGACGCGAAGAGAAGGCGATCCTCCCAGTCCCATCCCAACCATTTCACGTCGCGCTCGATGGACTGGACATACTCCTCCTCTTCGGCGGTGGGGTTCGTGTCGTCGAAGCGCAGGTTGCACTTACCGCGGAACTCCTTGGCGATCCCGAAGTTGAGGCAGATGGACTTCGCGTGGCCGATGTGGAGATAGCCGTTGGGCTCCGGCGGGAAGCGCGTGTGCACGCGCCCGTTCCATTTATTCGTCTTTAGGTCGTCAGTGACGATGCCGCGAATGAAGTCGAGCGAGCGCGAAGCCCCGGTCGATCCCGCGTCCGGGGGGTCTATCTCGGCGTTATCTCTGCCGTGGTCGCGATGAGTGTTCGGTCGGGTCATGTTTGTCTGGTTCGTCAGGGCCGGCGCGTTGAGAAGCTCCGCCCCGCTAGACGACTGGAAGCCGGAGTATTCCCGCGCACGGCGTAGGCGCAGTTTACTGGAAGGGTGTGCTTGGAGACAAGGCGCGGCGACGCAGGACGTGGGATGGACGGGTCGGTGTGCTATTTCGCGGCGGCCATTCGCTCCAGGATGGAGTCGGCCAACCCGTACGCGACCGTTTCCGGCGCGTCGAGCCACTTATTGCGGTCGCAATCCTTCTCCACCTGGTCGATCCGCTTGCCGCTACGGGCGGAGATGATGTTGTACAAGGCCTTGCGGAGGCGGATGATCTCCTCGGCCTCGATGGAGAGGTCCGTCGCCGATCCCTGCATCACCCCGCCGATAAGCGGCTGATGCAGCAGCGTCCGCGAGTTCGGCAGCAGGAACCGTTTGCCCTTCGCCCCACCGCAGAGGATCAAGGCGGCCATGCTCGCCGCCAGACCCACGTTGTACGTGGCCACGTCGCAGCGCAGGTATTGCATGGTATCGTAGATCGCCAGCCCCGCCGACACCGACCCGCCCGGGCTGTTGATGTACACGTGGATGTCCGCGTTCGAGTCTTCGTTGGACAGGAACAACAGCTCGGCGACGACCAGGTTGGCGACCTCGTCGTCGATCCCCCCGGTGATGAACACGATGCGGTCCTTGAGCAGGCGGGAGAAAATGTCCATCTCCCGCTCGCCGCGGCCCGTGCTCTCGATGACGAAGGGTACTCGTTGGTTGATGACGCCCATAGCCGGTCTCGATCTCCCCAGCAACCTGATCGTGCCTATTTCTTTTTCCTTCGGTCGTCGGTGAGGATTTCGTCGACGATCCCGTAGGACAGCGCTTCCTCGGCCGTCAGGTACCGGTCGCGCTCCGTCTCCTCGGCCACTGTCTCCACCGACTTCCCCGTGCATTTGGCGATGATCGCGTTCAGGCGGGCCTTATCACGAAGGACCTCCTCCGCCTGGATGCGGATATCCTCGGCCTGCCCCGTGATGCCCCCGTACGGCTGATGGAGCATGACCTTGGCGTTGGGGAGGATGAATCGCTTCCCCTTCGTGCCCGCCATGAGGAGGATCGCTGCGCCGCTCGCCGCCTGGCCGATGCAGTACGTCGCCACCTCCGACCCCATGAATTGCATCGTGTCGTAGATCGCCAGCGTCTGATCCACCAGCCCCCCCGGCGAGTTGATATACAAGTTCACGTCCTGGTCGCGGCGGATGGACTGAAGATAGAGGAGTTGCTGGATCACGATGCTCGCGGTCCGCTCGACGATCGGACCGGCGAGAAAAATGATCCTGTTCTCCAACAGCATGTCCGTGATCGACATCTCACGGGTGCGTTGATACGGAGGATATTGACCCAAAGTGCCCGGCGGGCCGAAGGTTTCATGCATCCCTACTGTCCTCGCTTGGAATCGCCCCATCCCACGGCGGTCGCGTTCCCCTACCCCGACGTTGTTGTCGGCAAAAAGCCCGGAAGGCCCGACCTTTTCAACTCTTCTTCCCCTTGGCGGTCTTCTTCTTCGCTGCCGGCGCCGCAGTCGTTTTCTTCTTTGACGCCTTGCGCGTTTTCTTTTTCGGACCTTCGACTTCGGTCACCTCGGCGTCGGCTACCAGCGCGGCCAATACCTTCTCGTCACGCAGTTGCAAATACAACGTCGTCAGACCGTCGCGCTTGCTCAGTTCATCCCTCACCCGATCGAACCGCTTCCCCGTCCGCCGGGCGATCTGGGAGATGGCCGCGTTAAGCTGCTCCTCGTTCACGTCGATCTCGCGATCCTCGGCGATCCTTTCGAGGATGAAGTAGAGTTTGAGGTCGCGGACCACCTGGTCGTGGGCCTTGGCCCGCATCTCATCCCGTGCTCGGTCGATTTCCGTCGGCGGCACGCCGGACTGCAACAGCTCCATCATCCGCCGCCCCACCGAGCGATCCGTTTGCCGCTGCGACAGGCCCTCGGGGATTTCCAGGTTCGTGTGCTCGAGCAGGTACAGCCCCACCTGCTCGTACATCTTTCGCTTGACCGTGCGATCCAGTTCGGACTCCAAGAGAGATCGCACGGTGCTCCGCAGGTCCTCCTCGCTCTCAAAGCCCATGCCGGAGAGGAAATCCTCGTCGATCGGCGGAAGCTCCAGCCGTTTGATTTCGCGAATGGTGAACTCGAACTTCGCCGCTTTCCCGCGCAGGTCGAGGTTGTCGTGGTCGTCGGGCACGGTTGCTTCGAACGTCACCTCGTCGCCGACGTTGTGACCTTCCAACGCATCGCCCAGACCGACCAGCGGAATCCCCTTGATGCGCAGATCGCGGGCCGCAATATCGAAATTGTCCTCGCTTTCGATCAACTCCGCACCGACCGAAAACTTCATGGCCACGTAAAGGAGGTCGTCCAGCTCTACCGCCCCTTCCTCGACCGGCTGGAACGTACCCCTCCGCATCCGCATGCGTTCCAGTTCCACTTCGACGTCCTCGTCGTCAATCGTGATGACCGGGCGCTCGACAGGAATCTTGTCCAGTTTCGGAAGCTCGAACTCCGGCTTGAGCTCCAGCTCACACGCGAACGTGAAAGGCCCCTCCTTGGGCATCGGCAAATGATCGATGGCCTTGTCGAATGGCAGCAGCTTCTCGACCTCGACGGTCCTCGGTTTTTGGTTCTCGCCGAACCGTTGTTCCTTCAGCTTGACCCAGACGAGAGGGTCGCCAAGGGGTTTGAGGTTCTCCTTCTCGACGGCGGCCAGGTAGCCGCTGCCGATCAGTTGCCCCTTGAGCTGCTCCCCGACGTCCGAGCCGAACCGCTTTTCGACCAACCGTAGCGGCGCATGGCCCTTGCGGAAGCCGGGGATCATCGCGTCGCGCTTCAGATCCGCGAACTCCTTGCCCATCCGCTGATCCACCGTTTCGCGCGGCACACTGACCGTGAGTTTGAGCCGCAGGGCGCCGACCGGCTCCCGCTGGACGGTGATGGCCCCCTTCAGCTCAGCCATCAGCTTCTTCTCGTCGGAAGGCTCCTCCTCCGGCGTTTCCGACGCCGCCTGCTCTTCCTGGTCGAGAGCCACATCCTCATCGCTCATCGAGCTGCTCCTTACACTCACGGACCGGCCTAAAGCCGCCTTCGGCGGCGGCGCCACCGAACCTCGGACTTGGCGTGAAAGTACCCGCGAATGCCTTTCCAGGCAACCGCGAAGTGATTCCCGCTGTGTTATTTCGTTCCGTCCTCAGGTGCCGCCTGGGGTTGAATGGGGCGGGGCGGAGGAATCTGCACGAGTTCCAGGCGTGCCTCCCGCAGCAACTCGCTGCCGGACCACAGTTGGACGCGGTACTCGCCGGGCGCGGGGAAGGTCAACCCGTGGAATTGCAAGGCCAGATTGGCGATCGCCCGCGGGTTCTTGAAGTCCACCCCGCCGCGGCCCTCCACGATCGGCGGCCGGGCGTCGTTGCTGTCCACGATGCGGATGGTCAACTCCGTCCGACCGTGCCCGTCGGTGAGGGCCACGAACACCGCAAGCTGCGGGTGCGTCGCCGGGAAGCCCACGGCGTGCACCTTGCTGAACATCCCGATCAGCGACTG
>CAYQZH010000054.1:0-17408 GCA_964421865.1 uncultured Phycisphaera sp. | reverse complement strand
AGCTTCGGGTCGTAGATCACCATGCGATCGAGCGGTATGCCCATGCCATAGGCCGTGTTGCGACCCAGGTGCTGATCCGGCAGGAACATCACCTTGTCGCCCTGAGTGAAGGCCCATTCCAGAACTTTTCGCGCGTTGCTGCTCGTGCAACAGGCCCCGCCGTGCCCGCCGCAGAAGGCCTTGATCGAGGCCGCGGAGTTGACGTAGGTGATGGGGATGACGGTCACGCCGCAGTCGTCGGTGAGGAAATCCCACGCCTCCTCGACCTGCTCGATATCGGCCATGTCCGCCATGCTGCACCCGGCGGAGAGGTCGGGGAGAATCACTTTCACGCGATCGTCGGTGAGAATGTCCGCCGACTCGGCCATGAAGTGAACGCCGCAAAAGACGATGAACTCCGCGTCTTTCTGCTGCGCGCCGATCTGCGAGAGCTTGAGACTGTCCCCGGTGAAGTCGGCGAAGCGGATGACCTCGTCCTGCTGATAGTGGTGGCCGAGGATGACCACCCGCGAGCCGAGCACGCGCTTGCGCTCCAGGATCGCCTGACCCATCTCCTCCTCGGTCAGGGCCGAGTACTTGGGCGGCAATGGCGGTTGAAAGAGCATCGTGGTAACCCTCGCCTCCGGCATCCGGCGCAAAAAGCGCTTCAGGCAGTCCATGCGTCGGCAGTCCCGGCGCAGGTGCCCTGATACCTGAATTATAGCGTGATCGACCGGACGAGTGGGTGACCTGTGACATGTAGAGCTTTCGGAAAAGCGGTTTGTTCGGCATAGCTTACTTTTGTGAAGCATATATGTCAAATGGGTTCGTTTTGCGAGTACGCTTTTTTCGCGTAGTGTCAGATGGTGGCACTGCCCGGAAGGCACGAAGGCACGAAGGGGAGGTCGAAACGCCGAAAGGGCGAGGGGGATAGGCACGGAACCACGAAGGCACGGAGGGACGAAGGGGAAACGCTGAAACGCCGAAAAGTCGAAAGGCAGCGGGGGGATGCCGTGGAGCGGCGCGCGGATTAGGCGGTCGTTGTTCATCTACTTCCATAACGCGGGGGGTGATCGGTGGAAGGGGCGGTGCGGGGCGATCGGGGCGGAAACGTCAAAACGTCGGAACGTCGAAACGCCGAAATCGGATGTCGGAGTGGGGCGTCGGGTCGATCACCCGATCTACGATGGCTATCGTGTCTTGCCGAATTTCTTGAGGGTTTCGAGGGTTGCCGACTGGCGGGAACGCAACGAAGCCAGCGTATTACTCGCCTCGCGCTTCATTTCCGCCAGCGATGACGCCAAGGCGTCCGCGTCGATATTGGATTCTTGGTTCAGTTGACTGGCAAGTGAGGACGCCGCCTCTCGCATTAGTTCCAATCGAGGTGTCAACTCTGCCAGCCCCTCGACCATTCGTTTTGGTTTCCCGATATTCGCCTTCACAAATTTCTCGTACCGCGAGTCGCCTCCAAAAGGTAGAAACTCCATACTATACCCGCCTTGGTCGGCGAGTTTCTTGAGTTCCTCGACCGAGTAGTATTCGGTTGTCTTCACACCTTCGAGCGCCCTGGATAGTTTGTCCAGAGAGTCATTCAGTTGAGCAACATTCGATCTTGCGGGATGCGGTTTACGCTGAGATACGAGCGACAACGCATTGTCGAAGGATGAAACCAGGGACGCAAGTGAGTCTGACGTGGTGTCGAGGTCGAGTAAGGTCAATCCCTCGGCAACCTCGCTTGAGAGACTCTTCTTCCCGAACCAATAGCCTACGCCCCACGTAAGCGCAAGTAGGAAAAGGCCGCTCAGGGTACTAATCACAAACGGGCCCAACCATCCGTTTCGCTTCTTCTTCGTCATTACCCGTACCTCCGCAAGGGAGAGAGTTGACCTCGTGTCGTTCTCCATCAAAATACTCTTGTCCGATGAGGTTGGCAAGCCGCCACTTTTTCCTACCGAAGCGATGCGACCCTTGCGACTCGCGGTGCAGGCGATGCAGACTGCAGATGCTCCACGCCCTGTAGGACCCCGTGACGGCGACGTCCTCCTGAGCTGCGACGATCGCCTGTGCAGGCTCGGTCGTCGTTTCCGAAAAGACTTGACCGTCCGGGTCGCCGATCTGCTAGAATGGTCGAAGGAGGTTTGGAATGCACCGGACATTGAATGATATCCGGACCGATGGCCTCGCGGCCCCCCGCGCACGCCTTGGTCGCGCCGGGATGATCCGGTTCCTACGGCAGTTCGACCCTGGACAGGGTGATTACACCCAACGACGGCACGACTGGCTTGAGCGAACGTCGCTCGATGACTTGAGGCGGCTCGTTCGCCAACGCAAACGGCGGGGGCGCAGGAAAAACAAGTGAGCTCGGCGAACGAACCGAACGCGGCCCGCCAAGACGTGACGCGTTATCTGGACATCGTCCCGGCCGTCCTTCGGTCGCCGCATCGGTACCTCTGGTCGTCGTACGACGCCGAGGCCGACGTGCTGTACATCAACTTCAAGAAGCCCTCCCATGCCGACGACAGCGAACTCACCGACGAGGACATCATCGTCCGCTACGAGGGTGACGAGGTCGTGGGGTTGACCGTTCTCCATGCGTCGACCCGCTGACAACCGGGGCGACACGATCTGGGACAACGCCGAGGTGATTTCGAGGCCCGACCCCGCGCTTGGGCTTGGGGTTCGGATCCCAATCGCCGCGCTGATAGAGCCCGACCGCCTACCGCGTCGGCGGGGGTGATCCCGACGCCCCGATAGGCACCTGCCGGCCCCGGGCGTCTTCGCAGACGCATTCCACTTGGTCGCTGATAAAGCCCGCGTCGCCGCGGATCACCACCGTCTTGCCCGTTTCGCTCTCGATCCGGCTGACGACCGCCCGCTTGCTGTTGAGCAGTTGATAGGCGATGTCGCTGGCCACGGTGACGATCACCTTCTGCACGTGTTCATGGTGCATGGCGAGCTGGATGATCCGCATTACGTCGAGGATGACGGATTCGGGCATTTTGACGTGCCCGGTGCCCTTGCAGTGGGCGCAGTCGGCGTAGAGGCTGCGGAGGATCGACGGCCCCTGACGCTGCCGGGTCATCTCGATCAACCCGAAGGCGCTCATCCTCGTGATCCGCGCCCGCTCCTTGTGCTTCTTGAGCGCGTCCTTGAGCGCCTGTTCGACCTTGCGTTTGTTGCGATCGTGGCGCATGTCGATGAAATCGCAGACGATCAGCCCGCCAAGATCGCGGAGGCGCAGTTGTCGGGCGATCTCCTCCGACGCTTCGAGGTTGATCCGCAGGGCCGTCTCCTCGGCGTCGTCCGGACTGCGGAACCGGCCGCTGTTCACGTCGATGGCGACCAGGGCCTCCGTGCTGTCGATAACCAGCGATCCGCCCGACTTGAGCGGCACGTGGCGCATGTTGATCCGGTCGATTTCGGCCTCGATGCCCATGCGGTGAAAGAGCGGCTCGCGCTCCGTGTATAACTCCACGGCCGTCTTGGTCCGCGGCATGGCGATCTGCAGGAACTCCCGCACCTGGCTCGCGGTGGCCTCGTCGTCCACGATCAACCGATCGAAGTCCGTGCTGTACACGTCGCGGATCGTCCGCGTCACCAGGTTTGACTCGCGATACAGCTCCGCGGGCGCGGGCTGCGTCTTGATCCGCTCCACCACCGTCTTCCACAGGCGAAGCAGGTAGTTGAGATCCCGCTGCAGGTCGCGCTTCGAACGATCCAGACCGGCGGTGCGGAGGATGAAGCCCATGCCCGAGGGCAGGGTCAGTTCATTGAGCACGTCGCGCATCTGCCGGCGGGCGGCTTCGTCCTCGATTTTGCGCGACACCCCATGCCGGCTCATTCCCGGCATCATCACCAGGAACCGCCCGGGGATGGACAAGTACGACGACAGCGTCGGCCCTTTCGTTCCCACCCCCTCCTTGGTGATCTGCACGATCACCTCCTGCCCGCGGCGGAAGCACTTTTGGATCGGCGGTCGATGGTGCCGCGGAATCTTCCGGCCCACGTCCTCCGTCGCTCCCGCGTGGTTGGGAAAGTACTGCGGCTGAACGTCGGAGATGTGCAGGAACCCGTTTTTCGGCAGGCCGAAGTCGACGAACACCGCCTGGATGCTCGCCTCGACGTTGGTGATCCGCCCCTTGTAGATGTTGCCGACGTGCGACTGCGTCGCCTCGCGCTCGATGAACAGCTCCTCCAGCCGTCCTTCATTCAAAATGGCGATGCGACACTCGTGACCGGCGGAGACGTTGATGACCATCTCCCGCCGCCCGTCCGGTCCGCCTCTGGTCGGCGCCGCCGCCGTGTCGAAGTCGACGTCGCTTTCGGCGTCCACCTCCAGCTCGGCGTCGACGTCGCGGTCTCGGTCTCGGTCGGCGATGTCGAGGACCATCGCATCGCGCTCGACGCCCTCGGCCTCATCGACGCGCTCGACGGCCTCATCGAGTCGACGGTCCACGCTCTCGTCGAGCGCCGGGGCTCGCACCGGCTCCTCATTCTCCCGCCCGTGCCGCCCGCGCCGCCCTCGCCGGCCTCGGCGCGAGCGCCGACGCTGCGCTTGGGCCGCCGCGTCATCGGTCGACGGTGCGGGATGCGTTCGCCGCGGATCGACGATGACGACGGAACTCGGCGGCGACGTCATCCGTTCGACCGGCGGAGCCTCAAAGCGTTCGGCGGCGGGCTGCACGGTTTCGACGACCGCTACGGCCGCGTCCGCGACGGAAGGCGCGGACGCCGAGGCCGCAGTTCGCGGCGCGTCCGACGGCTTTCGGCCTCGCCCGGAGCCCCGCCGCGAGCGCCTCCCCCGGGGTTTCGTGCCCGATCCGCCCTCGACCGCCAGCACCGGGCGCGTCGTCGCGACCTCCGCGACATCGACTTGCGCCGCGGTCTTGGCGGCCGAAGCCGCGCCCGGCGCCGCAGCACCCCCGTCACGTCGACGCCTTACCGCTTTCCGCCGCGGTCTCGGTCGCGCCGTGGCGCCGTCGGGTTGTTCAGTTCCTCGTTCATTCACCATGATGTCTATCGCCATTGCACTTCCAAGCGGCGGATCCGATGATTGATCGTCGCCGCCTCGTAGCCTAAAAGTCCCGCCACCTCAGCGGGTTTCGCGGTGCCGTCCTGTGACACGCGCAGGGTAAATTCGACCCCGTTCTCCACGACGCGCAGGTCCGCGAGGAAGGGTCGAACGTCGAGGGACCGCCCCTTCGGGTTCTTCGGATCGACTCGTTCCACGATCGCCACCTGCGCTGCGATCAAGCTTTGCACACGGGCGTTCAACTCCGCCGCCGGAAGGTCCGTCGCATCCAGGCGGTAACGGACCTGAATCGGTTGAAGGTGTTCTCCGCTCGCCAGGCGACGGGCGCTGAGCATTCGGATTCCATCCGGGGTCTGGCGTTCCAGCCGCTGCAACGCGTCGTCGAGGTCGATGGGACGCTCCGTCTCCACCACGATGACTTCCGCGCACGAAGCCACGCCTACGGGGCGCGGCAGCGGGATCATCAGGCGTGGATGAGGGTTGAACCCCTCCGAATGGCGAACCGGGAGGTCCGCCCGTGCGAGGGCCCGCCGAAACAGCCGCAGCGTGTCATGGTGCGAAATGAATCGCAGATCGCCGTCGATGCTGTACGCGAACATCCATCGGTGCCGCTCGCCGGATGGGGTAGAACAATCCCTTCGAGCACCTTCCATCAAAAACCGCGTGCCATCCCGGCGCGCCGGAATGTCATCCGTGGCCACCACTGCCGATCCGGCAGCGGCACGCTCCTACGATGCGGCACCGTTGCCCGATCGCACTAGATCGGGTCCTCCGGCAGCATCTTCCTCGTTTCATCGCGCAGGTAATTCGTTACCTGCCGGTCCGTTTCAAACGTCAAGGCCCGCTTGGCCACGCGCTTCGCCTGCGCCATGGTCACCAGGCGAACCAGTTTCTTCACTTCGGGGATGTTGGCCGGCGCCATGGAGAGCGTCTCCAGCCCCAATCCCAGCAGGAACAGCGTATACAACGGCTGCGCCGCCATTTCTCCACAGATACTACAGTCTACGTCGGCCTGTGTACATGCCTTCACGACATCTCGTAAGGACCGCAAAACGGCGGGATGGGAGGGGCTATAGAACTGGGACACCCGTTCGTTGCCCCGATCCACCGCCAAAAGGTACTGGACCAGGTCGTTCGTGCCGACGCTGATGAAACCCACCTCCCGGCAGAATTCCTTGACCTGGATGGCCGCCGCCGGGGTTTCCAGCATCATCCCGATGGGGATGTCCCTTCGGACGTGGATGCCGACTTCCTCCAGGTCCTCGATCGCATCGTGGACGGTCATCTTAGCCTGGCGGAACTCCATCAGGCTGTTTATCAGCGGGAACATCAGCCGCACCTTGCCGTGCATCGCCGCCCTGAGGATCGCCCGCAACTGCACCTTGAACATGTCCAGATTTTGGAGGCTATAGCGGATCGAGCGCAGTCCCAGCATGGGGTTCCGCTCCTGCTCGTAGCTGCGTTGCTGGGTGTACTTGTCGGCGCCCAAGTCGAAGGTGCGGATGGTCACGGGACGGCCGTCCGCCCCCCGGATCGCCTCCAAATAGGCCTCATACTGCTCCTCCTCCGTCGGGGCCCCCTCCGGTCGGAGGAACAGAAACTCCGTTCGATACAGCCCGATCCCGTCCGACCCCTTAGCGATCCCCACCCGCGCCTCCCGCGGAAACTCGATGTTGCTGCAGAGATAGACCCGATGCCCGTCGCGGGTCATCGCCGGCAGGTCCTTGAGTTCATCCAGCTCATCCCCCAGCCGGACGAAGGCCGCCTCCCGCCGGCGGTATTCCTCGAGCGTCGCCTCGTTGGGATTGACGATGACGAGCTGGTTGGTGCCGTCGACGATGATCAGGTCGCCGCCGCTCACCCGCGTCGAGACGTCATTCAGGCCGATCACCCCCGGGCGGCTCCAGGAGCGCAGCAAAATGGCGGTGTGGGAGGTGGCCGCCCCCGCATCCAACGCGACCCCGGCGACCTGGGTCTCCGGGAGTTGCGCCGTCTGGGTCGGGGTCAGATCATGGGCGACGAGGATGACCGGGCGGCTCAGGTGGGCGAGGTCCTCGTGAGCCTCCCCGAGAATGTTCCGCAGCAGCCGCCGCTCGATGTCCTGAACGTCCCGAACGCGCTCGACCAGCAAGGGGTCGCTCATCTGCATGAACCGCTGCTGGTACTTGCGCATCACCGTGCTGGCCGCGTGCGCCGCCGCCGCCCGTTCCTTGCGGATCATCGTTTCGATGCTGTTTCGTAGCTTGTGGTCCTTTAGGACGCCGATATGCCACTCGAAGACGTTGGCCGCGTCGTGACCCAGTTGGGCGTTCAATCGGCTCGCTTGGGCTGCGAGCTCCTTGATCGACGTGTCAAACGCGGACGCGAGGCTCGCCAGCTCTCTGGGCACCTCGGTCGCCAAGACCGTCCGATACGGGATGGGATAGTCCTCGGCCTCGAGGACGACGGCCTCGCCGATCGCCACGCCGGGCGCCACCGATATGCCGCGAAGGATTTCCATGGGGACCGGTTCGCACCTTAGCTAGCTGGCTGGCTGCACCATCCACCACCGTCTCGGCTTCCCTCCGTCCCTTCGTACGTAACCCTCGACCCCTGACCGCCACGTCGCCGTGCTTCGGTCCCCGTCGGACGGCTTACACTACGCCCGGAAGTGAACCCAAGTGGAAGCCGCTTTCGATCAACGCCGCCAACGCCTCCACCGCCGCCGCGGCGTCCGGGCCGCTCGCCTCGATCCGCAGGACGCATCCCTGCGTCGCCTCAAGCAGCATCATTTGCATCGCGCTCTTCCCATCGACTTTCTCGCCGCGGCGCGACACGTTTGCGACCGTCACCTTGGATTGAAACCGCGAGGCCACGTCGATAAACCGCATCACCGGGCGGGCGTGAAGGCCCTCGGTATTTCCGACCTTCACTTCGCGTACAGCCTGTGCCCCCGCGTCCGACAAGCCTACGTCCCTCTTTCGTTCGATGGGTCGAATCAGCGCTGGGTGATCCCCGGAGGTCTCCGTCCGTTCTACTCGGTCTGCGAGTCATCCGCTTCCCGGAGGAGCTCCACGATCGCCTCCTGCGTGTCCGCTTGGCGAAGGAACCGGCGGAAGTTTTCACGCTGCAGGTATCGGAAGATCCGTTCCATCGCCGCCAAATGCTCCTCCGGGGCGTTCGCCGGGCTCATCAGCATCACCACCGTGTAGACCGGGGCCCGGTCCAAGGCCGCGAAATCCACCCCGTGGCTCGAACGGCCGATTGTCGCGACCATCTTCTTGAGGCACTCGTGCTTCACGTGCGGGACGGCCACGCCCTTGCCGAACCCCGTGCTCCCCTGGTTCTCGCGGGCGATCGCCGAACGCGCCACCGTCTCCACCGATTCCGGCGAGATGGCTCCATGATCCGCCAGCGACTGCACCAATTCACGGATGGCCCCGTTTCGATCCGTCGCTTGCAGTTCCGGTACGATGGAGGGTCCGTGAATGAGGTCCGAAAGTCTCATCGCCGTTTCCGTTATCCACACTCCCTCTCCCCGCCGGGGAGAGAGCTGTCGCTCGTGCGAGATTCCTATCTCGCACACGCACTGTTCGCGGGACTCCGATCCTGCGAGGTTGCGGGCAGAAATTCCCGACAGAATGGGTGCGTGAACGGTTTCTCGCACCAGCGACGCGAACCCGACATCGAGTCGTTGACTAGGCACCGGCGGTTACCCCTCCGCCGTGGTTCCGTCGGCCGCCACCCCGCCTTTCCGATTGCGGTTCTTTTCCTTATGTTTGGTCAGTTGCCGTTCCAGCTTCTCCAGAATCTCGTCGACCAGTGCGAAGGTGTCCGGCCCCGTCCCGCGAGCGACGAACGTGTGCTTCCGACCGGCCCGGACGATCATCTCCGCCGAAAACTGCTCGGACTCATGGTCCAGGATCACCTCGATCTCATGGATCCGGTCGTAATACTTGGTAAGCCGGCCGGCCTTGGTTTGAATGTATTCTCGGACCTCGTCGGTGACCTCGACGTGACGACCGGTGACTAATATCTGCACGAATCAACCTCCCACGGCGATGGTTACTCGCTTTATGCATGATGGCGAACATCCGCCGCAACGCGGTCGGCAGCCGGCCCCTTTGGGGGCGTGCTCGCCGCCCGGAGGCTCGGACCCTGCCGCCCGCCGGACTCTATGGAGTCCCGCATTCTACGTCAACGGTTGTTGGCGCGACACGCCGGCGCTAGCATAGCTGCCATGACGGTCGAAGTGTACACCGCCGTTCGCCCCGCGATCCCGCTACGGGCATGGGTCTCGTCCCTCCTGTTGCTGATCTCGGCCTCCGGGCTTGCCGGTTGGATGTCCTGGAACCGGTCCGGCGAATTGCTGGCTCCGCGGAACGAACCCCAAGGTTGGGACATGTCCTTTCGACCGCCGCGGCGCTTCGAGCCGGTCATGCCCGATCTCGTCGCCCCGGCCAACGCGATCATCTACGCCACCCCCACCACGTCCGGCGGGATGGCCGAACTGGTCTTCCGACGCGTCGAAGCCGCCGCCAACGTCGATGCCGCAGAGATTTGTAACCTCATTCTACGCCCCTATGCTTCGGTGTTGCTGGCCATCTTTGCTCCCCCCCCGACCCGGTCCATCGAAAAACTCGGACCGCTCGACGCCGTCCAGGTTCACTACCCCGGGATTCCCATGATCGTTCGGGCCGTCCGCCTGGACCACGGATCGGGATACGCGGTCTCCCTTCGTGTTGCCGGTGGGCCGATCGACGACTCCCTCTACCACTCCTTCGACCTCGCCTGCCGCTCGGCCGACTTCCGGCTCAGAACAGGGGCGGCCCCGTAGGGATGCGCTCTTCCGTCGCGCGGGCCGAGGCTGATCCAAGTCCATCCGTTCCGTCCGCGTTTCACGCGCGTTGACCGGGATCTACCCAACCACCCGCTCGCCCCGTAGGATGGCTACGTCCCGTTCGGAGCACGAGAATGCCGTCTCACACGGACGCGATCGTTCAGCGGCGGCGATGTCGGACTCGGCTGGCCGTGTCATTGCCCGAGATGCTTGTCGTCTGCGCGATCATCCTCTTTCTTCTCGCGCTGCTTGTCCCCGGTCTCGGCCACGCCAAGGAACAAGCCCGCCGGGTCCAGTGCACCAACAACCTTCGCCAATGGGGAGTCGCACTCCAGCTTTTTCGTAACGAGCACAACGATTACATCCCCATGGAAGGATCGCAACTGTCCGGCGGCATCTCCAAGCCCGGCACGTGGTTCAACGCGCTGCCACCCTATCTTGAAATGCCCGCGTACCGCGACGTCGCGGGGGTGAACATCGCGATCGAGGAGTTCAAGAACGGTCATATTTGGGTTTGCCCATCGAAGAACCTGACCGACGCCTACAAGAGTTTCAGCGGGAAGAACCAGTTCCATTACGGAATGAACCAGGTTCTCGACGGAATGGGTAAAGGCCCGGAGGGTTCCCGCGACACGCCCGGATTCCCCGATCCCGAGAAGGCCGCTCCGCTCCCCGCGAAACGGTTCGCCAAGAAACCCCGTACCGTATTCCTTTTCGACATCGCCCCCAATTCGCCCGCCGGGTCGCCGCGCGACGTAGCTACCCAGTTCGCCAGGGACTTTGAAGGGCGCCATCTGGGCAAGTTCCACGGCGACTACGCGAACTTCCTTTTCCTGGATGGCGGGGTGGACGGCTTTACGACTTCGGACATCGTGGCGGGACACGATCTTCGGCATGACCCGATCATCTGGAACCATCCACAGCTATACTGGGGGTACCCCCCGCCCAGGCCGTGAATGGGCGGGGGCGCTTGTCTTTCTCCGGTGGGGGAGCGGCAATCTTGTTGATCGGCATCCTATCGGACAGTCACGGGCGCCACTCGGCCGTGAGACAGGCGATGGCGCTGTTCGAGCAACTCGACGTGGGCCATGTGATCCACTGCGGCGACGTGGGCAGCCCCGAAGTCTTCGACGAAATGCTCGGTCGCCCCTGCACCTTCGTTTGGGGCAACATGGACTTCCCGTACGATGAGCTACTGACTTACGCACGGGCGCTGGGACTACCCATTCCTGACGAGATTCCCACCAAGCTGGAGTTGGACGGCAAGCGCATCGCCGTCTTCCACGGCCACGAGTCGGGCTTCAGCAACGCCTTGCGACGGCTGGACGTCGATTACATCCTCCATGGCCACACCCACGTCGCATGCGACGAGACGCTCGACGGCAAGCGGATCATCAACCCCGGCGCCCTCTACCGCGCCGCCCGAAAGACGGTGGCCACCCTGGACACGAAGACCGACCAACTCACCTTCCACGAAATCCGCGGGGTATAGCAGGGGAAGTTGTGACGTCACGGCACGGCGGCATACGACGTTTGCGCACTGTAGTCATACAAGTACGCCGCAATGATGGACGGCGCTCCGGCGTGGGGTTGGAGTTCGAAAGACCTCGCGATGTCCGCGGGCCTGGCGATCCAATAGTCCCGCCACTTGTTGTCCGGGTCGAGAACGAACAGAACCTGCGCCGCGCTGATGCCGCGACTACGGCCGATGCGTTTCACCCATTGATTGAGCGTCGCGGGGTCCGGCGGGACCGGTAACGTCGGGATTTTCGTTTCGAGGGTGATGAATTCGTGGAAATTGCTCACCACGATCAGAGTCGGGCCGTCTTGTTGCCGCAGCCATTCGTAGAGTTGTGACGCCCCAGGCTCGAAGCATCGTGACCATGTGCCATAGGGTGTCACGGCTTGCTCCGCCCGAAGCTGCCGCGCGTACGCCCCCGACCATTCCTGTTGCACGGTCCACGCGCCGGCCGCGAAGAGCGCAACGCATACGCCGGCCCGCACGACCCTCCGCGAAATCAGCATCACCGGCCCAACGAAGAGGAGGAAATAGAGCGGTCGAATCGGCAGGTAATACCGATCCAGCCCCACATAGTCGAACTTCGCGCGGAAGAACGTCGTGGCCCCCACCAACAGCCCCAGAAGAGCGATGACCACCCACGTACTGAGCGTCAGTGCCGGCGTCTCGAAAAAACTCCGCATCTTCGCACGGACCGGCCGGAACCAGGCCGCGCAGACAACGAGTCCGACAGGCCAAAAAGCATAAACCCAATGACTCGCCGGACGGTAATCGTAGAACCCCAAGTCGGTGAATGCCCACCACGCCCGGGCGAGGAGGTTGACTGACAAATCGAACCCGGCCGATGGTCCGAGGTTCAACTGCGCCTGCGTCGAGGCCGCGGCGCCGCAGAGACGGTTGATGATGAGGATGGCGGCGATGGGCAGCGCGGACGACACGCCGAACAAGCCGACATCGCGAAGGCGGACCCGCCGGCGAAGCACTTCGACCAGCAAATACACCCCGACCGCGGCCGGCACGAAGATGCTCGCATATCGAATCCAGAAGAGTCCGCCCGCGGTCAGACCCGCGAGCACGCTCCGCCACGCCGATCGGCGCTCGCCGGTGGCGAAGAGAAGAACGAACGGCAGTACCGCGATGAGGATCGCGTCGGTCGAGGGATTCGTGAGTGACGTGACGGGTACGGCGGCTGCCGCGGCGACGGCGGCCAGCAGCACTCCGGTGATACCCGGCGGCACCGCCCGTTTGATCCACACGAACCAGCCCAGGAGCGCAGATGCGCAGGCCGCGACGCCGATCCATCGGCACGCTTCGATCGACGTCAGGTGGAAGACAACGCGAATCGCCCAAACGATCAGGGGATAGCCCACCGGCCAGTTGGTGAGGAACCCCCAGTCGTATTGCCAACTCCACGGCTGCAACGGGGCCACCGGCTGCGGAGTGGTCAGTCCGTGCCCCTCATAAAACCGATCCGCCGCGGTCAGCAGGTAGCAGTAGTCCGACTCAATCAGGGGCGGGATTTGCGTTCGACCGGGGAGGGTCGCAAGAACGACGGACACCGCGACAACGCCGCCGACAACCAACGACCACCGTACGGGCCGACGCACAGTGTGAAGCGCCTCGATAGGGTCCATCGACGTGATCCGCTCGCCCGATCGAAACGCGGCAGCGTCCCCATCGCCCCATCCACCCACCACGATGCCCCCGCGACAGATCAACTTGGAGCTCCTACCGCGGCTCCGCGGTACGACGCCTGCCCGCGGCATGAATACCGCGGCTCAGACGGTCGGTTATCGGTCCCATCGACGGTTTCGAGGTCCGGGTTGAGACGGCGGGGGCGACGCTGATGAAAACATTTCAACCGTTCGACGGGCGTCACCGACAACATTATGGGAACGTGCCATGAAACTGACCATCGTCATACCGGCCTACAACGAGGAGCAGGCCATCGCCGCGATCCTCGAACGGACCGTCGCGGCCCGCGAAACCATCGTCGCCCAATCGCCCATCGAAGATGTGGAGATCATCGTCGTCAGCGACGGATCGACCGATCGCACGGCCGAGATTGCCGCGCGGTACGACGACGTGCGGGTGATCGTTTTCGAGAAAAACCGCGGCTACGGCGCGGCGATCCAGACAGGCTTCGAGGAAAGCAGCGGCGAACTCGTGGGATTCCTGGACGCCGACGGTACTTGCGATCCAAACTTTTTTGCGACGCTATGCACTGCACTCCTCGAAGAAAACGCCTCGGTGGCGATCGGGTCGCGGATGGGTCCGCAAAGTCGGATGCCCGCCGTTCGCCGGGTTGGGAATCGCATCTACGCGTTGATCCTCTCGGCGTTGAGCAACAAGGTCGTGACGGACACCGCCAGCGGGATGCGCGTGATCCGCCGCGAGGTGCTGCCGCAACTTTATCCGCTGCCGGACGGGCTGCACTTCACGCCCGCGATGAGCGCCCGCGTGCTGATGGATGCTCGGCTGACGATGGTCGAGCGACCGATGCCCTACGAGGAGCGCATCGGCGAGTCCAAACTGCACGTGTTGCGGGACGGCATGAGGTTCTTCCGCACGATCTTCGAAATGTCCCTGATGTGGCAGCCCGCCAAGCTGTTCCTCTCCGCCGCGATGTTCTGTCTCGCGGCGATGACGCTTCTCGCGGCCCACCCCATCGAGATGTGGCTGACCGTGGGAAAGCTGCAAGAAGACATGATCTATCGGCTCTTGTTCTGCTCGCTACTGGGAACTCTCGGCGTGACACTGCTCTCCGCGGGCATCCTCTGTGAACAATTGCATAGCCTGTGGGACAGCCGCCCTCGGCTGTCAACCTTCTTCTCCGTCTCGCTCGACCGCCTTTATTCGTTCGCCGGGCTTGGGGTCGTCTGCTTATTCGCACTCCCCGTGCTCAGTTGGCTGGTCGGGCCGGGCGTTTGGACGCGATGGACGGCGGGCTACGTGGACCTGCACTGGTCACGGGTTGTGCTGGCCGGTCTCATCACCTTCGGCCTTGGACAGATGTTCATCACGGTGCTCGTCACCAACCTCGTTCGCTTCCACGTCGCCCGGAAACCGCTCTCTCTCAAGAGTGTGGCGCAGCCGCCCAGGGCTGCGCGGGCGCAGCGACTCGACGCCGTGCCGGTCTTGTCGGACGGTCTGGCGCAACCAGATGGCGGTCACGGTGCGGTGAAGACGTCGAAAAACACCGCGAAGTCTGCCAGCCCGACGCGGTCGTTCCCGTCATAGTCCGCGCAAGCACACTCGTCCCCGACCATGCCGACGTTTCCGGTGAAGCAGGTCTGGAGCATCGCGAAGTCGCGGAGGTTGACGATGCCGTTGTCGTCGAGGTCGGCGAACATCGCGCACACGCAAACGTTCGGGCAGTTCTCATTGGCTTTGCGGGCGCAGACATCGTCCCACTCTATGCGGCAGCAGAAGCCATCGCCAAGAACATTGCAGACGAGGTCGCAGCAGGCCTCGCGGTTGCAGCCCGGCGTGGGCTCGTGCCGGGTGCAACATTCTCCCGCCATCGGGCAGACGATCGGCGGCGCGCACACATCGCAGATTTGCGTCGCTAGCGTCGCGCACGTCATCGACCATACGGAGCTGCAACACGCGGCGTTCGCCGTGCAAACGAGATCGCAGCACGACGCATTGCTACAACCCGGCGAAGCGTGCGCCTGGCAGCAATCCCCCGTCGCTGGACAAGCGCTCGCGCTGCACAGACTCCCGCATAACACCTCGGCCAGGCCGACGCAGTCGGCATCCCAGCCTGCGAAGCAGCAGAACGGCTCCGCCGAGCAGACTTCGTCGCAGCAGTTGAAGTCGTCGCATCCGCCGGTCCCGCCGTGGATGGCGCAACAGTCCCCCGATCCCGGACACCCGCCCTCGGCCGTTGGTGTTCTACTCGCTACGGTGAATACGACGAACGAGAATAGGCACGCCTGCACGATGTTCGATCTGCGAATCATGAGCGCCCCGCCATGTGGATGCTCGGGCCGTTGACCGATGCGAAACAAGTGTTCTTGTCGCAAAGCGGCAGTTTATTCACCTTCACACCTTCAAGTCAAGTGGTTTTGACCGATGACGACGCCGCGCGTTGGTTTTCAGGTCCGAATCGAGGGTAGGGGCATCAAAAAAGTCGGGGATTCGCGGTTGATTCGAGCGGACCGGACTAGCAATGATAGGTGGTGAGCCTACGGTCCACAGATCGGGCGCAGGCGATCCGCCCGGCATCGCATCGTGTGCGTCACGGAGTTAGGAATGGCGTCCCCGCGTGGGTCTTGCTGCTTTCGACCGACTCTGACCGGCCTCGTCCTGCTCTGCGCTGCGGCGATGGCCGCCGATGCACCCACGGCCTCGCGGGCGACGTCGATCCGCATGGGGCCTGGCGGGACGATCGTCGCTGTCCATCCGCGATCGTCCGTTGTCCACCCGACCGCCGGGGCGCTAGCGTCGGATCCCTTCCCCCGACCACGCCTGACGGGCTTCTCCCCGTTGATCGCCATCACCACCTCGAACAAGCACAGTCCTCCGGGCATCGACGACTGGGAACACCATTTGGAAACCGGCTATGGCTGTGATCCGTTCAGCCCGCCCACGCCGGGTCGGTGCGGACCGCTCCATTCTCGCGCGGACGAGAACTTCGTCGTCGGTGTGCTGGACAGCGGCTCGGTCGTGGACCTTGCCGCCGGAACCGGAGCGGAGACGTTGGGCCTGGTCGGGACTTATTTGACCACGAATGTCATCCCTATCGGCGGCGTCGGCGGCGAGGTCGACGCGTTGATCTCTCAACCGATCGGCATCTACGCCGCAAGTCTCTCGGCGATCGGCGGCGGCGGCAGGCTTGATCTCGACGCGGTGGTCGGGCACTCCAACGTGGCGGCCCTCGTGGCGCCGCCCGTCGATTGCGGCGCGGGCGAGGTCGTCTCGGCCTTTGTGGGCACGCCGTTCCTCTCGTTCTACAACACCGTGATCCGCGTCGACACGCCGCGCCGAGTCACCGCCGGCGGCCGGACCTTCACGGCCCCCGACGTGCAAATCCAGGGGCTGTCAGATCCGATGCCGGAGTTCGAGCGCGCCTTTGCCATGGAGTTCGGCGGCTTCTTCCCCGTGACCACCGCAAGTTACTACCCCGACTTCGAGGACTTGGTCACACCGACCACGCCAACGCTGTTGTCGTTGGCGTCCGTTTTCACGCCTACGGGCGGAGCGTTCTTTTCGACCGTCCGCGCCACCATGGGCGCCCCGACCAATCCACTCACCACGATGCGGATGATGGTCGATACCGGGGCCCAGGCTTCGATCCTCAACCCCGCAATGGCCGCCGAGTTGAACCTCCCTCGTGAACCCGATTTCACCATCGACGCGTGCGGCGTGGGTGGACTTGCGGAGAACATTCCCGGTTACTACATCGACTACGTCAGAATCAATGCCTTCGGCGGGGCGTTGGAGTTCTCGCGGGCCCCCTTCGTCGTGCTGGACCTCACCTCCCCCGAGGGCGGGCCGCTGGACGGTGTCCTGGGCATGAACTTCTTCTGGAACCGCAACGTGATCTTCGAGCCGTCCCTGACCGGCAGCTCGTTCTTCGACGTGTCCGATCCGATTCCCGTCGCCTTCGGCGACTCCGACGTAGATTTTCACGTCGACGCCGCGGATGCGTCCTTCTTCTTCGCCTGTATGACCGGCCCCGCATCGACGGGCGTCTCTCCCGAATGCGACCACCTCGACGCCGATTTCGACGGCTCAATCGACTTGGGCGACCTCGCCAAGTTCCAGAACTGTTTCTCCGGCCCCGAACGATTGGCCGACCCGACCTGCGCCAATTAACGGTTCCCGGTTGTTCCGCGAAGCTGGATCGTTCCGGTAGGCTAGTCTACTTCCCTTTGAAGAAGGCCTTGCGCTTTTCCAGGAAGGCGCGCATACCCTCTTTTTGATCCTCGGTGGCGAAGAGGGAATAGAACAGTTTGCGCTCGTACTCCAGGCCTTCGGCGAGCGACATTTCATCGGCCTTGAGGACGGCCTCCTTGGCGAGCTTGAGGGCGATCGGCGGGCGCTGGGCGATT
>CAYQZH010000053.1:0-17439 GCA_964421865.1 uncultured Phycisphaera sp. | reverse complement strand
CGCGAGATCATCCATGCGGCTTGATCCCGACGATGCCGCATTCCTTTGGGATATGCTGGAGACGGAGCGCGGGGAGTGTCGCTGAGTCAGGCGTCCGCGAGGACGGCGCGGCGGAGGGTGGCGCGGCGTTCGGCGTCGCGTTGGCCGACGCCGAATTGCAGGACTTGGCCGGCGCTGTCGGAGATCGTGCCCAGGTGGCGTTGGACGGCCAGGCTTTCGATCTCCTGTGCCTCGGTGGGAAGTCCATTTTCGGAGAACCCGCCCATGAGGGTGAAGGAGGCGATGGAGACGTCGGACCGCCCCAGGTCGGCCATCGTACGGTCCCAGTCGTCCATGGAGAGGGCCCCGTTGTTGATCATTTCGCGGAGGTCGATGAACTCCTCGGCCAGGGTCGGGCACGTGATCGCGACGCCGCCCAGGATGGTCAGGAAGAACTGCCGCGGCGGATTTGTCCGACCCTCGCGCTCGCTGAGACGCTGGACGAGAATCAGGCGGGCGACGGTCGACCGTTTAAGCGCGCAGCCGCCCATGAGAGTCACATAAACCTTGCGTTCCGGCCGGATACGCCCCTCATAACCGCTCAGGACACAAAACTGGATCATCGTCAACCTCACTCCCGATTCGCGGGTCGCGCGTCTCGGTGGGGTATTCGAGCCTGCGGACGGCTTATTCCAGCGGTCCGGCAAGAAAGTGTACGCCCTACGGCTCGCCGCTCAACGGTGCGGCGCAGACCACCCCGAAGGCCGGAGAGACGCCGGGCGGCGCGACGAAGTAACCCCTGCACGCGAACTCCCCGCGCCCGCCGGAACCATCGCCCGGAATGTCAAGCCTGTGCCAAAGTTACCTTCGGGTCGATTGATCGGTCCGGGCCGACCGACGGCCGTCGTGGGCAGCGGTGCACCGGCGGGGAAGTTCGCCCCGATCTGATTGAGCACGAAGTCCGCGCTAACCCGTCCGGAAAGGCCGGCCAAGGTCGATCCGCCGCCGGGGGCCAGCACGCCGTAGCCGGTCGCGTTGGTCAGCGTAAACTCCGCGTCGGCGGCCGTTACCGACTCCGGCTGATAGAACGTCACATTGTGGTCGAAGATGTTCTGCTTGATCCACAGGTTGGCGATGTTCGCGTTGGTGGCGTACTGGCCGGGACGCACGAGCTTGGAACGAAAGCGGTCCTGCCCCAGCTTTTGGATCGCCTCCACCAATCCATACTCCGCGAGCGAAACCCGAAACCGTCCCGTGCCCGGCTCGATCTCGATCTCCCACCCCTCGGTGCCGCGTTTGGCCAGCGTCGCGACGGGTGAATCGACGATCACGTCGGCGCGGACCGTACCCTCGCTCGATCCGCCGCGAACGGTGCCGTAGCCCAGCCCGATGCGGACGCTCTCGACGTTGGCGCTGCGGTAGAGTTGGTCAAGGCACGCGAACGTCGCGCTGCGCAAGCTCACCACGGTCGTCTCGCCGAACTTCAAGTTGACATGGGAGCGCAGACCGGTGCGGACTTGTGTCCCAGGCTTCAGCGGATCATTGAGCTTGACCGCCGTCCAACCCTCGTTCGCGACCGGCGACACCCCGACGGTCGCCCAATCCACCGAACCTTCGACCTCGATCACGATTGCCGGAAGCGGTTGTACTTCGGGGGGGTTGTCCGCCGGCTTTGTATCGGCGATTGGTGGGGGCGGTGTCGGGGCTTCCTGGTTCGTCGCCGCAGGCGGGGGTGGATCAGAGCCGGCGTAGGCCTGGCTTACGCACGCCACGGTGAACGCAATCAGCGCCGTGCTGAGCGCTGATCGACGAACGCGCGAAAGACGATCGAGAACCACGGATGCACGCCGCACAGGTTCGGCCCCCTTAGACAACGACGCGGACTCCCGCGACTGCTTTCATTATATCAGTTCACCCGGGCGATGTCACGACTCTTGAAGGGGCATACAGGGCAACCGCAATGCCGGTGTGGGTCACTTGATCAGGACGCGTTGAGTGCCTCGTTGGATGCCCCCCGCGACGAACGGCTGTTCCCCGGCCTGGCGGAGGACGCGCATCACCACGTCGGCGTAAAATGGCCGGACGATGAAGATGTACCCGATCCCCATGTTGAAGACCTTGTACATCTCCGCGCGGGTCGTGCCGAGGCGGCGGAGGAAGTCAAAGACCGGCGGCTGCTTCCAGGCCGATCGGGTGAGAACCACGTCGCAGTGGGAAGGGATCGCACGGGCGATGTTTTCCCGCAACCCGCCGCCCGTGATGTGGGCCATGCCCGTCACCACCCGCTTCACCGGGTAATGATGCAGCACGGCCTGCACGGCGTTGACGTAGATTCGCGTCGGACGCAAGACGGCCTCACCCAACGTCTCCCCCAATTCATCATAAACCTGATCGAGCTTGCACGCGGCCCGGGCGATGAGCTTCCGAACCAGCGTATAGCCGTTGGAATGGATGCCGCTCGACGGCAGGGCGATGACCACGTCGCCCGGCTCGACGCGGGAGCTGTCGATTGCCCGACGGCGTTCCAGGATGCCGACCGCGAAACCCGCGAGGTCCAGGTCGCCTTTGCGGTAAAGGTCGGGCATTTCCGCGGTCTCGCCGCCGAGCAGAGCGCACCCGGCCTCTCGACACCCGGCGGCGATGCCCTCGATCACTTGCAGAAGATGATCCGGGTCGAGCTTGTGGACGGCGAGGTAGTCGAGAAAGAACAACGGCTCGGCCCCACACGTGATCAAATCGTTGACGTTCATGGCCACCAGGTCGATGCCGATGGTGTCGAGGCGGTTCATCTCGATGGCGATGAGCACTTTCGTGCCCACGCCGTCCGTGCAGCCCACGAGGACCGGTCGCTTGTAGTTGCGCCGGAAGAGTTGATCGTCGTAATCGAGCCGGAAGAGCCCCGCAAAGCCCCCGTGTCGGTCCTGGAAGACGCGAGGCCCATAGGTGCTGCGCATAGCCGACTCGATCGCCGACACCCACCGCGTGTTGGCGTGGATGTCGACGCCTGCCTCCTTGTACGTAAGCACGGACCGCGATGGTTTATGGTTCATACGCCCCATGGTAAACCCGCGGCAGGGTAACGGCGCTGAGTGGGGACGAGGCGGGCCTCGTCGGCGTGCATCGTCCCCTTCTCGACGGCCCGGTCGAGCATCTTCACGATGAACGCGACGCCCTCGTCGAGGGCTTTGGGGATCGCATCGTTGAGATACACCTCATACCCCGACAGCGCAAAGACCTGGGCGATCCCCCGCCCCATCGTCCCAGCGCCGATGACGATGATTGGTTGAAGAACAGTTCCTGTCATATCGAATCCCAGCGAGAACTACGGTCGTCCATCTAGCAATGACTTCTGGTCCAAAAGATCGGCCAACTCCTTTTGCAAGATCGGGAGCTTAATCTCAATCACGTCCCAAACGTGTCCGCCCGGACGACGTCATATCCATGCACGAGCGCATGGCGAAAACGAATAATTCTCTCGTACTCGCTGATTTTCTTCGCGATGTCCGGGCTTCGACTCTGAAGCTGCCGTAGAGCTTCGCCGATGTTCTGCAGCTCGCGTTCGATCGCGCTTCGAAAAAGTCGATCCCGTTTGTAGTTTTCAATGGACTTGCCGGATGTCAGCCCGATGACGTACTGGCATCTGTCGAGCATGTCAGCCAGATATTTACTCGGGTTGTGCTTCATAGACCATCGTTCGACTTTCGTTGACTCCCCGAATGAAGTAGGGGTTGTGCATGCACGTTGCGTCAACCAGATCAACCTTTCGACCAAACAAGGCCTCAAGCCCCTCAAGCAATCCGAAGTACGTGTCGAAGGCCGTCCCCGGCTTGAACGGGAAAAACTCCACCAGAAAATCGATGTCACTTCGGTTCGGATCGAATGTTCCATCGGCCGCCGACCCAAAAACCTCCAGCCGCCGCACGCGATGCTTGCGGCACAGCGACTCCAGCTCACTTCGTTGGGCGTCAATGATCGCGACCATAGGTCACTTCACATTCGAGGCTACCGGAGGAAAGCCCAAGCGCCGCCGCCAAACCCGAGCAAGTGTCCTGCGACATATTGAAATCCCCTCCCCACATCGTCATAGAGCATGCGCGTCTCAGAATCCTGTTCGTCGGGACGCACCTTGGCCGGTTCGAGTCCAGCGTCTTTGAGGCAAGCATGCCAGACACGAAGAGCACGAGTCACATAGGACCAGTCGTACAATAGAGCCAGCGCCAACATCACAATTACTGGGATCATCGTAAACTGTTGACTGAACCATCGAAACACAACCCAAGACAGCCAGACAGCCCCAAAGCCCGTTGCGCCTGTTACTCCGACTGAGAAGCACCGATCTACAACTCGGGAATCGCCAAACGCGCGTTCAACTAACCACGCCACCAAAAGCTGCAGAGGGAGAACTAGTGGGTTCGCCGCTTCCAAAAGGATCCAATCCACAATGGATACAGCGTATGCACCGACCGACCGAGCGATTTCCATAGTCATCTCGCGATCTCGAATGCCGCATCGGTTGCAAAAAAAAGCGTACTCCTGGATTCTCCCTACGCGACATAGATCGTCTTCGCGCTTCCGAGAATCACTCGCCGAGGCATCCAGTTCTTGCCTTGTTCGATCGGGGGACGCTCAACGAGGTCGGCCGTGCGCCCAACAATCCTGGACCGTCCCGGTGCGCCGGGACCGTGACGGTGCGCGGCCGAAACGACAGAATCGCCCCGAGGATGAGTACGACGACGCGCTGGAACGTCGGACGAGTAAATGCTATAGACAAGGCCGCCACCAGCCGCTCCGCCGCCTTGGGAACAGCGATCATGTCGATCTTTCCGATTCGCCGGACGGTCAACATCCGCGAATGTACGGGGGAGTCCGATTTTTCGTGAGTCCGCGTTCATGAAAAACGGCCGCAAAAACGGCAAAAGTCGAGCTAAGCACCCTGAAGAACATGACGACATCTCGAGAGCGGCGACGTGTGCGCACGGACCCCTACGCCGTTTCCGAGCGCGCCCATTCGATCCGCGGGACGTCGCCCCAGAGCAGTTCCAGATCGTAATACTCCCGATAAGGTTTGGCGAAGATGTGGAAGACGACATCGACGTAATCCACGATGATCCAGGCCGCGTTCTCGAAGCCGCAGTATCCGTAGGGCCTCTGTCCCAATTTCTTGCCGTATTCGATCACGTGCTCCGCCACGGCCCGGATTTGCCGCTCCGAGGTCCCCGTCCCGATGACCGTAAAGTCCGTGACCGCGTTGATCCCCCGAAGGTCCAGCGCGATGACGTTCTCCGACTTGTGGTCGTGAGCGATCCGGGCAAGCTCGACGGCGAACTGAAGGGCCCCTGCGTTAGGCACGCGGGCATTATACACCAACGTGTCGCCGGTTTTCAACCGGCGGCCCGACGCATCAACCGCTCCGCGTTCGATTCCAACCATGTCAGCTTCCTTCGCACCATCTGCAACACCCGAAACCCCGCCCATCGGCCTACCGACCCCGTTTCCGTGATCGGCGGCACGCATTCCGCGACCAACGCCTCGGTCATCAGCCAGGGCACGCACTGTCGCTCCTCGTCCGAAATCGCCCCCAGCGATTCATACCCGGCCAGGACGGCCACAAATCGTTCCTCGTCCAGATGGTCGGGCCATGTCGCCGGGTCGCCCCCCGCGAGGATCGAAAACTGCAACGCCCCGTTGGCCACGTCCCCCGCCCGCCGAGAATAGCGGACCGAATCATAGTCCACCACCGCCACCACTTTCTGATTGCGAAACAGCAGGTTGCCCGGATGCCAATCCGAGTGGATGATCCGCTCCGGCCAGGTCGACCAGCCCGCGGCGTTGATCGCCTCCGCGGCCCGATCGTACCTCTCCAGCACGAACTGGATCAGCGACGCCAACTCGGCCTCATCCCCCGTGAAGCTATCGTGCGAACTTAGCGTCGATCCGATCGCACCCAGTCCCGTCCGCACTCCGGCGGCGTCATGGTAGTCCCCGCGCGGCGTGGGCAGCGCCGGTGAGGCCGCGAAGTTCCCCGTGGCCTGATGAAACCGCGCCAGCATCACCCCCGCATCGTACGTCTCCGCTTTCGTCCGCTGGTACGGCTGCCCCGCGATGAACTCGAACAATTCGTAGAGGTGGTCGCGGATTTGAACCAACGTCGGCCCCGCGTCGCGCGACGCGACCAGCTTGGCGACCGGAAACCCCGCCGCGATCAAATGACTTTGCACCCGATGAACGAACCGCACCCGATCAGGACGCGCACTCGAAACCGACCGCCGCTTGAGCAGAAACTTTCCCCGCTCGCAGACGATCCCGACTTTCGGGCTGCGCCGCGAGCCTCGTGGAAAGTCGGTGATGGATTCGATCACCCCCAGGTCATAATAGCTCAACGCGACGGCCAGCTCCGCCGCATCGAACGTGGCTCGCTCGTGCTGCTGCAAGGTGATTCTCTCGATTGAGGGCAGGCTCGACAGCGTCGATGAAAACCGCTACGATCCTACCCCATATGATCGACTCGTCAACCGCGCGACGGGTGGCATGGCCAAGCGAAGCGCCGCCATGTTGCCCAACGGACGGGAGCCTTCGATGAACCGCGATCAAGCCTGGGCACTGCTGAACGAGTACACGAAGAACCCCGCGTTGATCCGCCATGCGCTCTGCGTGGAGGCGGCCATGCGCCACTACGCCCAGCTCAACAACGCCGACCAGACCCAATGGGGCATCGCCGGGCTGCTTCATGATTTTGACTATGAACGCTTCCCCACGCCCCCGGAACACACCCGCGAGGGGGCGAACATTCTCCGCGCCGCCGGCTGCGATGAGGAAATCATCGGCGCGATGCTCTCCCACGTTCCCTGGAACCAGGATGATTACCCGCGCGACCGTCCGATCCGCAAAACACTATTCGCCTGCGACGAGTTGTGCGGCTTCATCTACGCGGCGGCCTTGGTGCGACCCGACCGACTCAACGGAATGCAGCCCTCGAGCATCACCAAGAAGATGAAGGACAAGGCCTTCGCCCGAGCGGTGTCACGGGATGACATCCAACAAGGCGCCGCCCTGTTGAACTTGCCGCTCGCCGACCACATCGCCCACTGCATCGCCGCCCTCCAATCCATCGCCGACCAACTCGAACTTTCTCCGCCGAGCGTGTAGCGCCACCTCTTGTGGGTGGCGTAATCCGAACCCGGAGCGCAAGCGACGGGCCAAGGACGAAGATCGAAGCATGAAGTATCAAAACCGGCTGGGGACAGACGCTCCGCGAACGTTCAACGCGTCTTCTTCGATCTTCGATGTTTGAACCTCGAGCTTTTTTGTTGACGCCTTTGGTCGAATCACGATCATTTCGGGTGTGACATCGTTGCAAACAAATCCAGCGCCCGACCCATTGCCTGCTTCTCCAACGGACATGCCTCATCCCTTCTGCTTCTCCTGCGGATATGACCTGTTCGGCCTCGAGGTCCCGCACACCGGCCCGGAGTGCGGACAAATCCGCGACCCGGCCATTGACGAACCCTCCGTTCGGCGATGGTTCGCAAGCGGGCGGAATGCTCTGACCTGGCTCTTCCGCCCCTCCAAAATCCCTGCGGGAATCTGGTACGTGCTGAACGACGACGCCTCCCGCCGTATCGCCCGCCGACGCGAATTCCGCTGGCTCCACCTCCCGGCCATTTTGACCACGGTCCTCGTCGGCGTCGGCTGCTTCGTCACCATCGAGTACGACGTGAAGCACTGGTACTATGAACAGTCCGACCCGCAGCGCACACCATTCCGCTTTTCGCGTGACAGAGAGACGGATCGATTCTACGCGCTTAACTTACCTCTCCGTATTTCTTGGCAGGACTTCCTCGTACCAGCGTGGCCTTCCTGGGTCGAGGTCACGGAGCGTACGCCGAAGCGTCTCGCTCTTACCGTCCCCGATGAGTTTGACTCGTTCTTCCTTCTCTTTGGGAGTATCACCTGGTTTGCGTTACTTTTTGGCTATCTACCGATCAGACCGCTGATAAGGAGACGCGCCTCTCGTGTCGCATTCACCAATCGAAAAGCGGAGCTCTCGAACGCAAGGCTGACGGCCATCAGTCTCATGGCCGGCCCGCTGGGAATCGCCACATGGCTCTGGGTCTTGTTTGCGTTGGTTTTCGGCTGCGGTGAGGCCTTCTTTTCGAACGAAGATGTGTCTTGGGCTGCGGCCGAGTGCCTTTTCTTCGCCGCGTCCGGCGCGTGGGTCTTGGCTTCGATCGTTGGTTTCCCGGTGCTGATCTGCCAGGACCGGGCCACGCGGTTCTTCCATCGACGTGTCGCGTGGTGCCTCGCCCTTGTCACCATCGCACTGGGCGGTCCCGTTGCGGCCTTCTACGGAACGATGAAACTTCTTGGTTGGTAAGCTGCGGATGTTGCCACTACCCGTGGAACGAGTTGATGCCTAGTCTTTCCGCTGCCTCGGCCAGCCGCACGTCCAGCGTCGCCAGCGGCAGGCCCAGGCGAAGTGCCAGCTCAAGATAGGCCGAGTCATAGGCCGACAGTCGTTGTGCCCTTGCCAGCGACAATACGGGGCCGAACACAATCTCACGCGGCGTCGGATCGATCTCGATCCGCAGCTCGCCCAAGAGATCAACAACGTCCGTCGCCTCGGCGGCGCTCACCCGTCCGCGGCGCTCGGCCACCAGCAGGGCGTTCGCGACCTCCAATCCCCAAATACTTGGCGCGACGCACGTGGTGCTTGACAGGTGCCCGAGGGTCTTGGCCGCGCGCACGTCGGCTTCATCCTTGAAGCACCACGCCAGCGCGACCGAGGCGTCGAGAACGAAACTCAATATCGCCGCCCTTCCTCGATCATTTCCCGAATGGAAAGACCGCCAAGCGAATGTTGTTTGCGAAACTCGAGCAGCTCCTCGATCACCTGCTTCACGTCTCGTTTCGGCTTCCCATCCCCGACCGGCACGAGCTTTGCGACGGGAACTCCGTGCTTCGTGATGGTGATCGTCTCCCCCTTGGCCACCCGCTCTAAGAGGGCTGACAAATGCGTCTTCGCTTCGTAGGAACCGACCGTCATACTGAGACTCCAGACCAGTCTACGACTAGTCTAACGTACAACGGACGTGGTGTCAAGGCACCCGCCGTCGAGTTCCATGCTCCAACGTCTTCCTTGCTCATCGACCCCGTCCCTTCTAACCTGTCCGGGCTTGTCCCGTTGGGAACCTTACCGGACGAGGAACGATACCGAACGTGAACCTGGGTCAGCTCACCGAGCGTACTTCCGCGATTGAAGCTGACATCACGGCGCGCCTGGCAGACGTGCCCAACGTTGACGCCTTGCGCGGCCTTGAATCCAGCATCCTTGGTAAACAAGGCTCGCTCGGCTCGTTGATCGCGTCGGTCCGAGAGTTCCCGCCCGACCAACGAGGGCAGGTCGGGAAGCTGCTGAATGAAGCCAAAACTCGTATCAAAGCCCTTTTCGACGCGCGGCTCGCGGAACTCCAAGCCGCTGTCGTAGCGGGCGACGACGCGGAGGCGACCGGTTTCGACCCGACTCTGCCGGGCGTTGCAGGTGGCATGGGCAGCGTCCATCCCGTCACGGCCGTCCAATGGGAGGTCGAACGACTCTTTGAACGCCTAGGCTTCACCGTCGAATCCGGTCCGGAGATGGAGAGCGAGTACCACAACTTCGAGGCCCTCAACATCCCCGCGACCCACCCCGCCCGCGATATGCAGGACACGTTCTGGCTGACCAACGGCATGGTCCTCCGCACGCACACCTCGCCCGTGCAGCATCGGGCGATGAAGAAGTTCGGCGCCCCGCTTCGCGTCATCGCTCCCGGGCGATGCTTTCGCTACGAGACCATCGACGCTTCCCACGAAAACACCTTCCATCAGATCGAGGGGCTGCTCATCGATCGCGACATCGGCCTCCCGCACCTGATCGCCATGGCCAAGACGCTCCTCGCCGAGGTGATGAAGCGGGAGGTCGAGCTTCGCGTCCGGCCCGGATACTTCCCCTTCGTCGAGCCGGGCATCGAGATCGACATGAACTGCCGCATCTGCGGCGGCACGGGCTGTCCGACCTGCAAGCAGTCCGGCTGGGTGGAGATTCTCCCCGCCGGCATGGTCCACCCCAACGTCCTCCGCGCCGGCGGCATCGACCCCGACCAGTGGAGCGGCTTCGCGTTTGGACTCGGCTTGACCAGACTGGCCATGATGAAATTCGGAATCCGCGATATCCGCGTGCTCAACAGCGGTGATCTGCGACCGATCGTCTCCCCGGCCCGCCTCGGCGGTCCGATCGTGTACCAACGATGCTGATCTCTCTGAATTGGATTCGTGACTTCATCGACCTCCCCGACGATCTCGATCCGCGCGCCCTCGCGGAGCGCCTCACCCGCACCACCGCTGAGGTGGACGACGTTCGACGCATCGAGGTCCGCGCGAGCGGCCTCATCGCCGCCAAGATTCTAAACGTCGCCTCCATCCCCGGCGCCGCCGAGCAGAAACTGCACGCGGTCACGCTCGATGTAAGCCACGCCAGAACCGTGGAGACGGTTACGACCGCCCCCGCGATCCACGCCGGCCAGAACGTCGTCTATGCTCCCGTCGGCTCATCCGTCGCTGCCTTCGGCGACATCGTCGCGGCCAAAGTCGCCGGCAAACCGAGCGCCGGCCTGATCCTGCCCGGCGAGGCCGTCGGCATCGAAAAAGCCTTCCAAGAAGCCATTTTCCTCAGCGACGAATTCAAGTCCGGCGATCCGCTCCCCGCTGAACTCTTCGATGATTGGGTTATCGACATCGACAACAAGTCGATTACCAACCGTCCCGATCTCTGGGGCCACTACGGCATCGCCCGCGAAATCGCCGCGATCCTCCACCGGCCGCTGGAACCCTACCCCGTCGTCCCCCTCGAAGAGTTGACCAAACCGAGGCTTCCTGAAATCGCAATCAGGATCGCCGACCCGCGTGCCTGCCGCCGCTACACCGGCCTGATCGTCGAAGGCGTCGCCGCACAACCCGCCCCGCTGTGGATGCAACTTCGCCTCGGCCACGTCGGGGCGCGGCCCATCAGCGGACTCGTCGATCTCACCAACTACATCATGATGGACCTCGGCCAGCCCCTGCACGCCTTCGACGCCGCCAAGGTCGAGCGCATCGAAGTCGACTGGGCCAAAGAGGGCGAACGCTTCAAGACCCTCGATCGCGTCGAACGAACCCTCACCCGCGACGACCTGATGATCCAATCTCGCGGCCGCTCCGTCGCCCTCGCCGGCGTCATGGGCGGTCTGGAAACCGAGGTCAGCGACGCGACGACAGCGTTGCTGCTCGAATCCGCCAACTTCGACCCGGCCACAATCCGGAAAACCGCCAAGAAACTCGGACTGCGCTCCGAAGCCAGCGCCCGCTTCGAGAAGTCTCTCGACCCGACAAACACCGGCCTCGCCATCCAACGCTTCGTCCACCTGGCGAGGTCGATGTACCCACGGCTCAAGCTGACCTCGCGGCTGTCGGACTGTTTCCCCAACCCGCGCGAAACCGTGGCCGTCCGCATGAACCCACGACACGTCGTCCGCACCATCGGACGCGACGTGCCCCTCGACGAGGCCGGCCGACTCCTGACGCCGATCGGTTTCAAGGTGACGGAGCATGACACTCATTGGACGGTCGATGTCCCCGCGTTCCGCGCCACGGGCGACTGTTCCATCGAGGCTGATATCGTCGAGGAACTCGCCCGCCTTATCGGTTACGACACCATCGCCCCGACGATGCCCCGCGTCGCCGTCCGCTGCTTCCCGCCCAACGACCTGCACGAGCTGGAGCAGTCCGCCCTGCGGCTCTTTACCGCCGTAGAGGGCTTCCACGAAATCCAAGGCTACATCTGGTATGACGCGGCGTGGCTTCGTCGCCTGGGCGCAGACCCCGGTCGCTGCGTCGAGCTTGCCAACCCCGCCGCCGAGGGGACGCATCAACTCCGCCGCACGCTTCTGCCCGGTCTGCTTAACGCCGTCGCCCTGAACCGCTTCCATTTCCCAGCTCTCTCTCTCGTGGAACGCGGAAGCGTCTTCGAAAAGGGCGATCGCGAAGACCGGGAGTCGCGCCACCTCGGCCTGGTCCTCGCCCAGCGCGGCAGACGGGCCGAGGACGAACTCTACGCCCGTCTGAAATCAGCCGTCTTCGGCTGGACGTGGCAGCAATTCGCCCGCAGCGCCGCCTTTATCGAAACGACCGCCGTAAAGGACCGTCCCTGGGAGCATCCCCACCGCACCGCCGCGGTGGCGATCGACGGGATCGGCATCGGTCGGCTAAGTGTCATCAATGTGTCACTCCGCCGCGTGATGGACGAACATCTCGCCGCCTGGTCAATCGCCTGGGCGGAGTTGCAGCTTACCGGCCTAGAGTGCCTTCAACCCCTCACCGAGCCTCTCGCCGCCATTCCGCCCTTCCCGCTGGTGGACCTGGATTTCTCGATCCTCGTTCCCAAAACGACGCGCTACGCCGAGGTCGCCGCGAACCTCCGTCGCCTTGACCACCCGCTCCTCAAAACGATCCGCTTCGTCACCGCGTATGAAGGCGACGCGATTGCCAAGGACCGCCGCAGCCTCACCTTCCGCACCGTCCTCGGCTGCGACGACCGCACCCTCACCGACGCGGACGGCGATTCCTTCCGCGCCGCCTTCGCAAAACACCTGAAATCCTGCGGTTACGACCTCCGCGCGAGCTAAGACATGACCCACGATCAATCCCTAACCCCCAACCCCCGCCGTCCCTTCGTACCTTTGTGGCTCCGTGGCTTCGTGGCTTCGTGGCTTCCTCGTTCAATCGACATTCGACATTCGACAACCGACAATTCGCCTCATTACCCGCTGACGCTAATGGCTCTGTGGATATCTCTCTCCTTGCCGGGTTGCTCGCAATTCATCGACCCCAACGTCCCCGAACCCATCCGGCCCTTCACCGAGCCGCAGTACGGCGGCGAGTATCTGCTCTACCGACCCTCCAGTTACAACCGCGAACACGCTTGGCCGCTGGTCGTCGTTTGCCACTCCTCCTTCCCCGACACGCCCAACCGCCGCATCCGCGCCTGGACGGAGTTGGCTGAGTCCCACGGCTTCCTCCTCGTCGCCCCGCAACTCGCCGGGGCGAAGCAATCCTGGTCGCGCAACGCCAACGAGAAGCATAAGCGACAAGTGGACGACGAAGCCCGCATCCTCGCGGTAATCCAACACGTCCGCGCCGCCTGCAACGTCTCCGACGATCGGATTCTCATCCACGGCTTCGCCGCCGGCGCCCCGTCCGCCCTCCGCACCGGCCTGAAACACCCCCAGACCTTCCGTGCCATCGGGTTGACACAGCCGCGATTTGATGCGGCCGAACTTGCCGACGTGGCCTCCTGGATCGACCCCTACCAGCCCGTCAACCTCAGTTACGCCGCCGCCGACTTGCTCACCGGCAAGGAAGGCCAAAGCTGTTCCGACTGGCTCCGCGCCCACGGAACCAATCTCCGCGACGACCCCACGGGCTTAACCGCGGGATCGGACGCCGCCGGCCACGTCGAGTTCTTCCAACAAGTCATCCGCAAAGAGCCGTGGATTCACGTGGCCGTCGCCCCCACCGGCCTGCAGAACCCCCTGGAAATGCGCTTCAAGCTCTTGTCTTCCTCTCCACCCGCACGCTTCCGCTGGCAGTTCGGCGATGGGGATGAATCTCCCGTCGCCGAACCCACCCACGCTTATTCAAAAGCCGGAACCTACCGCGTCACGGTCACGGTAGAATGGCAAAAGACCAGCCCCCACGCCCGCATCCTCGACCTCACTGTCCCCGACGCCCTCCTCCGCCCCGCCCACGGTTCCACCCCGTGAAACCGCGGCGTCCGACCGTCGTCCCGGCGCGCCGGGACTCCGGGTTCTGTTCGGATTGCGCCCGTCGTTACCGGTGTGGGCATCGTGGGGAAGGGTAGAAGGATGTCGTACATTCCGGAAGGCGATCGGCCACTGGAACCACTGCGACCTGTACAGCACGAGGGTCGCCGTCGTCGGCTGTCGCATAGTACCCAACGTATTCATCCCGGTCTAACCGGCATTTGACGGGATCGCCCGATGACAACCTACGGAACGGCAATTGCAATGCCGGCGTCAATGCATTGGCAACCCGATGGTGAAGGTCGTCCCTTGCCCGACTTCACTGTGGAACGCCAGTGTTCCGCCATGCTCGTGGATGATGCGCTGGGTAATGGACAGTCCCAGTCCCGTGCCGCCGGACTTGGTGGAAAAGAAAGGACGAAAGACACGATCGTGATCTTGAGGCGGAATCCCCACGCCCGTGTCGGAGACTGCAAGGGACGCCCATTCGCCCTCCGCGCCGCTGGTGATTCGCAATTCGCCGCCGTTGGGCATGGCCTGCTGGGCGTTAATGACGATGTTGAGCAGCGCCTGGCGAAGCAGTTTCTCATCCACCGGACAGTTCACCGGAGTTTGTTCGGCGACGAGGTTCACGTGAATGTGATTGGCCGTCAGCAACGGGCCGCAAAACTCGACGAGACGTGCGACGACGCCGTGGAGATCAACTTGGGCCCGTTGCACCGAGCACGGGCCGGCAAGATTGAGGAACTCGTCGAACAGGGTTTGCAGTCGTTCGGCCTCGCGCTGCAGAACCTCGACTTTCAGAAGAGCGCGACGACGCACGTCTCGTGGATGGGCATCGAAGTCCTGAAGGTCTTCGGCCAACAGTTTCAGGTTAATCATCATGGTGGAGAGGGGGTTGCGCAGCTCATGGGCGAGTCCGCCCGCCAGTTCAGCGAGCTCGATCGCCGCGCGGCGCGGATCCACTGAGGGAGCGCTGTGCGAACTGTCATCCGGTAAAGACACGGTGACTGCGGCCGACCCCAAGTACCCTCTGCACTCTCCCTCTACCTTCCAGGGAAGAGATGGGCAGACCGCACCTACGACGGCGGATTTTGCCGCAGTCGGCGTACGTTGCGGGCCTGCGGTCCCTTGTCGGAGTCGGTCAGTTCGTATTCGACCATCTCCCCATCCTTCAGGCTTTTAAACCCGTCGCCCTCGATGGAACTGTAGTGGACGAACACGTCCTTACCGTCCTTCGGTCCCGCGATGAAACCGAATCCCTTTTTCACGTCAAACCACTTCACGACACCGCTCGGCATGACAACCTCCTTCGGCGGAAATGGAAGGCGCACTCATGCACATTACCCCGACCGGGGTGCGGAGCGTTTCAGAACTGATTGGCCGGCGCTTCGCCGCAGAAGCGCCGACCGACGCCCCGCCGACCCTGCGACCGTAATTTCGACACGCCCCGCGCCGGCAATGAGAGCGGAACCTCCACCGGCATCAAGAGCGTTGGGCGGCCCGTGGATTCGAGCGCCTGAACAGGCCGCTCGAACCTACGAACCGGCTAGGGCTATTGCTCCGACACGGTCATCAGATGGGTCGCATGGCGGTCCCGGCGCGCCGGGACGCTTGGCCATGCCACCCGACGTTTCAGACGGGTCGGACCGCTAGTTCGACTTCGCGGCGGATGCTTCCTCCAAGACGGCGGCCTTACGCGACAGCTTAATGCGGCCTTGGTCGTCGATGGAGAGGACCTTCACCCGCACCGTGTCGCCGATCTTCACGACGTCTTGCGCCGATTTCACGTACTCGGTATCCAGTTCGCTGATGTGACACAGGCCGTCCTGGCCCGGGGTCACCTCAATGAAGGCGCCGAAGTCCTTGATGCTGCTCACCCGACCGCTGTAGATTTTTCCGACCTTCACCTCGGCGGAGACGGATTCGACCATCTCCAAGGCGCGCTGGGCGGCTTTCATGTCGATGCAGGCGATGAGCACGGTACCGTCGTCGTCGATCTCCACCGTCGCGCCGGTTTCGGCCTCAATCGACTTGATGAACTTTCCGCCCGGCCCGATGACTTTGCCGATTTTGTCGGGATTGACCTTGATGGTCAAGATTCGTGGAGCGTAATCGCTGATCGAGGGACGCGGGGCCGCCAAGGCGGTCAGCATCTGGCGGAGGATGTCCAATCGGGCCTCCTTGGCCAGGGCGAGCGTCTCCAGGATCACTTCCTGAGGCAATCCCCGCCCTTTTAGGTCCAATTGGACCGCGGTAATGCCCCGCTGGGTGCCCGCGACCTTGAAATCCATTTCTCCAAAGTGGTCCTCCTCGCCGAGGATATCGACGACCAGTTGCCGCTTGGGACCCTTTTCAAACATTCCGACGGAAATACCGGCCACCGGCTGCTTGATCGGTATGCCGGCATCCATCAACGCCAGACAGCCCGCACAGACCGAGGCCATGGAGCTCGATCCATTGGATTCCAGGATTTCCGAGACGAGGCGGATGGTGTAAGGAAACTTCTCCGCCGTGGGCAGGACGGCCTGGAGGGCCTTCTCCGCCAGATTGCCGTGTCCGATCTCGCGGCGGCTGGTAAAGCCGACCCGCTTGACCTCGCCCGTGCACAGCGGCGGGAAGTTGTAATGGAGCATGAACTTCTTGCTGTACTCCTCGGTCAGCCCGTCGACGATCTGCTCGTCGCGGCCGGTGCCAAGGGTCGTCACGCAGAGGGATTGCGTTTCGCCGCGCTGAAAGAGGGCCGAGCCGTGTACGCGCGGCAGCACGCCGACCTCGCAGACGATGGGGCGGATGTCCCGCGGCCCGCGACCGTCGGAACGCTTGCCGTTCCGCAGCACATTGTCGGTGAGGATCTCCCCCTCGATGTGGTCGAGGATTTCGCGGACCTGGTTCCATGTATGTTTCGCCGGTGCAGCGGCCCCCTCGGGAGCGTACACCGCCTTGGCGGCCTTGTAGACTTCGTTGACCGCCTTGTAACGGTCCTGCTTGCCGGGGATGGAACGCGCGGCGCGAAGACTGTCGGCGTACTTAGCGCGAAGCTGGGACTCCAACTCCGTGGTCGGCGGGGGCGGCGTCCACTCCTTGGGTTTGCCGGCCTTCTCCTGAAGCTCCTGCAGCATCCCGCACAACTCGACGATCGCCTTGTGGCCGAACGCAATCCCGTCGGACACGACCTGCTCGGAAACCTCCATCGCCCCAACCTCGATCATGTTGACCGCGTCCTTGTGACCGGCCAGCACCATCTCCATCGTGGCGAATTCCAACTGCTTGAGCGTGGGGTTCAGGACGTACTCTCCGTCAACGTACGCGACCCGGCAGGCGGCACTAGGCCCCTCGAACGGAATCTGCGAGACGCCGAGCGCCGCCGAGGCGCCGAGCATCGCAAGGATGTCGGGCTCGTTCTCTTGATCGGTGGAGAGCACCATCGCCTGGATGAGCACCTCGTCGATGAAACCGGCCGGAAACATGGGCCGCAGCGGCCGGTCGATCATCCGCATCGTCAGGATTTCTTTTTGCGTCGGGCGCGCCTCCCGCTTGAAGAACCCGCCCGGGAACTTGCCCGCCGCGTACGTCTTCTCGCGGTAGTCCACCTGCAAGGGGAAGAAGTCAATGCCCTCGCGCGGCG
>CAYQZH010000052.1:0-17461 GCA_964421865.1 uncultured Phycisphaera sp. | reverse complement strand
AAGTGTTCATCGCAACCGGCCACAATCACCTGGCCGTCTGTGATCGCCGGAGACCCGTGCACCCGTCCGGCGGTCTCGAACTTCCAAAGAAGCTTTCCGTCATCCGCCGAAAGGCAATATACAAACGCGTCGTAGGAACCGAACACAATTCGCCCGCCGTCGTGGTTGGCGGAGGAAATCACCTCGCCCTCTGTCTTGAACGTCCATTTGGCTAGGTGCGTGCGGAGGTCCACTGCATGGAAGACGCCTTCTTGGTCTCCAAAATACGCTACGCCGTCTACGACCGTCGGTGACGAGCGTATGGCCTCCTTGACCGCATATTGCCAGAGGACGGCTCCTGTCGACAGATCGATCGCATGAAGAGCATTGTCATCCGCGCCGACATAGACGACGCCGTCGACAATCGCCGCGGTGGAGGTCACCGGTTCTTTCAACTCCGTCCTCCATCGAACGGGGAGCTTGTCGGGTAGGCTACTCCTCGCGACGCCGGTTTGTTGCGGATTACCTCGAAACATTCGCCAGTCGGATTGTCGTGAACTCCCGGCGGCCGAACCGGTCGGTTCGGATGCGGGAAGAGCCAATGAACACGAGAAAGTCGAGCACAGCGCGGCGCATCTTGCGACCCCTCGAATTCTCAGGCTGCACCGCGGCTTCATCAGCATTCCGACCACCTTAGACGGGCTTGAACCGTAGCACGATCGCTGCCCCGGCGCAGGCAAGGACAATCCCGACGAAGAACATCACACTGGGCCGTTCGGCCGGTTTGTCCCACAGCATCGCGACAATCGTGTTGACCACGGGCGCTCCGGCGAAAACCAGCGGCGCTACGGCGATCGGCGCCCCGCCTGACCTAATGGCAAACACGATGCCGAGGGCCCCGAGCGCGCCCAGAACGCCGGCAAGCGTCGAAAGCCCGACGCCGAGTCGGGTCAGTTGAAGGGGCTCGGCTTTCGAGATCAACAAATATCCCAACGTTATTCCGGCGATCAGAAAGTACGCGGCGCCGATGAAAAGAAACGCCCGGAGAGCGCTGTTTTTCGTTCCGAATGCCAATTGGCCGTGGTGAATCATGGGTACGTACGCACCCCAGCAAAGGACGGTGCATATCACGAACAGAGGCCACGACTTCATGCTGAATCTCCGAGCATCCCAGACAGAATGCACACTCGCAGTCGCCTAACCACCGTCGTCGCCTTCGAGTTTTGCGCGAATGGCAGGCGGAATCGCCGTGGGGGAAAAGGAACCCGGCCGTGTCACGCAACACACGGCTGCGATCCGACCGACGGCGCAACGTTCTCCGCCACGACGGAATTCCACCTCGTAATTGAGTGACTTATCGCCCACCTTGGTGAGGCGAAACGCCATGTCCACCTCATCTTCAAAGCGGAGCGGCGCAGAATATTCGCAACTGACCGCCACTCGCGGCCAGCTCAAATGCGGATCGGTATCGCGTAGAAACACCGTCAGTTGCAGTGATCGCCAAAAGGCGTGCTCGATCTCCTCCATATAGCGGAAATAATTGGAGAAATGGAGCACGCCGGCCATATCGGTTTCGGCGAACTGCACGCGGCGACGCATGGTGAACTCAACTCGCATCGTTCCGTGCTCCGAAAAACTTTTGCAGCGTCGCCGCGGAAGGCGGCCTCGTCACTAAAGAGACGCCAACGAGGGCGACCGTGGCCGCCGTGAAGATCAGCGTAACGGGAGTGAATCCCCACTGGGTGTGTTCGCCGGCTGCACCATAACCGGAATCGCGGAACAACCAGAACCAAACCGCCGCAGTCGCGAGGATGGATGCATAGGCGCCGGCCTTTGTAACCCGGCGCCAGTAGATCGCGGCGAAAAGAAGGGGAAATAAGCTCGCGAATCCGCTGAAGCACCAGACTCCCAGTTGGAATACGCCGCGTGTTCCCTGAAACTCGAAGCCGAGAACATAGGACACCGCGACAATGAGGAGGATGAACGCCCGGCCAATCCACACCAGTTGCTTTTCGCTGAAGCGCTCCGGGCGGGAATAGCGGGCCACAATGTCATTGGTAAACATACTCCCCAAGCAGAGGAACTGGGCGTCCAGGCTGGACATGACGGCGGCGAAGATGCCGCCCGCCAGCAGAGCACCCATCAAGGGCGAAGCCAGCTTCTTGACCATGAGCGGGAGAACTTTGTTGGGGTCGGCGAATTCGGGCGGGATGACCGGCTGGCCGGTGACCACCGCCGAGGTGGCCCAAATCCCGATCATCACGCACGGCGCCCAGATCACCATGATGAGAAGCGGTTGTCCAATAATGGAAAGGCGAAACTTCTTCGCGTTCCGCGCGGTGAGCCAGTACTGAAACAGATGGGGGAACATGGCCACGCTGAGGGGAATGAAAAGGTACGAGGCGAACTCGACTTGTGAGGCCGGGCGAGGCTCCCGCGGCTTGATGACTGCCGTCTTGGGATCGGCCTTCCATGCCTCAAGTTGCGCCTCATACTGCTCCTTGTCCTGAGGCGAAACGTCTCGCTTCAGTCGGGTCGGATTGTGCTCGATGACCATTTGTGTCGCTTTCACCGGCCCGCCGAGTTTTTCAGCGATAATCCAGCACATGGCGAAACCGAGCACGAGGAAGATGATGGTCTGCAGGGCATTGACCCAGGCCGTGCCGCGGACGCCCCCTGCCGAAATGTAGTATAACACGACGACGCAAGTGACCAGAGATCCGAGCCAATAGGGGATCGCCCCGCCCATCTGTGGGTCGGCGTGTTGGAATAAGGTGGGGAACGCACCGGCGGTCACCTGCTGAATAGCCGTGCCTGAACTGATGACGCCGACGAGAAGATACGGAATCACCAGACCGACCAGAATGGGGAAAAGCACAAGCCCCAAACGATCGGACTCGAAACGGTCACGGAAGAACTGGATTTGCGTCACATAGCCGTATTTCTTCCCAAACGCCCACAACTTCAGACCGATGAGGAAATACATGGCCGCATGAACGATACCTGACCACGAGGCCATTTTGCCATAGACAACCACGCCCGATTGCCAGGCCTCCCCCGAACTTCCGATCAGCGCAAACGCGGTCATGGTCGTGCCGATGAGGGACATCAGCAGCATGACGGAGCCCAGACCCCGCGAGGCGACGAAATAGTCCGCCACCGTTAGTCGGAGAACAAGCTGACTCAGCAGACCGAGCGCAATGAGCGCTCCCATATACACGGCGATCACCAACACCGCGGTCTGGCCGGGGTTCAAGTTGGAAAGACTCATGGCCGCGCCCGTTTCGCTTGGAGACTCGTGGTCTCGGTCGTGAACGACCCCTCGGACACGTCCACGTCCCTTGGCCAGCAATAGTGCGCCGCCATCGCCCACAGAATGGCGGCGGCGATCGATACGCCCATATGGTAAGCCAGACCGATGGGAATGAAGCCGAATATCAAGGGTTCAATGCGGTCCCAATACCAGAAATCCTGGTGCAAGAGCGCGAGCAGCACAAGCAACACAACCACAACGCGCTTCACGCCGCATCGCTCCCTTCCAGCTCGATCGGTTCGGGAAGGGTAGCACGCTCTCCGACCCGCCGGAACACCTCCGCGAAGTCGTCCTTGTCAAAGACGTCGCCGATCAGCAGTCGCACGATCTGGTCGTGGAACTGCGGATAATCGCGGTTGAACTCGCCGAAGCTGAAGCTCGGCTGGTAAAAGGCGTAGACCAACTGGCGGATGAGCTGCATTCCGCGGGCGATCTTCGGCCCGTGCCGTCCCAGTCGCTCGCCGCTGAGGTTACCCTCCCGCAGGGCCTCGTGCACCGTGTCCGCCGTCAGTTCACCCATCTTGAGGGCGAGAAGCACGCCGGAGGAATAGATCGGATCGAGAAACCCGAACGCGTCGCCGACGAGTACCCACCCGTCTCCGGCGATGCGCCGGGCGCGATAGGTGAAATCGCTGGTGACGTAGGCGTGACTGACGCGCTCCGCATTCACCAGTCGACGACGGATGCCCGGGCAGTTCTCGATTTCATAGTCCAATGTGGCCATCGGGTCGTCCCCGCGTCCGGTGATGAGGTACTGCGGCTTGGCCACAATGCCAATGCTGGTGATGTCATTGGGCAGGGGAATCGACCAAAACCACCCCTGCTTGTCGGGCGTGTAAATGACCAATGTGGCGCCGGCGTTGCGACCGGGGTCGCGATGGGCCCCTTTCCAGTAAGCGTAAATCGCCGCGTTCTTCAGACCGGGCTCACCCTCGCGAATGCCGAGCTGCCGGGAGAGAAGTGCGTTGACGCCCGTCGCGTCGATCACCACCTTCGTGCGGATGTCTTTCGTGTCGCCATTCATGACCGCGCGAACGCCGACCGCTCGTTTCCCCTCGAACAAGACCTCTTTGACAGGCACACCTTCGCGCACTTCCACGCCGTGCTCGCCGGCGTTGTCCAGCATCATCTTGTCAAACTTATCGCGTTTGACCTGCCACGTGACGGACCATTCACTGGGGTCGCGGTCGGTGAAGTAATAGGGCTGCGATTCCTTTCCGGAGGCATTGACGAACTGCACGCTCTCTTTGGGCGGAAAATCGGAGGCCTTGAGCTTCGCCAACATCCCGATGCGTTTGAGCACCCAATACGTCTGCGGCATCAAGGACTCCCCGATGTGGTGGCGCGGGAACCGCGAGCGTTCCAGGAGAAGCGTGCGGTGACCGTGGTCGGCCAGAATCGTGGAAGTCGTCGATCCTGCCGGCCCGCCGCCCATGACCACACAATCAAAGGACTCGTTCATCGGATCCATAGAACCCAATCGACAATCGAAAATCGTCAATCGAACAACGCGTCCCGCGCGGTCTCCTCAGTTCATTCCGGGACAACCTCAAGCCCTTCCACCGCCGCATCGCCATTGCAGTGGACGGTCGCCAAGGGTCGAATCGTTTTCTCCGCACGGTGCTCACGTATATCGAATGTTGCGAAACTGCGGCTCAAAGAACCGAGGTAAGAGCGAATCGACCTGCAGGAGACCGCCGCGGGTCAAACGCAGCTCGTCGCCGGCCACCTCGGCCAAGCCCTCGGCGGTTAGCGATGCGATGGCGTCCGAAAACACCTCCCGAACGTCGTCCCCGAACTTCGTACGGAAGTAGTCCACCTCGATCCGACCGAGCTTTAACTGAAGGATCAGCTCTCGGATCAGACGCTGGCGGTCGGTCATGGGTAGCCCTCGTGCAAGGGGCAGCTCGCCGCGTCGCAGTCCGCCGACGTAATCTTCCCACGAATCGGCATTTTGGAAATGCACGCCGGACAGGTGGGAGAACGACGCGACGCCCATCCCGATCATGTCGGCCCCGTGCCAGAGGGCGTCACGATAGTAGAACCCCTTGTGGTTTTTGGGCTTATACACGGTCGTCGTGCTGGAGACGACGTAGCCGCACTTCTCGAACTCGCGAAAGGCGTAATCCACCCACGCCCGCTTCGTCGCCCAGCTCTGCACGGGGGTGGGAACGCCTGTTTCCTTGGCCTCGCGGGCGAGGATGGAGTTATGCGGAACCTCCATTTGATAGACGGTCAGGCAGTCGGGGGCCAAGCGCAGCGCCTGTTCGACCGTCTTCCGCCATTTCGCCTCCGTGTCTCCGACCATCCCGGCGATGAGGTCGATGTTAATCTGCTCGAAGCCCACCTCCCGCGCCCACTGGTAGGACCGAAAGATTTCGGGGGATTTATGGGCCCGACCGCCGGCAGACAACACTTCGTCGTCGAAGTGCTCGACGCCCAGGCTCAGGCGGGTGGTGCCAATCGCCTTGATCGCCTCCAGTTTGCCCTTCCTGAGGGTGCCCGGCTCGCACTCGAAGGTGACCTCAACCGCATCCTCCCAGCGCCAGTGCTCGCTGATTCGATCGATCAAGCGGTGAAGTTGGTCGCTGCTGAGAAACGACGGTGTGCCGCCGCCGAAGTAGACGAAATCCCAGGACCGTCCGCGAAGGGCCGCGCGATCGGCGTACAAGGCGGCCTCTCGCGCGAGCGCGTCCATGTACACGTCGACGTCTTCCGAGTTTTTGTCGGTGTAGACGCGGTAGTAGCAGAACTTGCAGCGCTTCCGGCAGAAGGGAATGTGGATGTACAACCCAAGCCCCGAGCCGCGGGCGGAATGAAATCCCGGCTCGCCGGGCGCCTGCGCGGCGCTCCGCATCACACCGCTCGCATCGCTAACCGGCGTATCCAGGGCCCGCAGCGCGGCGGGCACGTGCGCCGGGGACCACACCGAAAACGGCGGGTAGTTGGCCACGAAATAGCTGCCGACCTCGGTGGTCGGTTGTTCGCGGAGGCCCTTGTCATTCAGAACGTCGAGGTCCATCATTGGTCCGTGGGGAGGAAACGCCGCAGCGTCGGCCCGGCCGGCAGCCAGTATAGCGAAATCGCTTTGCAATGGCTTGGTAACAACTTGTCGAACCGATGGAGGACCGTTTGTCCGATCCGCGGTTACGCTCGATCCGGATTGTTTAAACCACGCTGTACGTTGTGGGGTGGGCAAGATTCTTGAGGCGGATAACGGATAGCCGGCGGCGACTCGACAACCGGGCGTCAGCCTGCCATACTACGGGGCTCGGCGTTTTGTTCCCCCGGATACCGGAGTCCCAAAGCTCTCGATGCGACCTGAATCCCTGGTGCAGTTGATCGGAAGCGGAAACACCGCGACGGTGGAGGCCGAGTGGATGGGCCTCCTGGAGTCGCTGGAGGCGTCGCCGTCCACGCTCCGCGACTATCAACCGGTCCTTGCCGAGCTGTGCCGCGTCGGCAAGGCCTCTCTGGCGGAAGAGTGGGCCTGGACGGCGATCGAGGCGATGTCCACGCGTCTGTCGCCGATCGAAACCCTGGGTCTGGCTAGTTCCTTCCTCCTCGCCGTGGGCGACAGTCAGGAGCTTCGGTCCCAAGTAGCGGAGCTTTACCGCGCGGCTTACGCGGGTCAGGAGGGGATCGATGCCCTGCTCACGGAAGCGGGCCTCGCCGGCGGCAGACCCGTTCGTCGTGCCCTCCGGACGCTCGACGTCTGCCTTGCGTTGAAGGTCGGCGACTACCTCGCGGCGCGAGACCACGACACGGTCGCTCGGGTGGGATTGATCGACTGCAAGCAATGGCAGTTCACCTTCTCTATCGGTCAGTCGACCGAGACGCTCGGCGCGGTCGAACTAGCCGACCGCTTCCGCCCCGCGACCGCGACGGAGTTCCGAGTTCTCCGGCAGTACGCCCCGGATCGACTGGCCCAACGACTGGATCAAGAACCCGCCGAAGTCGTGATTGAGCTTTGCCGCCGGCACGACGATTCCATCGACAGCGAGACCGTGGAGAGGCTGCTCGTCCCCGCCCCCTTTTCCGAGGACGAGTTTAAGAAATGGTGGACCCGGGCGCGGACGGCGCTGAAGCGCTGTCACAACGTCAAGGTCGAAGGCCGATCGCCGTACGTCATCACCTACCACGATGTCCCGTTCGCCCATGATGACGCGTTGTTCGTCGAGGTCTCGAAGCACCGTGATCCCCTCGCGCAACTGGACGCCGTGGAGAAGTACGTCCGAGGCTGCAAGGACCGCGGACAGACGCCCTCCAGCGCGACCCTTCGTCAATGTCACGAGCTCGCCGCAACTCACGCTCGGCAACTGACCGAGCATCATTCCCTTCGCGCCGGGCTGGCGTGGACGGTCGCCTGGCGGATGGGTGAGCTCGCGGGCGCGGACGACGCCTCCCTCGGGACCCTCGATCTGTTTCGGAAGGCGACCGACGTGCACGCCGTCTTGCGACACATCGAGCGCGAAGCGATGTTCGATCTCGCCTGCCGGGCGTTGATCGAGGCCCGGCCGGATCAATGGCGGGACCCGCTCGTCGCCATGCTGCCGACCTTGCCGATGGCTTTGTGCGATCGCGCCGCCTCTCGGCTGGTGGAACACGGTTGGACCGCGGCGGAGTTCGAGCCGGTCGTGCAGCGGATTTTTGCGTCGCCCACCGCGTATTTTGAGGCTCTGCTTTGGCTGTGGGATGGTCCCTCGTCGGACGAGCTATCCGGCAAGCTGAATCCGCTCACCGTCCTGGTTCGCATTCTTCGATCGTTGGACGAGTGCCGCCGCAGTGACACCCTCCCCAAGGAGCAGGCCAAAACGATCTCCGCCCGCGCCCGCACGGTACTCTCCGCGAGGCGCTATGAGCGCTTCCTGCGCTGTCTGCAAGGCATCGACCCCGGAATGGCCGCCACACTCCGCACCCAGATCGCCCAACTCGACAACCTCGGCCGCGCCGTACACGAAGATTTGCTCACTCATCTGCGTGAGCGGTTCCCCTCGCGGGAGACGGCCGTCACCATCGAGCCTTGGGCGCGGGAGGACGTCCTCTACGTGACCCAAGCCGGTCTGACCAAAAGAAGAAAAGAGATCGAACAGCACGTCAACGTCAAGATGCGGGACAACGCCAAGGCCATCGGCGCCGCCGCCGAACGCGGCGATCTCAGCGAAAACTCCGAATACAAGTTCGCCCTCGAAGAGCGCGACCTTCTCCGCGCCCGCCTGGCCCAGATGAACGCGGAACTCGCCATGGCCCGGGTAATGACCCCGGGCGACGTGCCCACCGACTACGTCGGCGTCGGAACGCGGGTCGTCTTCGAGCCGACCGGCGGCGGCGAGCGCTACGAAACGTCCTTCGTCAGCCCCTGGGACGCCGACCACGCCAAGGGCTGGTTCAACTACAAGGCCCCGCTCGCTCAGGGGATCATGGGCAAACGCATCGGCGATGTGGTCCGGTTCGACCACGCCGGCGCCACGGGCGAATACCGCATTGTCGAACTGCACAACGCCCTCCAATCCGCCGTCCAGATATCGCCCGCGTGAATCGTGTGCCCCCGGCGGCCCCTCCCAGCGTAACGCCGAGACTTGAGTCTGTAAAGCGTGGACGTCAAATGGGTTCGTTTTGCGAGTACGGTTTTTTCGGGTAGTGTCACGCGATGGCACTGCGTGGGAGGGACGAAGGGACGGACGGACGGGGGGACGAAGGGGCGGAGGGACGGTGGATTGCCAATTGCCGATTTCCAATTGTCGATTGTCGAATGTCGATTGTCGAATGAATAACCGAGGTACGGAGACACGCACGGAAACGCAGAAACGCAATAAACGGACACCGAAAGCGGGGCGGAGGGTGGCTTCGGTTTGGCTTTCCGGTCGGTGACGTGTTTTCGTAACTCCTTTTTTCATAGGCGTTTATGAATTTCCTGGTGGGTTCGTTTGGAAATCCAACGTTCTCCACCGGGCCCCTCGTTCAGCGTGGGCGCGCACCTCCTTCGCATCAATAACGTGCAGGATGATCGGTGGAAGGGGCGGTGCGGGGCGATCGGGGGGTGTCGGGTCCATGCCCCGACCTACGACTCTTCGATCGCCTCGTGGAGGCCGCCCTCGGCTGTAAACCCGCCACCTACAAGGAGTTAACCACCGGAGCGACGCAGAGAATCAGGTGGCTTGAATCAGGTGGCTCGCCCAGGTGCAATGACGGCTTGAGGTCTGACAAATGGGAAATATCGGACAACGGGCAAGGCCGGAGCACGTTCCTTCCGCCCCTTGCCGGGGGTTCTACGAGCGTCCTTGGTCCGACGCTCTTTCTTTTTGCGCCGAGATGTTCGGCGCGCACCCGTGAAAGGAGAATGAAGATGTTTCGCGATGCTCTTGTGTTTGGTGTTTTGCCTCTGTTCCTGATGTACACTCTTGAAGCGCGCGCTGAACCGATCTTCGACGACTTCGAGGATGGGATCATAAACCCCGCGCTTTGGACCGTGGGTGGATCCAACCAATTCCATTTAGGGTCCGGGGGAATCGGATCGTGGTCTCATCAGGAAGTCATCGCCTCCGATGGATACCTGGAAGCTCGCATCAGGGCCCCGCCACCGGCAACACCTATGGACAGGAAGCCTGGGTGCGCACCAATTACGACTACAACGACGGGTGCAGTCACATTGTCAACTTCCGCTGGGGAGCGGATGTGAACGCGTATCATGTGGACGGGTACAACATCTCGATCACAACCGGTTCGGACCCGGTGGGCTATAACAACTTCTACGATCTAAACGACATGTGGCACACGGACAATGCGAACAACACGCGGCTCTACTGGACTATCAGTGACCTCGGTTTACCCCCTCCGAACAACCAAGGCCAGCAGGATCTGCCGCCCACCGACTGGTCGATCTGGATCGACGCGGCCGACGAGACCGCGACGCTCTACCAAGGTCCGAACCTAACAGGCACGGCGCTACCGACCATGCCGCTTACCGCAGGCTCGCCTTGGTATCTGCGTTTTTATCTAATGGACGCGACTAGTGCGGGATACCCTGGGACCGACAACTACCTGTTCCTCTACTCGTATTCTTCAGCCGTGCCTGCGCCGGGCATCTGCGGCTGCGGCGTGGACGACACCATCGGCTTCGTCGGCTTCCTTCCCCCGATCAGCGGCGCGGACGCAACCGGCGGGAGCTTTGCCGACCCACGGCGGGCCTTCAAGCTGGGCAGCACGATCCCGGTGAAGTTTGCGGCCTCGCAGTGCGGCAGGCTGCTGCTGACAGGCACTCACACGCTTCAGGCGGTCAAGTACAGTAGCGACGCGGACTCTGACCCACCGATCGACGCCACGCCGACCGACGCGGCCACGACCGGAAACCAGTTCCGGCTGACGGACGGCGGGTGGCACTTCAACCTGAGCACCCGGACCGGGTTCAGTCAGGGGACGTGGAATCTGATCGCCACGCTGTCGGACGGCAGCCAGCACGATGTTTGGATAACGATCAAGAAGTAGACGACCCCGTTGGGGTCGAATGAATGATGGGGGCGCGCAATCCGTGGGCGGCGCTGCGCTTGCCCACGGCTATTGTCGTTCAGCCTTTCAGGCTGATTGGTGCCGTTGCAGGCTGAAAGCCTGCCCGATAGTAGCCGGTGGCCCCGCCACCGGATCGCGGATGCGCCAAATACCCCGACCCTGAAAGGGTCGTCTACCCCACGCGAACGGATGCGACCCCTTCAGGGTCGAATAAATGGTTGGGGGCATCGATTCCGTGGGCGGCGCTGCGCTTGCCCACGGCTATTGTCGCTCAGCCTTACAGGCTGAATCCGTTCTCCCCGCGCCGCAGGGCCACGCGGGCATCGCCGTTGCCATCGGCCCCACGGGCATTGCGACCGTCTCCGGCTGGGGCTTAGCGGTGATGACGCTGCTGGTGCTGAGGGCCGGAACGATCATCCTTCGTCGCGCGATGCGCCGCCCACAAGGGGCGGCGCTACATTCGTTGCAATGGTGATTCGTCGAATTCGGCGTCGCGGAGCGGGTCTCTGCAGGCGATCGTCATTCCGTGATCCGCGTGATGGTGAAGAAGCGGCCGCCGTCGTCGAGCTCACCGTTGCCGTCGAGGTCCGCAGAGTCATACCAAAGGCCTTGCAGGGTGTTCTCGTGGGCGACCGTGATCACAATCGGCGCCGCGACGAGCCCGTTGGGGAGACCCGACTGCTGCTGTTGCTCCTCGGTGTAGCCGGAGCGGCAGGTCGACGTCGTTCCCGTGATCGTGTCGCCGGGGAGCACATTTCCGCTGCGGGAAAGAGTCCCGGTGAAGTCCTCGAACGTGGTGTCAAGATCGGCGTCGGGAGCCGACTCCTCGTTGAGACCGACGGAGCCGGAGTCTCGGTCGCACAGGAACTTGCTCACGTAGGTCGCGCGGACCTGCGAACCGGTCGTGACGATGCGGGTCTCTCGTCCGTGGTCCAGCCAGCTTCCATCCAGGCGGAATGCACCCCGCGGGTCGTCGCTGTTATCGTTCACCACGTCGTCGTTCACGACGTCGGTGCCGCTGTCGGCTACGACCTCGGTCCCGCCGGCGGCCACGACGTCGGGCCCGCCGCCCTCCGAGTCAGCATTGTTCCCCGCCGGCGGTACGCCATCCCCGTTGTCGCCGGCGGGCGCGACGTCGTTGCCGCCGCCCCCTGTGTCTTCTCCGCCGTCAACGCCAACGCCGATCATGCAGCAGCCAAGCCACACCAGAGACAAGCACATCGCGATGGACACGGCCAGGAAGCCTCTGGGTTTCCTCATTTAATTCCAAAAACTTACCCGCGACGAATCCCTATCGGCATCGAGCGCCGCGTGAACGCGGCGCTTCGGGCAGGGCACGGACAAACCCCTAGTCGCGCGTCACTCTCTGATTTTCGAGTACGGTACTTCCCTGATAGGGATGTCACGGGTGTCAGGGAGTGGCATCGCACCCGAAAGCCAAAGGCGGTCGCACGAAGAGGCCGGCCAAGCATCCGCGTTCGTCTTCCACTTCCCTCCGCCGCATTCCTCGTGGATGAATCATGTGGAACAGTGGTGCAGTCCCGGCGCGCCGGGACAGCGGAAGCGCTCGGGGATTGCGGATTTTTCCGACAAGACGGCGCCGGCGAGCCGGTTGATGACTTTTGTCGAGGAAGGGAACGCCTATGCGCACCCCTTCAATGGGGTGCTGTACGTAAGGGTTTCTACCTAAAGCGCTAAGTCCGGTAAGCCGACAGTCACATCGTGGAGGGTGCAACCGCGCGCTGAACTCGAGCGACGCGGTCCGCGCGGCGAGACCGGAGTGGCAGCGATGCACGTTCACTTCGTCGGCGAACCCGACGACGGCATCACCGTTTCATCGCACCACGCTCGGGCGCTGGCCGAACGCGGCGTGGAAGCGTCTTTTGACGGCGGCGAAACCGTATCGTCGCCCAAGCCTGACGTGATCCATCTGGTCACCTACGGACAAAGGAACTATCGACTTCTGCGCAGTCTGGTCGCGGCGCGACTCGCGGGCGTTCCGCTCCTTCGTTACTGGACCGGGCGCGACGTACTCTGGGCGAAGGTCCATTCCGCGTCCCGCGCCTTCGCCCACGCGGTGGCGCGTTTGGGCGCGGTCCAGCTCGCCCGCACGCAGGCCCTGGTCGACGACCTCGCTCGAATCGGCGTCCCCGCCTCGCCGGGCCCCATGCTGAGTCTGCACGTGTTCAACACCTACGAGCCCGAGCCGCTGCCGGGCGTCTTCACGGCGCTCTGTCACCTGCCCACGGGGCGACGCGATTTTTGCGGAGGGCGATGGGTGGACACGCTGATCCGTCGGATGCCGAGCGTGCGCTTTCTCATCCTCGGCGACGCCGCGACCGACTACGGCGCGTTCCGCAACGTGGAATCCCTCGGCGTAGTGGACGACGTGTCGCGGGCGATCCAGCGCTCCACGGTGACGATCGTGCCGCGGCTCGACGGCGTCTTGTCGCGGCTGGCCTTGGAGACGCTCTGCCAGGGCCGTCATGCGGTGACGACGTGCCCGGCCCCGCACTGCGGCTATGCGGAGTCCATCGAAGGATTCGTTCGGACGATCCGCACCTTCGAGCGCGACGTCGATTTCAACCTCGACGGGCGGGAATATGTCTGCCGCGAGTACGGCAAGCCGCAGGCTACCCGGCGGCTGTTCCAGGCCTTGGAGGAGTGTCTCGAACGCGGTCAACTGGGCTTGCAGCTCAAGGGCGGGTGGCGCGGCGCGATGATGGCCTTGTGCAACCCCGGCATCTTCGGACGAAAGAGCTTCGCCCTGCCCGATCCCGACTCACTCCCCGAAGAAGCCACGGCGTTCCATGCGTTGCTCGCGGCGGAGGTCGAAAACCGTGTACCCGTCCCGGCGTACTGACCCGTGAGCGTGACCCGCGACCTATCGTCACCCGCGACGGTCCTCTTGGTCGGGCCGGCGCCGACGATGATCGGCGGAATGGCCGGCGTCATGGGGCAAATCCTCAACCTGGATTTCGACGGGCGGTATCGGGTCCAATGCGTTCCCGTCACGATGTCGTCGGGAACCGGCGAGTCGATCGTCCGACGAGTCGCCCGCCACGTGCGACAACTGTGGGTTCTGCGTCGCGCCATTCGCCAAACCGGCGCGGCCATTGTTCATGTTCACACGTGCAGCGGGTTCTCCTTCTACCGTTCGGTGTCGGACATGTGGATCGCTCGTTGGACGGGGGCCCGTGTCGCTCTTCACGTCCACGGGGCGGCCTTTGATGAGTTCTATGTACAGTCGGGCGCCATCGCTCGGCGGTTGATCGAGTGGTCCCTGTCCCACGCGGATTGCGTCATCGCCTTGTCCGACGGCTGGCGCCGAAAGCTCCAGAGTATGGCGCCCGCCGCGCGAATCGCGGTCGTGGAAAACGCGGTCGAACTCCCTGAAACGGTCGCAGAGCGGAGAGATGACGGGCCGTGTCGGTTCCTGATGCTGGCGCGGATGGATGAATGGAAGGGCGTGGACGATTTACTGGACGCCTGCGCGCTCCTGCGTACGGACGGGTTGGTCGTCGAAGTCGCGTTGGCCGGTCCGCCGGGGACCGCGGGCGATCAGGCGGTCTTGAATCAGAAGATTCTCGACCGAGGCCTCGACGGGTCCGTTCGATGCATCGGACCGGTTCAAGGCGAGGAGAAGGCGGGGTTCTTGGGGTGGGCGGACGCTTATGTCCAACCCAGCCGCCACGAAGGGATGCCGCTCTCCCTGTTGGAGGCCCTCGCCTACGGCTTGGCCGTCGTGGCGACGCGTGTGGGGGCCGTGCCCGAGGTCGTCGAGGACCGCCTTCACGGGCTGCTTGTGCCGCCGGGCGACCCCGCTCAGCTTGCAGGCGCGATGCGCGAACTGGCTACGGACGAAGGACTTCGAGAGGCGATGTCGCGGGCCGGGCGCGATCTCGTCCGAGGACGTTTCAGTTTAGCGCGGTTTCGCAAGGATCTTGTCAGTCTCTATGACAGCCTCGTGCTCGCCCCGCGTTTGGTCGTATCCCGTATTTACGCTTGAAATCGTTCCATCAATGCCCCGCCCCATGGGGTGATGGGGCATCCAGCGCCATTTTTTTGACGAATGTGGCCATGATTTCAACAAGTTGCTTGAAATGACCCGGCGTCTCCAGGCCCAACACCCGGGAAAGCTTGTCGACCGCCGGAAAGGAAAGCGAGCGAAGGAGACGAGGTGACCCCGGCGGTAGGCGGGCTGATCGTTGGCTGTAAGGTCTTCCAACGACCCATGAACGAAGGCGTCAAGCTGCTTAACACCCACCGGGGGAACGTCTGGGTGGGGGGAAGGAATCACGGTTAGGCGAACAGGGCCCGATTGCCCTCGTTTCAGGACTCGGTTCTACGGCTGGCCCGCGATTACGGTCCTGAGTCGCGATTTCCTTGCCAGGATCGGTTGACTCGCCGTATATCGTGTGCGACACTTCTACCAGCCCTCAAAGGCCTCAATCGTAGCGGTCGAGTTTGCATGCGTACGGGTGGTGGTGGAGTTTCGATGCGCACAGATGGAAAGGACCGCAGGCGATGCCAAGAATGCCCTTCAGGGCTGTACTTGAACAGTTGGAATCGCACGGTTGGGTATTGCAGAGAACGTGGCCGCCGTATTTCGTGTTCGTACACTCGGACCACGAGCTACCATTGTTGATCCCGGTGTACGATAAGACTGTGAGCGATGCGTACGTCCCAAAGATCAAACGGCTCGTCGGCGAAGCGTAAGTCGCCGGACCGTCCCTTCGACCCCGCGGTGCTCTCCCACGCGCGGTCGATCGTGCACGATTACCGCCTGGTGCTCGAACCGGATGGGGTCCTGGGATACATCGGCTCGTCGATCGAGATGCCCACGGTGTTCGCCGACGCAAAGACGCCGGATGCGTGCGTGAAGGCGACGCGCGAGGCGTTGACCGTGGCCGTCGCGACGTTGTTGGAACTCGGCAGGCGTCTCCCATCTGGACGCCATCAGCGGACCCAACAGATCAGCATCCGCCTGACGCCGGATGAGAGGCTTGCTCTGGGGGAAGCCGCGTCGCGGCTGGGGTTCAAGGGCGTTTCCGACTTCCTCCGGGCGGCGGCGCTCGACCGGATCGGGACCAGGTAGGTAGTCGTCGCAACAGCGTTCCTGTCGTTGTCACGTCATCGAATTACGGTATACTCAGGGCGAGAGCCTGGGCGGTGCCGGTCGTTCCTGACGCCGACTCCTGGCCCCACGGGTGGCGGAGCGGAACTCGGCGAAACCAGGCGTCGGCGTAGCGGTCGCGGCGCGCCGGGACTTGGACCTGCCGCGCCTGAGTGGGGGAGTAATGGTAGAAGAAGCTCGCTTTCCGTGAATCGGAGGATCCTCACGATTATCCCCCCCGACGAATCTCAATCCGACGCCGCAAGCCTGGGCAATTCACAGCCTCGGCGGTCGCCCCACCCTGTTTTCTGGGTGATCGCGGTGGCGCTGGTGGTGATCGCCACGGCCTTAGTCGTGCGGCCGCAGGGGGTAGCGATGGACGCGACGGCCTTCGGGCAGCTTCCGACCGCCGCCGGGGCCAGGGGCGTCTTCGCCTTCTCCGGGCAGCTTTCCAAAGGCACCTTCGGAGTGTACATGGTGGATACTGACGCCATGACGATTTGGGTCTACGAGTACCTGGCCCAAAAGGGTTGCCTGCGGCTGGCTGGGGCACGGACTTGGCGGTATGATCGGTACCTTGAGAACCATAACGTTTGCGACCTGCCGCCCGACGTGGTGGAGAAGATGGTGGAGGAGCAGCGGCAGTACCGGCTACAATCCACCGAGCACCAGATGCCGTAGGAGTTTGTGGGACAGGCTTTCTCCCGGCGCGCCGGGATCATGACCGACTGGAAAGTCGGCCCCACACAGGGAGGTTGGGTTTTTCCCGGGGCGGAGTGAAGCGAGATTTAGGCAGAATCCCATGGCCAAGATGTTCTACTCGGCGAAAGAAGCGGCGGAGCGCCTCGGGCGGTCGGAGGAGGAGCTGAAAAGCCTCGTCCGCGACGGCAAGTTGCGCGAGTTCCGCGACGCCGGCTCCGTGAACTACAAGGTGGGCGACGTGGACGGGCTACTCGCCAAGGCCTCGGCCAAGAGCGCCAAGCCTGCGCTGGCGGCGGTCGGCGGTTCGCAGAGCGGCGAGATCGTGCTCGAACCGGTGGAAGATTCCAGCGTCGAACTCGCACCCTCCGCAAGCGACGTGGTGAGCCTCGAGGGCGTGGATGCCGAAGATACCGCGACCGGTGCGCGGGTTACGAAGAAGGCGAAGGAGGGGTCGGCCGTACCGTCGGTCGGCGTCAATGTGTTCGACGACGATGAGTTGGATGAGCACGTCGATCCGCTCGCCCAGACCGCGGTGAGCGACGTGGCCGGACTCGGTATCGAGGGCGTGGGCAGCGGTTCGGGCATCCTCGACCTGACGCGGGAAAGCGACGACACGTCCCTTGGCGCCGAACTTCTTGAGGAGATTTACACCGGCGAGGAAGGCGAGGCCGAGGGCAAGGAAGAAGCGGCCGAGATGGGCGAGGCGACCCGTGCGGGTCTGGATGAGGCCCTGCCCGCCGAGGGCGCTGAGGAAGCGGAGGGCGAGGCGGCGGTGGCGGTGGGCGTTGCGCCGGCGGCGGCGAAGTGGGCGAAGAGTGCAAGCACCTCTTCAAAGAAGTGCCCAA
>CAYQZH010000051.1:0-17807 GCA_964421865.1 uncultured Phycisphaera sp. | reverse complement strand
GTGGGATGGGGATACAACGGCGACGGTAGGACCAACGTCCCCGCGCCGAACGGCGGATTCGTGGCTGCCGCCGCGGGCGCGTTCCACAGTCTCGCCATCAGGCGGGTGCCGGGAGATGCCGATGGCGACGGCGACGTGGATTGGGCGGACTTCGCGGCGTTGGTTGACTATCTGCTGGGCCCGTCCGCAGAGCCGCAATTGCCTGGGTGGCAGTTCTTCGACGTGGACGCGGATGACGACGTGGACCTACGCGACTTGGCCGTTTGGCAGAACGCGTTCACCGGCGACTGACCTGTTCCCGGCGCGCCGGGGTACGTGCTTAGCGTGTTTCTTTCTTGCTACGCTTCCTCCGCCCCTCCGGGGCGGGGGGTTCGAGGGGACGACGAGACCAGGGGTTCCGTCCGCCTCCGGCGGACTCCACCCCTGGCTACATTCCGTCGCCCCGTTGGGGCGAAAATCGCTAAACACGTTCGCGCCGGGATTCGCGGCTTTGATTTCGGGCCGCTCGCAAACGGTTGCGATTCTGATTTCAAGGCACCAGGTGGTTAAAGGTAGGCGGACCCATGCGGATCGGTATTCTTCCCGCGTTGAAGCGGCATGACGGCGGCATCTATCAGTACAGCGTCACCATGCTGAACGCTCTTTACGATCTCTCCACGGCGGCAGACTCGCCCTGGAATCCCGAGTTCGTCGTATTCGCTCACGAGCCAAGCGACCCGGTGTTGACGAAAATGGACCATTCGCCCTGGAGCGTGAAACCGTTTCGGCCGCCCTGGGCGCCGAAGCCGGCCATCGATCTGAACGAAATCCCCGACCCGGATTCGCCCCAGGAACAGCCCGATATGCGCGACTGGTTTCGGGAATGCGGGATCGATCTGATGCTGTATCCATCGCCTCATCGACTGTCGTTCGAATCGGGGATTCCCTTCGTGATGGCCATTCACGACTTGCAGCATCTTCTGCAGCCGGAGTTCCCGGAGGTATCCGCGGACGGGGAGTGGCGGCGGAGGGAGTATGTGCTCCGCAACGCGGGGAAGTCGGCTGCCTTGTTGATCGCGGAGTCGCGGATCGGACGCGAAGATATCCTCGCCGCCTACGGTCCCTACGGCGTCGAACCCGACCGGGTGCATGTGCTTCCGTATCTGTATGACGCAACATTGGATGCCCAAGCGGCCAGAGCGTGCCTGGAGTGCGTGCGCGAGCGGTACACCCTGCCGGACCGATACCTCTTCTATCCCGCGCAGTTCTGGCCGCATAAGAATCATCTGCGATTGGTGGAGGCGCTGGGGCTGCTGCGCCGGGAGCACGATCTGATCATCCCGCTGGTCCTCACGGGCCCTTCGAGGCTCAGGGCAAGTTCGGGCAGCGGTGAGATTCGCGAGCGAGTCGTCGCCGAAATGGAGTTGCGCTGCGCCGCGCTCGGTCTCGACGGCCAGGTGCGGACGCTCGGTTACGTGTCCGACGAGGAAATCGCCGGGTTGTATGCGGGCGCCGTCGCCTTGGTGATGCCGACCTTCTTTGGCCCCACGAACATTCCGTTTCTCGAGGCCTGGTCGCTGGGCTGCCCGGTGCTCACCTCCCGCATTCGGGGGATCGTGGAGCAGGTGGGAGACGCGGCCGTCACCGTGGACCCGAAGAGCGTCGAGGGGATCGCCGACGGCATTCGGGAACTCTGGACCGACGAACCGCTTCGGCAGACACTGATCGCCAAGGGTCGCTCGCGGGTGCGGAGCTACACACCGCGGGATTTTCGGCGACGACTGTCGGAGATTATCGACGCCGCCACGGAGCGAATCGAGCGGGAGCGGCATCGAGAACCGGCGCCCGCGGCGGCGGAGCTACGGGCATGAGCGTCGCCGCGACGACAGCGAGCAAAGTCGAACAGATTTGCGACGATGGTCGGCCGCTGGCGTGCATCGTCCGCGCGGGTCCGCAGCCCGAGGCCACGGAGTTCGTGACCCCGGACGACTGGAATCAGCAAGTCGGGTTCGTCGTCTACCCCGCGGGCGGAGCCATCCCACGGCACAGGCACCGCCCCATAGAGCGGCACATCGTCGGCACCGCCGAGGTGCTGGTCGTTCGCAAGGGCCGGTGCGAGGTCGATCTGTACAACGAGCACGGCTCTTTGATCGCCACGCGGGAGCTGCGTACGGGAGACGTCCTTATCCTGGTCGCCGGCGGTCACGGATTCCGTATGCTCGAAGACACCGTGCTGTTGGAAGTGAAGCAGGGTCCGTACACCGGATTGACCGAGAAGGACTACTTTTAGAGGCCCAAACAGAACCGGGAGCGCGAGCGACCGGTCTTGAGTTTTTCGGCCCTCGAAGCTTGGCCCCGCGCTTGCGCTTGGGGTTCTGTTAGAAACTCTTTGTGCAGCTAAAGGCGCATTGCCCGTCTTTATCTGGGGTTACGATGACCGAACCGTTCGGAGCGACCTACGCCGAAGCCTACGACGCGATCTACCAGGACAAGGATTACACCGCGGAATGCGACCTCGTGGAGCGGCTGTTTTCCCGACGCCGGGCCGGATCCGTGCGGGAGGTTCTCGATCTGGGGTGCGGCACGGGACGGCACGCGGAGTTGCTCGTCGATCGCGGCTACGAAGTGGTCGGCGTCGACCGCTCGCCCCACATGATCGCCCAGGCGAACCGGCGGGCCGCCGAACGGCGCTCGTCGCGCTCACCCGTGTATCACGTCGGCGACCTGCGGACGTTCCGAACCGATCGTCGCTTCGATGCGGCCCTCATGATGTTTGCTGTCCTCGGGTATCAGCTTGAGGACGACGACCTGCTCGCGGCACTACGGACGGCGCGGATGCATCTTCGCGACGGCGGGCTCTTGCTCTTCGACTGCTGGTACGGTCCGGCCGTCCTTCACCAGCCGCCGACCGACCGGACCAAAACGGTGGAGGGTTCGGACGGGCGGTGGGTCCGCACCTCCACGTCGCAGCTCGATGTCCAACGTCGCCGGATCACCGTGCGGTTCCACGTCCAGCGGACCACGGGGGCCGAAGAACGCCGCGCGGAGGAAACGCATTGCCTGCGGTTCTTTTTCGGGTCGGACATCGAGCGCTTCCTGCGAGCGACGGGCTTTTCGCTCCTGCGCATCGGGGCCATGTCCGATTTCGATACGGACCCCGATGAGACGACGTGGAACGTCCTCGCCCTCGCCCGGGCTGACCAACCTACAGACGCTCAAGACGCTCGCGTCCCCGTGTGATCCGCGCCATGATGGGCGTATGTCGGGGCGGGGCGAACCATTCGCAGGCGCGCTTTCCACGGCGCTTCGGCGTTGGGGAATGCCGGTCCTGCCGAGAGAATTGCGTCAACTCCGCGCGCACTTCGAGGCCGTCGTTGAAACCAACCGGGTGATGAACCTCACGCGGATCACCGATCCGATCGAGGCCGCCGTGAAGCACTACGCCGACTCGCTGGCGCTGCTGTTGTGGACACGAGACCGTTCGATCGCGGTGCGAACGGTCCTGGACGTAGGAACAGGGGCGGGGTTTCCGTCCGTCCCGCTCGCTGTGATGCAGCGCGAATGGGCGGTTACGGCCATCGACGCGACGCGGAAGAAAGTGGAGTTTCTAACTCGCACCGTGGCGGCGATCGGCCTGACCAACGTGCATGTCGAGCACGCTCACGCGGCCCATTGGCGTCCGATCCTTCGAGGCTCAGGACAAGAGAGGCCGTTCGACGTGGTTGCCGTTCGAGCGCTCGCCCCGCTGGGAAAATGTCTGGAGCTGTGCGCCGCGTTCGTGAAACCGGGCGGATGGCTGGTCGCCTACAAGACGGCGTCGCTGGATCGCGCTGAGCTTGCGGCGGCGGAGAGAGTGTTGAAAAAGACACGAATGCGCGTCGAGGAGCCGTTCCCGTACGGACTGCAAATGGGCGACCAAACGCTGCACCGCGCGTTGCACTTGTTCCAGCGCGTTCGATGAACGGACGACGGTCTACCGCGCCGGGGCCAGGGTGACGTGGAGCGTCACTTCCTTGCCGTCGCGGAGGACGACTACGTCAACGGCGTCGCCGGCCTTGTTGTTGCGCGTGGCGGCCATGTAGTCGTAGACGTTGGCGACGGACTTGCCTCCGATGCGGATGATCCGATCCCCCGCCTTCATCCCGGCGAGGTCGGCGGGCCCTTCGGGGCTGACCCCATCGACGCCCATGCCCGGCGTCCCGTCGTCGGTGTAGTTCGGCGTCAGGCCCATCACCACGCGGAACGTCGGCGTGGCCCCGGTCGGCTCTTTCTTTTCCGATTTGACGACTTGAAACTCGGGACGCCCCTCGCGCACGGCCAAGTCCTTGGCCACGTCGTAGACGAGTCTTGCGATCTTCGCCCCGCCTGCGGCGTTGATCTTGTCAGCGTCGTCGGTGGGTTGGTGATAGTCCGGGTGGTTGCCGCTGAAAAAGTGGAGCGACGGAATCTGTTTTCGGAGGAAGCCGGCGTGGTCGCTGCGACCTCCCTCGTCGACGGCGGGCGCAATGGTGAGTCCGGCGGTGCGACCGGCCGGTTCGAGGACATCGGTGAACCCCTTGCCGCACTGAACGCCGAAGACGGTCACATGATCGTCGCCGGGTTTGAGACGGCCGATCATGTCCATGTTGAGCATCGCGACGGTGTGATCGAGCGAGACCACGGGGTGCTCGATGTAGTATTTGCTGCCGTGCAGGCCGGACTCTTCGCCCGTGAAGGCGATGAAAAGGATGCCGCGGCCGGGCGGCGGGGCCGAGGCGAACATGCGGGCGATCTCGATCAGCCCGCTCGTGCCGGAGGCGTTGTCGTCGGCGCCGTTGTGAATCTGCGGTCGGACATCTTCGGCCACGAGCTTGCCGGCCTTGAACTTCCGCATCATCGGTTTGCGGATGCCGAGATGATCGTAATGGGCCCCGATGACGACGAACTCGTCTGCGTGGGGGCCGACGCCGCGTCGAATCCCCAAGACGTTCCGCGTCGGTGCGCTGGTTTTCTTGAACCCTGCCTTGCCGCTGACCTGCGCGTGGGCCAACTCGGCCGAGGCGAAGCCGCCCTCGTCGAGCTTCTGCTGCAACTCGTCCAGCGTGCCGACGCGCGCGGCGGTCAGCCGGTCGTCGGCGAACGCTCGGGTGATGTGGAAGGCGGGAATCCCGTAGGCGTCGGCGCCCTCGGCCACAAACTCGGTCAAGCGGTCGCTTTCACCGGGAGCGGGCTTGGGGCTGACCATGAGGATGGCGACGGCCCCACGGTCCTTGGCGTTGTAGACCTTGTTGCGTTGCATGGCGTAGCGAGTGGGATTGCCGCTTTCGTCGGCCCACGAGGCTGGCTCGCCGTCCAGCATCAACGCCGCCTTACCCGTCAGGTCGATCTCCTTGAAGTCGTCGAAGGCCTTGTCGGGGTTGATGATGCCGTACCCGCAGAAGACGACCCCGCTGCTGAAGCCCTCATCCGAGGAGAAGTTGAAGGGGATGAAGTCCACGCCCTGGCGGCGCTCGACTTCGTCGCCCATGAAGGCCAGGCGGCTCTCATCGGTGAGCGTGCGGTGCAGCGTCATGGGGAACGTTTGGAAGTACGTCCCGTCGTCCCCGGCGGGTTCGAGTCCGATCGCGGTGAACTCTCGGGCGATGTAGTCGGAGGCGAGTTCGATCCCGTGCGAGCCGACCCCGCGTCCCTCCAGCTTGTCACTCGCCAAGTAGTTGATGTGCGATTGGAAACGGTGTTCGACTCCGCCCGCACAGCCGGCGAGCAAGGCGACGACAGGCGGAAGTAGGAGAAGCTCGATCGTCCGTCGCAATCGACAATTGACAATCGACAATCGACAATCCTTACCGCCCATGCCAACGGGTCAGCCGCGTAGGACGGTCGGTCATGAACAGCAGGTCCAGATCCTCGACGAGAGCCCGCGCGTCCTGATCCGCAATGGTCGAGACGCGTTCCCGGTGTTCGTCGCCGGTCTCGCCAAGGGTCTCCATGTGAGCATGGGGGTCGTTCAACCATACGCCTTGGCGACCCATGCAGCCGGCAGCGGCCAGCGCCGCCGTCGCACAACGAGCCAACGTCCATCGAGTCAGGCGGGACATCAATGCTTCCTCCTGGGTAGAACCTAAACCGCGCCGGGAAGGCAACTCCGCGTAAGCGTACTCTTTCCGCAATCATAGCGGGGCGGTGAGGTAGGTCAACCGACTGAACGCGGCGGATTGTTGGGTTGAGCAATGGTCGCTTGGGACCACCACGCGGCAGACCGAGTTGTTACCCGGTCGTCTTCGTCCGGGCGGTTTCGATCTGGACGAACGTGTAGTGCTCCCCCGTGTTCATGCCCGGGCACTTAGTGCGGTGGGTGTCCTCCCATGTGCGGGCGGACTTGAGGTTTTGGCTCCAGAACGGCCAAGTGCGGCATTGCAGCGGCCGGACGGGGTAGATGGAGCAGCCCGTCTTGCCGTTTTCGCGCTTCAGGAAGATGCAATCGCCGCCGGGCTTTTCGGTGAGGCTGTAGTGGAGGCCGACGCGACGGAGGTGCGTTTTGTCGAGCCGCCCGTCGGGTCGGCCCAGGAACTCCGCGATTCGACGAACTTCCTCTTTGGTCGCCCAGACGTACCCCGGGTCGCCGCTGCAGCAGTTGCCGCACTGCGTGCAGGTGAACTTCAGCCCGTCGCGATACCACTTCTCTTTGGCGAACAATTGCCGGCCCCTTCGACGATACAACTGAACGTCCGAATATCGTAGGACCGCCGCATCGCCAAGTCGATACGTTGCAATAAGGCGCGGCCATGCCCGCAAATAGACTCGATGCGTGCAGCGTGGGCCGGTCCGTGCCGATTGACCCTAACGGGGCGGCGCGCGCATGGCAAAAGCCCGCTCCCTTACGGTCGCGGTTCTGATGGTGGACCGCTCCCTCACGGTCGCGGCTCTGCTCGGGCGCGGCGACGGTTCTCGCTGGGTGACGGGGTATGGTCCACAAGCACGGTTTGACGTGGGTGGCGCTGTTCGGGGTGATCGTGTTGATGTTCCTGCAGCTTCCGCCGATGGCGGCCAAGCAGGACTCGGTCCTCCACACCTACAGCGCCCTGGTCGAGGTGGACGCCCTCGCCAAGCAGCAGTTCGTCGATCCCATCGAAGACGACCGCCTCGTGGACGGGGCGATCCGCGGGATGATGTTCCAGCTCGACCCCTACAGCGGGTACATCACTCCGAACGAGCTGTCGGCCTTCGAGCGGCGTAGCCGAGGCGACTTCAGCGGGGTCGAGCTCGAGCTGGGCATGCAGGGCGGGCAGCTTACGGTGATCGCGCCCGTGGACGGGAGTCCCGCCGCTCAAGCCGGGGTGCTGGCAGGCGACACGCTCCTGTCCATCGACGGTCATAAGCTGGAAGGCCGATCGGTTTTCGACGTCGAGGAGATGCTCGTCGGGCCGCCCGGAACGCGGGTGCATCTCGAGGTTCGCCATCCCGGTCAACACGACGCCCAACGACTCAGCGTGGTCCGCGGACCGGTGCACCTGAAAACCGTCCGCGGGTTTCGTCGCGATCGGTCCGGGGCCTGGGACTACATGATCGACCGCGAGGCGCACACCGGCTACATCCGGGTGAGTAACTTCCGCGACAACACCATGCGTGACTTCGACGCGGCGTTGACCGAACTGCTCGACGGCGGGGCGCGTGCGCTGATTCTCGACTTGCGCTTTAACCCCGGTGGGGTCATGCCCCAGGCCGTGGCGATGGTGGATCGTTTCGTGAACGACGGGCTGATCCTCTCCACGGTCACGCGTCGTCGGGCCATCGACGAGTACATGGCCGTCCGGGAGGGGACGGTCGAGAACCTCAAGCTCGTCGTGCTCATCAACGGAAGCTCGGCCAGCGCCGCGGAGATCGTCGCGGGATCGCTTCAGGCTCGAGGACGGGCGGTGGTGGTGGGTGAGCGGAGCTTCGGCAAGGGCAGCGTCCAACACCTCATTCACCTCACCGGGCACAAGGCCGCCATCAAGTTGACCGTCGCGTACTATCGCCTGCCGGACGGACGGATTATTCATCGCACGGACAAAAACGCCCTCACCGATTTGTGGGGCGTAACGCCGGACGTCAGGGTCACGCTCAGCGAGGACGAGGTCCAGGCTATCCAAGAGTCACGGCGTAAACTGGATGTGTCGTTCTCGGAGTCCGCGACTTCGCCCCCCGCCGCGGCGGGCGAAGTCGTCTCTGCGTCACCTCTGCCGGAGCTCATCCGTGACGCCCAACTCGAAGCGGCCTTGTCCATCGCGCGAACCCCGAACCCCCCGAGAAACTAGAAGCACGGAGACGTCGCGCCGAACAAACGCAGCGAATTATCGGTCGCAGAAGAGGATCCGCGGGCCCGCAGCGATACTCCCTGCGCGCACCTACCGATAACCACACGGATCGGACGTGGATTCCACGGTTTTGCCTCGTACGCCCTACGCCCATGCTCTTCAACAGCGCAGCCTTCGCGGTCTTCCTGCCGGTGATGCTGGCCGTGTATTGGAGCCTGCGCGGGAGCGCGAGGCGCTGGGCGCTTCTGCTGGGCAGCTACTTTTTCTATTCGTGGTGGGATTGGCGGTTTACCGGCCTGCTGCTGTTGAGCACGGTCGTTGATTGGGGATGCGCGCTAGCCATCGACCGGCGGACGGACGCCGCGGTCCGCAAGCGGTTTCTTTCCGTCAGCGTCGTCGCCAACCTGGGAATCCTCGCGGCCTTCAAATACTTCAACTTCTTCCGCGATTCGGCAGCCGCGGTTTTCACCGCCCTGGGCGTTCACGCCCATCTCCCGATTCTCGATGTCGCCTTGCCCGCGGGCATCTCGTTCTACACCTTCCAGACGATGTCCTACACCATCGACGTCTATCGCGGGATGAAACCCGAACGGAGTCTGCGGGACTTCGCGCTGTTCGTCACCTGCTTCCCGCAACTGGTGGCGGGGCCGATCGTGCGGGCGAGCGATTTTCTCCCACAACTCACCAAGGATCGGCGGTTTGAGGACGTTGACCTGTCGGGCGGCATTTACCGCCTGTTCCGAGGACTTTTCAAGAAGATGGTCGTGGCGGACACATTGGCCGTTTACGTGGACGCCGTCTTCGCCTCCCCCGGCGACTACCCGGGGTTCTCCGCCTGGATTGCGCTGTACGCCTATGCGTTCCAAATCTATATGGATTTTTCCGGGTATTCCGACGTGGCGATCGGCGTGGGGCGGTTGTTGGGCCTACGCTTTGCGGAGAACTTTGACCGGCCTTATCGGGCGACCTCGCCATCGGACTTCTGGCGTCGATGGCACATCACGCTCTCGACGTGGCTCCGCGACTATCTGTACATCCCCCTGGGCGGATCGAGGTTGGGCAAGGTCCTGACCGTCCGCAATCTATTCATCACCATGACGTTGGGCGGTCTTTGGCACGGCGCCGCGTGGACGTTCGTCGTGTGGGGCGTCTATCACGGAGCGCTGCTTGCCGTCGAGCGATGGGTGCGCGGCGATCGTCCGCGGACGGATGAACGACCACAACCTGCCTCGTACCGCGCCCTGCGGATCATCGTGATGTTCCACCTTACGTGCCTCGGCTGGCTGCTGTTCCGATCCCCCGATTGGGAAACCGTCCGAATCATGTTCGACGGCCTCTTTGACTTCTCCGGCGGAGAAGTTCGGGGGCTTCGGGTGTTGTTGATCGTGTTGGCCTGCTGGATCGCCCACCTCCAGCCGGTCTGGAAAGACATGCAGGAGCGGTTCGCCCGGTTGCCGTCGTTCGGTCAAGGGGCCCTGGCGGCGATGTGCATGTGGACGCTGCTGCTGCTCAGCCCCAATGCCAGACCGTTCATCTATTTTCAGTTTTGAGGCACAACATGGAACCGACGCCTGTACAGGCCGACGGCAACAAACGAAAGACCTTGCGGATCGCGGCGGGCTTTTTGACCGTGTTGTTCCTGGGCGACCGTATTCTCGCCCGCATCGACTGGCCTTACATCTACGGCACCCGCAACACCTGCCGCTTGAAGTGGGATCTCTACAAGCGTTCCACGGACGCGCCGACCGTGGTCTTCCTCGGTTGCTCGTACGAGTGGTACGGAATCAACCCGCAAGTCGTGGACTCGGAGGCCTCGCGCCTTACCGGGGTCCATGTTACCAGCCTGAACCTTTCTTCATCCGCCGCGAACATGGTCACGAATCACCTCATCGTGCGGCGAATGACGGAGAGCGGGCGATTGCCCAAAATCGTTTATCTGGACATCAGCCCCGATGCGACCGACGTCTTCCGACGCGGGTGGCTGCAGACCGGACTGCGAGCCTTGGGGGAAGCTCGCGACCTCCCCATGGCTGCCGCCGTGGGCGATGTCGCGTTCTTTGAAACGCTCCGCAGCGCCGCCTTTCACAGTTATTGCTGGTGGGACGATGTTCGTATCGCCGCCGGGCGTCTGGTCCTCGGCGCTCCGATCAACCCAACGATGAAAATGCGCCTGGATGACAAGGGTTGGATGGAATGGATCGGCGGGAAGCGCGAGCTCCCCGCGTCCGCTCCAGCACCTGGGGATGCCCCCCCTCACGAAGGCTCGTGGAGCGCTCTCCGCGTAGCCGATCCGAACGGAGCGGCTCTGCGTCGCACGATCGAGATTCTGGCGGGCGCCGACGTCTCCGTGCGCTTGCTGGAGATGCCCATGGCCAGCGTCGCCCCGCCCTGGGATCGGCATGACGGCAATCCCGCCTACCGCGACTTCGTGAAGGCAGCCACGGCAGGACTGGACGCGGCCGTCGTTCGACCACCGCAAAACCTCGTCCGCGATGCCGACTTCTTCGACCCCGTCCACCTTAATCCCGACGGGGCGAGCAAGGTCTCACGCTGGCTCGCCCGGGATATCACAGCCGTCCTTGCGGCCAGGGGCCGTGAACCAGGGCTTAGGGCCTTGGCGGAACGCGACACCCCAGCGCCGCCGTAGCCCCGGTAGGGTGGTATTGGTTCCGGCGCTCCGGGAAAGGTTGCCCCTGCGGGCCAATCGAGCGTATAGTCCTCCTCCAGGGCAGGCTGGCGCCTGCTGATGCCACCCACGCGAAAGACGGGCCATTCGACCGCTCTGTAGGGCCGAAACTTTCCGGGGCTCCCGGCGGGGGTTGAAAGAATCCACAACCCAGGGTATAGGATCACGTTCGCCCCGCAGGGGCGGGATGCGCGCTCGGGGCGCTTCGAGACGCCGGGGCGCCGTCCCCCGCGCGGAAGGCTACTGCGCCCCTGCAACGGCGGCGCAAACAACCCGGAGGAGTGCGACGCCGTCGCCTGATCTCGGCATGCCTGCGTGACGGTGCTGTCGTTCGTCGTGGAACCTGGGCCGCCGGGCGGCGGTCGCATGAGGGAGAGTTTCTTTGAGCACGCTGACCAAGGTCTTCATTGTGGTGCTCGTCGTGTTCAGCATCGCGTTCACGACGATGACGGTGTCCATCGTGGCCCAGTCCACGGACTGGCGGGACACGGCCCTGAAATACGAGGAGCACGCGCGGGTGGCGGACACCAACCTGCGCAACCAGATCGCGGCGAGCGCGGCCGAGTTGGCGACGGCGCGAGACAGCATCAAGAGTCATCTCGACAAAATCGGAGAGCTGGAGACGCAGCTCAAAGGGAATGGCACGGAATTGGCCAAGCTGCGCTCCGATCTCGCCAAGGCGGAGTCGGAGAAGAGCAGCTCCGAGGCCATGAACCGTGGGCTGCTGGCGCAACTTACAATCGCCGACGCGGGGCGGGGCGAGTATCGCAAACAGCGCGACGAGATCGAGAAGCGCAACATCGAATTGGAACGGCGGAACATCGACCTGAACGATCGCGTCAACGAACAAACCGCACGCATCGCCGTGTTGTTTGAGCAGAAGCGTCAGTACGAGCAGCAACTCAACATTCTGAAGACGGAGAACGAGAAGCTCGCCCGCGAGGCGCATCGCCCGGCCGGAGCGGCGGTGCTCGAGGAGCCTTCGGGCGCGGCGATGTCCAACGTGACTGCGCTGAGTCCCATTTCGGCGACTCCCATTCGCGGAAAGGTGCTTGACGTGTCGGGGAACATCATCACCATCAGCGTCGGCACGGCCGACGGGGTGAACAAGGACATGATTTTCGTGATTCACCGGGGCGATCAATACGTGGGCGACCTCAAGATCAACTCGGTGACCCCGAACCAGGCCGCGGGGCGGATCGTTCGCTCCGCGTCCACGCCCGCGCCGGGCGATCAGGTGACCGACGAGTCGGCGATGAGGGCGGCGCGCAAGTAGCCCGCGCCGCCCGTCCGGCGGCAGGCGAAAGATCGGAATCGAGCGGAGTGAGTGACGATGGCTGAACGTCCCGCAGGGGCTGAACCGGAGAATAACGTCTATACGATTCTGCTGATGATCGCCTCGTTGTTGGTGGTCGGGGCGACGGTGTACCTTGCGGTGCGCTGCCAACAGTTGTTCGGCTCGTGGAACCCGTTTAGCGGGGCCTAGCCGATGGTTTGTGACTGGGAGGGGCGGGATCTCTTCGTCGTACGCGCCCGCGTGGACCCATCCGCGGCGGTTTTCACGCGCTGTCGCGCCCTGATTCGGTCGTAACGAGGCGGAGACGCGCAGCGTTCCGCGCGGTGTTGACCTTGGGACTGCTCAAATGATTTTCGACTCGCTGCTCGGCATGTTCAGCATCGACATGGGGATCGACCTGGGCACTTGCAACACGCTGGTGTGCGTGAAGGGCGAGGGGATCGTCCTCAATGAGCCTTCCGTCGTCGCCGTGCGCAGAGGCACGAACCAGGTTCTTCGCGACGGCAACGCCGTGGGGCAGGTGGCCAAGGAAATGCTCGGCCGGACACCGGGGTCGATCCAGGCCATCCGACCGCTCAAGGACGGCGTGATCGCCGACTTCGACATCACCGAGGCCATGCTCGGCTACTTCATCCGCAAGGTCCACGGTCGGCGGCGTCTGGTGAAGCCGCGAGTCGTCATCGCCGTGCCTTCGGGCATCACGGCGGTCGAGAAACGAGCGGTCTATAACTCAGCCGAACGGGCCGGGGCGAGACGCGTGTATCTGGTGGACGAGCCGATGGCCGCGGGGATCGGCGCGGGCTTGCCCATCGGCGAGGCGACGGCGTCGATGATCGTGGACATCGGCGGCGGAACCACGGAGGTGGCCATCATGTCCCTCGCGGACATCGCCGTCGTGCAGAGTATCCGCGTGGCGGGGGATGAGATGGACGTGGCCATCGTCTCCTACATGCGTCGCAAGCACGATCTGATGATCGGTTTGCAGACGGCCGAGCAGATCAAGATCGAGCTAGGCTCGACCACGGAGTTGGAGCAGGAAATGAGCAAGGACGTCCGCGGGCGAGACGTAGTGTGCGGGCTGCCGCGGCAGGTGACGGTCACGAGCCTGGAAATCCGCGAGGCGTTGAGCGAGCCGATCGGACAGATCGTGGCCTGCATCATGCGGACGCTGGAGGCGGCCGAGCCGGAGTTGGCCGCCGATCTGATCGAGAACGGCATTCACCTCGCCGGCGGCGGCGCCCTTCTGCGAGGGTTGGACCAGATCGTGGCATCGGCCACGGGCCTGACCGTCAAGATCGTCGATGATCCCCTCTGCTGCGTCGCCCGCGGAACCAGCGTCTACCTCGAAAACCTCTCCGCGTGGAAGGACACCATGGAGTCCGACGCGGACGAATATTAGAGAAGTTACGAGTTACGAATTACAAATTACGCAAGAGGAATTGGGTGCGTGCTTGCGACGTGCCCGTTTCGTAATTCGTAACTTGTAACTCGTCACTTCGTTTTGGGTTTGTTCGTTGTCCACCTATCGCCGCAAGTCGATCGCACGATCCAAGAAGGTGCTGGTCGCGTTATTGATCGTCGCATGTTTGGCGGCGATCTTCTTTCCCCAGCGATGGACCGGGGGACTCATTAGTCTGGTTCAAGTCATCGTACCCTTTCAAGACGCGGCCACGGTCGCGGCGGACGCGGTTTCGCGTTTGGGCGAGGGCCGACCCAGCGCCGTGCCGGGCGAGACCTATGAGGCTCTCGCGCGGGAGAAGGCCGCCGTCGAACACCAGGCGGCCGGGCTTGCTGCACGGGTCGCGGAGCTGGAAGGCGACGTCCGCGTCCTCACGGCGACTCGTTTGTGGGAGGTCGCCGGGCGACGGATCGGAGCGTCCGGTCGATTGATGCCGGCCAGGGTCATTGCGGAGGATATTCTCCCGTGGCGATCTTCGCGGCTGCTCAACGCGGGGAGCGTGCAAGGCGTCCAGGATGGTGCGGCCGTGGTGTCCCAGGCCTTCACGGTGGACCGCGGCGAGGACGCCGACTTACGCAGCGGTCTGGCCATTCTGCTCGGTGAAGTCTTCCTCGGCGTGATCGAGCAGACGGGCACGCATACCTCGCGGGTCAAACTGCTCAGCGACGTGAGCGTACAGATGAAGGTCCGCATCGGGCGGTGGAGCGGTGAACGGTTCGCCCTCATTGATCGGTACTTCTGGTTAGCTGGCCGGGGCGCAGGGCGCATGGAGATCCGCGACGTGGAGCGCAAAGACGTGGAGACCGGCGTCATTCAGGTGGGCGACACGGTCCTCTCCGATCCGCAAAGCGACGTGCTCCCTGCGGCCATGACCATCGGCAAAATCGCCGCGGCCTCCACCGACCGCGACAATCCCCTATTCGCTATCCTGACCATCGCCGGCGCGGTTCCGGAACAGACCCTTCGACGCGTGTACATCTACGACCCGCAACTTGACGCACGGTAGAGATAAGGTTTTCTCGAACGGGATCGACACGGTTTGCCACTGCTCTCTGAGCAGTGGGATGATCTCCGGAACGCCACTGCTGACACAGCCGTGGCGCACATTCTACTCTACTGGGCGCGTGTCAGCCCAGCCGTTCCAATAGCGCCTTGAGGAACCCTTGCACGAGCGGCTTGGGCACTCCGGGGATCGGGGGCGGGGTGGGGTCGAGGAGCACACCTTCGACGTAGTCGCGGGCGCGAGGGCCGACGCGCTTCAATTTGCCCGCGATGCGATCGGCCTCATCGAGTTTGGAATCGCGCATGGCCAGCACGAAGCGCTCGACTTGGTCGCCGATATCGACGACCTCTCCGGGGGCCGATATAGGGCGGCGTCCAACGCCGCGCGGCGGGCCGTCGTCGTCGGGAGCAACTTTGAGGTCGGCGTCTTTGTCCATGGCCGCCGCGTAGCGAAGGGCCTCTTCGCGCTCCTTCGCGGCGCGGCGTTCTTCCTCCTCATCGACCGGCGCCAAGCCGATTAAATCGCGGTCATCGACCGGCGTGGGGATGTAGACCTCGGCCGCGCAATAGGGGCACTTCCCGTGCTTGCCCCCGGCGTTGTCCGGAGCGCGGATCAGCTTCTCGCATTGCGGGCAGTGAAGTTCGATGCTCACGGTCGGACCCTCGCCAGCTCACGCCGTCGGCGTACGTGCACGCCGCGGTCGAAAGATCAATCGTATCGGAACTTCCTCAAAGGGCAACCGCTCGTGGAACTGGTTCAACAAGTACCGTTCGTAGTTCACGGTCACCCGTCGGGGGTCGTTGACGAAAAGCACGATGGTCGGGGGCTGGGAGGTGATCTGAGTCGCGTAGAAAAACTTGGCCTGTTTCTTACCGCCCTTGGAGGGGGGGGCGTGGGCGTCGACGGCGTCCCGCAGGGCCTGGTTGAGCGGCCCGGTCCCGATCCGGGTCTGGGCTTGCTTGAACAAGGCCGCGGCGAGGTCGATGGTCGAGTCGATGTTGCGGTCCGCGACTGCGGACGTAAAGGCCACCGGGGCGTAGTCCAGTTCGGGGAGGACTTTGGTGAGATACTCCCCGAATTGCTCGGTGGAGGCTCGTTCCTTGGCCAGGTCCCACTTGTTGATGACCAAGATGCAGGGCTTGAACTCGTCGGCGATGGTATGGGCCAGACGTTTGTCGACCTGGCCGACGGGCTCGGTCGCGTCGATGAGCATCAACACCACGTCGGCGCGGCGGATGGAGTCGAGGGCCCGGGAATGGGCGTAGAACTCGATGTCGTCCGCGACCTTGTTCTTTTTGCGGACCCCGGCGGTGTCAATGGCGATCAAGGTCCGTCCGTCCTTCTCGAAACGGACGTCGATGCTGTCGCGGGTGGTGCCGGGAATCTCGCTGACGATGACGCGGGGTTCGCCGGCGAGGGCGTTGATGAACGTGCTCTTGCCGGCGTTGCGCTTACCGACCAGGGCGATTCTCATCACCGGGGCTGCGGGGCGTTCGTGGTCCATCCCCGCGAGTCGCTCGCGGATCAGGTCCAGCAACGCCCATTTGCCGCTGCCGTTCACGGCGCTGACCGGCAACGGGTCGCCGAACCCCAAGCGTGCGAACTCGCCGATGGAGACCGCAAGGTGCGGCTCGTCCACTTTGTTGGCGACGAGGCGAACGTGTTCCGCGCGGCGGCGCAAGAGCTCCGCCGTGTTGCGATCGAGGGGGGTCAATCCTTCTCGCGCATCGACCACGAAAAGGATCAGATCGGCCTGCGCGATCGCGTATCGAATCTGACACTCGACGTGTTCGCTCAGGTCGTCGCGATCGACGACGCCGTGTCCGCCGGTGTCTACCAGTTCGAAGTAGGTCTCGTTGATGTCGCAGATGGCGGTGACGCGGTCACGGGTCACGCCGGGGGTGGGTTCGACGATGCTGGTGCGGCGGCCGACGAGGGTGTTGAAGAGGCTGCTCTTACCCACGTTGGGCCGACCGACGATGGCGACGACAGGTAGGGCCATAACCTCTTGTGGCACTTGTATTTAGCCGCGAAGGCACGCTGCGAAGCCTGGTGCCGACGGTCGGCGGTTCCGTTTCGTCGCGGATGCGGCGTCCTTGCCGGTCTCATTCCGTTCGCCTTACGACGGGATCCATTTTGCACGAAGTCACCGGAATTCACAACCTTGGGGCGAGGTCCGGGGTGCCGGAAAAGAACGAGGGCGAAAGGCGCCGCCGTGGCGAGCAACGCCTTCCGCCCCGCCAGACCATGCCGTACCCAAGCGACGTTCGCGCTCAACTTAACCGACCGCCGTGGCAAAAGTCGGATTTAGAGTTGTCGTCGTCGCGTCGTCGGGCCGTGCATCAGCTACTATCTCATCGCGGTCTTCTTGGCTCTCTTCTTTTTCTTGGCTGTCTTCTTCTTGGCAGCCTTTCGTTTCTTTGCCATTAGCGTCACCTCCTTTCTTGACCAAATCCTACACGCTTGCTGCATTCTGTCAAAGGAAATTTTCCGGCAGCGACCTCGAAAAACGCCGTCGGGCCTCCCCTCGCGCGCTCGGCGCGTGACGCGTCGATGGACCTCAAACGGTTTACGCCACCTCGTGGCACCGCGTGCACGACTCTTCGACGCAGCGGCGCGCGACGATGGTTTGCGGGCGGTGATGGGGACCTTTGGCGACGCCTCCATTCTCCATCGCGGGCCACGGCGTGGCACCGAACGTCAATCCCCGTTCGCGTCGTCGGTAACCGCGCCGGCTGGTTGCCGCGCGGATCGGATCGTTGCAAAAACCCTGAAAACTCCTGGAAAAACGGCCCCTCGGACGCGCACGCGACGGTGAGGTCGCGGTGCGTTGTCCATCGGCGGCGGTTCGTTCCGAGGGCCTGCGCGCGACGGGCATGGGTGCCGCACGCGGATGCTCGAATCGGACGAATGGCGATCCGCGCGGCGCGATCTCCGGACCGGGCGAACGCGGCGCCTCGCCCGGGGATCGACATCGTGCAGCGCGCGGCGCGAGGGTTCGATGCGCCCGCGGAACGATCGATTCGCAAGGGTACGGGACTCTCAAAAATTTTTTTGAAAATTTTTGCATTTTCCTCTTGCCATGCGTTTGTGATTGCGCCTCGTCG
>CAYQZH010000050.1:0-18085 GCA_964421865.1 uncultured Phycisphaera sp. | reverse complement strand
GCGAGGACTGCAATGGCAACGGCGTGCCCGCACCATGCGAGGGGTTCGCGACGCGGGAGTACGGCGCCTGCTGCAAGGAGGAGGGCGGATGCAACATCGCCACGCAGTGCTCGTGTCAGGGTTTGTTTGGTGTGGGCCTCACCTGCAATTCGTGCCCGTCGCCCCTCGGTCCGCAATTGGAGCCGCCGGACCCGTGAACCGCCTACCGGCGTGTCACGGACCTCCTGGCGCCAGAAAACAACACGCCGTGCACGAAAACGAAACCCGCAGTAAAACATGGGGCTGATGCAGCGTGCCTCGTTATTCGAGTGGGTGAACGGCGCCGTCCGATATCGCGGCCTACCGGTCGAACAGCATCGCATTCGCATCGCTGATGCCACGTTCGAGATTGCAGCCCTCAAGGACGCGGCGGCGCTCTTGGATGACGCAGAGGTCGTCCGTGAGTGCGAGAAGACGGATCGGCTGCCCTACGGTTTCGAGCTTTGGCCGGCGGCGCTCATACTGGCCGAGTACCTTTACCGTGGTGAACCGGGTCGAGGCCGCCGCGCCATCGAACTGGGCTGCGGAGTCGGCCTGGTGTCGATCGCGGGCGCGCGCCGCGGTTGGCGCGTCCTCACGACCGACTGCGACCCCGTGCCGTTGCAGTTTGCGGAGTTCAACGCGGCCGCCAACACCGTGGACGTGGAGGGGTATCAGTTGCTCGACTGGCACAATCCGCCGAGCGGACCGCGCTTCGCCCGCGTTTTGGCCGCCGATGTTCTCTACCAACGCTGCGACCATACGCCGATCTTGAACTGCATCGAGGCCCTTCTCGAACAGGACGGCCTGGCGATCATCGCCGATCCGAACCGGGGCATCGCAGACGATTTCGCCTCTCGGGCCGAGGCGAGCGGCTTCGACGCGGAGTGCATCCAGGCCGCCGCCTCGCTCGACCCCCGGAAGCCCGTGGCCGGACGCCTCTTCCTCCTCCGTCGACTGTAACCGGGTGCGATCTCGGCGTGGCCGGCGACAACTCCCCATCTTTCCATTTTTATTTTCCTGCATGGGAAGGAGCAACGAACGACATAGGCTTGTTGAGCGGGGTATGTTCCGGGCCGGCGGCGACTTGTTCGCCGTTCGGCCCGGACAGCATACGGATGTGGTTCGATCGCCGGACGCGCCCGATAACCGCGTCACATCGGGTTTCCACTTATCGTAGACTTGAGGGACGCCGGGAATCGGCTTTTGCGCCGGGGCGAGGGCGTCTTTGCAGCGCATCCTGGCTACCTTCGTCGCTCCCGAAAGAAGAACCGAATCACGTGGAAAACGGAAGACTTCCACCGGTCAGCCCGGCCTTCACACGCACCGCGCGGCGGTCGATGCTTTCGCTTGCCGCGTTCGCGGTGGTGCTCTTCGGTCTGGCGGGCGGACAAGTCCTTCGCCTTCAATGGCGAAGGGCGATCACCGAGCAGGCCAACCTCGTCGCGGCTGCCTTGGTCCCCGGGCGCGACGGCGATCTGTCCGACTCGGTGGCCCGGTTACAGGCTCGGAGTGATCGGTTGATCGCCGTCGCCACGCTCGACCCCTTCGACAACCTCCACACCGTCTACCCCGACCGTCCCGCGCACCGCAACGCCGTCCTCTTAGCCCTCGCACAGGCGGCGTCGCCGGTCACGACCCTCTCACCCACCACGGGCGAACGGGTGGCCGTAACGGGCGTCGTCGTCCCGCTGAACGGAAGTCCATCCCCCTTCGCCACGAAAGTGCTCATCCTTCTTCAGACCGAGTCGTACACCGGCGCGTGGCTAAGTGTGACGGCAGCGGTCGCATTGCTGGTTGCGGGGATAGGGTTGGCGAGCACCCGCTGGTTGTGCGGGTGGTTTGATCGGCAGGTCGCCGGTCCGTTGCGTCACATGGCCGGTGCGGCGGTGGACGTCGAAGCGGCAGCCGAGTACGTGGCCGTGTTGGACGCCGGTCGCTGGCGGGAAACCGCGCAGATCGCCCGCGGGTTCGAAGAGCTGATCCAAACCCTTGCGGATAGCGATGCACGCACGCGTCGGCGGGAGCACGCGGTCGAAGTGCAGATGCGTCGCCGGGAGATCGGCTTCGGGCGGCAACTTCGGCAAGCCAAGGACCAAGCCGCCACCGACCCACTGACCGGTTTACGCAACCGCGCCTACCTCGAGGAACACCTCGAACCGCTCTACCATCGACAGATGGCGCGGAACGCCGAACTGGCCGCGGTCATGATGGACGTGGACAATTTCAAAGCCTACAACGACACCCACGGCCATCAGGTCGGCGACGCATTGTTGCGCTTCATCGGAGCCCTGCTCCGGGGATCGATCCGCCCCGCCGACGTGGCCGTACGCTACGGCGGCGACGAGTTCCTGCTTCTACTTCCCGACGCCGGCGTCGAGCAAGCGGCGGCGATCGCGGAACGACTCGTCAAGCTCTTCGGCCAATTCACGGGCCGCTTAGGCCGAGAGGACGCCGTGTCGATGAGTGCCGGCGTCGCCTCGTCCCACACCGCCGCGTGCGAGAACGGTCACGCCCTCGTCAACCAAGCGGACGCTTCCCTGTACGCGGCCAAACGCGGCGGAAAGAACACCGTTTCGATCACGCCGTCGTCGCACGCGCCGCTCGTCCCCACCAGTCCCGCGCACGCCGCGGGATGAGCGTTCCGCAGGCGACCCGTATCAACCTGCTTCGCACGCGTCGGCAAGGGTGGGTAGCCTTTGCGAAACACCCCACCCCCTATAGGATTCGCGACGCGCCTTTGAACCTCCGTTCGACGAGCGCCGACCTGAAGGAACGCCGAGTCACAGGAGCCTCGCGTTGGACGATCGTTCGCGCCACCGTCTCCGGTCCCTGAGCGTCTTCTTCCCCTGCTACAACGAGGAGGCCAATGTGGAGAGGACCACGTCGGCCGCACTGCGCGCTTGCCGCCGGCTCTGCGACGACTTCGAGGTCATCATCGTCAACGACGGCAGCCGAGATCGAACCCGTGAAATCGCCGACCGCCTGGCCGCCGAACATTCCGAGGTCCGCGCCGTCCACAACACCCCCAACCAAGGCTACGGCGGAGCGTTGCAACGCGGGTTCCGCGAGGCAACCAAGGAATGGGTCTTCTACACCGACGGCGACGGGCAGTTCGACTTCGAGGAGATCGACAAGCTGCTCCCCCTGCTCGATCAGTATGACATCGTGAGCGGCTATCGCCTGGACCGGCGCGATTCGCTCATCCGCAAGATCAATGCGTTCTGCTGGACCTCCTTGGTGAACGTCGTCTTCCGACTGTGGCTTCGCGACATCGACTGCGCGTTCAAGATCTACCCGCGTCGGCTCTTTCAGGAGATCGAGATGAAATCGAAGGGCGCCTTGATCGACGCGGAAATCCTCGCCCGGGCCAAGCGGCTCGGGTACACCATCGGCCAGGTCGGCGTTCACCACTTCCCGCGAACCGCGGGTGCGCAAACCGGCGCCAACCTCCGCGTTATCCTCCGGGCGTTTAAGGAGCTTTTCACTCTTCGCAAGGAGATTCACCGAACCGGCGCCGCGCGGCCGCGTGCTCCACGATAAGCAACGCGCAGCGCTCGGCGCTCCGGGAGAGCGGACCATCCGAGCCGGGAGCGCGAGCGACCGGACCGGTCGGAGCCGCGCCCGGCAGAGAGCGGACAATCCGAACCCCAAGCGCAAGCGCGGGGCTAATCAGAGCGTGCAGCGGAAGCGACACGACGCTTGACCCCGAAGGGGTCCGCGATGGTAGCCGGGGGTCAAGTCCGCCCCCGGCGGACGCCACCCCCGGAAAGCGTCCCCCCTACAACCTCCCCCCTTGCAAAGGGGGGACCGAGGGGGGTCCAATCGACAATCGACAATTCCAAAGTCCCGAATAGACGCACGCACTTGAGCAACGCCCGGAGATACGGCAACATTCTGGAAAGCAACCCGTCCGCCGAGTCGCCGTTGCGGGAAAGGGACCGCCCCATGGCCATGACCAAAGCAGAAATGGAGGGCGACTACAAGAACTACGAAACCAAAATGAAGAAAGCTCGAGCGGCGCACCGAGACGGGATGTACCGCGACGCCGTCAAGTTGGCTCTGTCGGCGTGGGATCATATTGACGGCATGATGCAGTATGCACGCCGCTATGAGAAAACCGAGTTTGACAGCATCGAGGCCATCGACTTGGTCCTGAAGTACGCGCCGATGCTCTTCGACTACGCGACCCTGGATACGCGCGAATCCATGCTGAAAAGTCAACGCCGGATCGAAAAAGACACGGCGGCTGACATGGGAGAGAAGCTATCGAGCGCCAGAGCGCTGATGTGGGACGCTCATCGAATGTGGAACCACATCGAGGAACACGCGGAGACAATGCAGGGCGAACTTCGCGCGAGTTTGGGCGGTGATCAAACTCGGTGGAGGTTCATCGCCGAGGCGTGGGAGAAGATGGGGCTTTTGCGACGGAGCCCGGACGGCGGATCGTATCGACTCGCGTTGATTACGCGGCTAGGCGAAGTTGTCTCGGCGAAGTGCCCCTCCTGTGGCGGCGTGGCCGACGCTCCCAAAGCGATGTGGCTGGAGCACACCGTCTGTCCTCATTGCCATGCAACAGTTCTATTTGTTATCCGCGGCAAGCCGAACCATGCGGACGCGAAGGAGTAGGTGATGGAGTATGCACTGGTTTTCCTTTTGGGCGTAGTCGCCGGTGGAACCTCTCTTTTTGGCATCTTCGCCGCGAAACGAAGCAGTCTAAACGCACAAAAGCGGCAGCAGGATGGGCAGAAAGCGCATATCCAGGAGGCGCTGAAGGCAATCACCCAACAGCGGTCAGAGATTGAACAACAGAAGGCGAACCTGAAGGCCGAGTACGCGGCGAAAGAGGAACAGCTCGGGCGCGACTCTGCGTCAGGCAAAGCCGACCTTGAACGGCAAGCCGGGATCTTTGAGGAAAAGCGGACGGAGTTTGAGTCGCGCGTGGTCTCCTACCAGGAAGTACAGAATGAGAACGCAATACTGAAGCACGATCTTCAGACCGTTGACGTGAACGTTCGGAAGTTGGAGTTGGATCGGCAGATTCAACGAGAAGCACAAGAGAGGCTCGATCAGCGTTGTCGAGACTTGGGCACCCGTTACTTGAGCGAGAACGTGAAGTGGATCGGCGCGTCGCTGAGCGCGAACAACTACGTCAACTGCAAGCAACGGTTGCAAGACGTCATCGAACGATGTCGCGGGATCGGGCTCGAGGTCTCATCCAAAGAGAAAGACGACTTGTTGACGGACCTGAAAAAGGAGTTTGAAAAGGTGGTCCGTGCGGCGCTGGAACGTGAAGAGCAAGCGCGGATCAAAGCCCAGATTCGTGAGGAGCAGGCGCGGGAGAGGGAAATCGAACGGGAGCTGAAGCAATTGGAGCGAGAGCGTGCCGCGATCAAGGCCGCGTTGGACAAGGCCCTTGCCGAGACAAAGGATCAACACAGTGCGGAAATCCAACGTTTGCAGGCCCGGCTGACTGAGGCGGAGGAAAAGTCGCAGCGGGCGATGTCGCAGGCACAAATGACCAAGGCGGGGCATGTCTATGTGATTTCCAACCTTGGGTCGCTCGGCGAAGGCGTCTATAAAATTGGGATGACGCGGAGGCTTGAACCGATGGAGCGGATCAAGGAACTGGGCGACGCGTCGGTACCCTTCCCGTTTGACGTGCATAGGATGATCTCCTGCGACGATGCCCCCACTTTGGAGAACGCATTGCACCGGACGCTGCACAAACACCGACTCAACAAGCTCAAGCCGCGAAAGGAGTTCTTCAGAACCGACTTCGAGGCGATTCGTGCGATCGTGGAAGAACACCACGGACAGGTGCAGTACGTCGCCGACCCAGAAGCACTCGAGTATCGACAAAGCCTGGCGATCAGCGAGGAGGACGAAGAATTCATCGAGCAGGTCTACGAGGGGTTGGACGGGGAGAAGAAGACGTTCGCCGAGGAGGAGTGACCAGGAATTTGGACAGAAAGGGACGGCGTGGCCCTGATGACTCGGTGTGTGCCTTAGCTGTTTAGCAGTGCGATCGTGTCGCGCCCGCGCCGCCCTCTGATTCGCGCCACCCACGAGGGGTGGCGTACGTTGCCCCCGCGCTTGCGCTTGGGGTTCGGACGGGTCCGGTCGCTGCCGCTCGCGGCTCGGATGACCGGCGTTCCGCCTTCCGCATCGTAGCGCAGCGAAGATCCGCCTCTGGAGGATTCGCCATTCCGCATTCCTCGACCGGGCGCGCGCTCGCCGACCCCCGCCCACCGATCACCCTACAAGTTCTATTCATGGAGCCGGTGCGGTCTCTGCCCCCGGTCCGCGCGCCCGGATCGCGAGATTTGTTCCACGTGGAACAACGCGGCGATGCCAACGTATGGCACAACCCCGTCAGTCCTGGTGTCCCTTCGTGCCTCGGGGGGTGTCCGCGGGCTCGCGCCGCGCGGCTCTGCTCCACGGCTGACACGGCAGTGGCACACGGGCGTTAGACTCGACCAGGGTTGTTTATCACCATCAACCGGATTTCGGTCATCTCCTCCATCGCGAATCGCACCCCCTCCCGGCCAAAGCCGGAGTCCTTCACCCCGCCGTAGGGCATGTGGTCCACGCGGAAACTGGGCACGTCGTTGATGACCACCCCGCCGACCTCGAGCTCGTTGAAGGCGTAGAAGGCGTGGTCGATATCCTTGGTGAAGACGCCCGCCTGCAGGCCGTAGATGCTGTCGTTGGCCATCCGCACCGCGTCGCGAAACTCCACGAACGGCTGCATCGTCGCCACAGGCCCGAAGACCTCCTGGCAACTGATCCGCATGTGCGGCTCGACGTTCTCCAGGAGCGTCGCGTCGTAGAAGACTCCGTTCCGCCGTCCGCCGCAGATCAGTTTCGCGCCCCCGTCGATCGCTTCCTTCACCCACTGTTCGACCCGCTTCGCGTCGTGCTCGGAAATCATCGGACCCAGGAAGGTGTCCTCGTCCAGCGGATCGCCGGCCTTGAGTTTGGCGGCGCGGTCGCGCAGCCGTTGCTTGAGATGCTCATAGATCGCCTCATGGGCGATGATCCGCTGCACGCTGATGCAGCTTTGCCCGGACTGGTAGAACGCGCCGAGGATGATCCGATCCGCGGCATACTCAACGTCCACGCCTTCATCCACGATACAGGCCGCATTGCCGCCCAATTCCAAGACGACCTTCTTCTTGCCCGCGCGAGCCTTCAAGGCCCATCCGACCTCCGGCGAACCGGTGAAGCTCAACAGCTTGATCCGTTCGTCGGTGGTGAGGGCGTCGGCGGCGTCGCGCGTGCAGGGGAGGATGCTGAACGCCCCCTCCCGCCAATCGGACTCGGCCAGGATTTCGCCGAGAATCAAGGCCCCGATCGGCGTCCAACTCGCCGGTTTGAGGACGAACGGGCACCCCACGGCGATCGCCGGCGCGATCTTGTGGGCCACGAGATTGAGCGGGAAGTTGAAGGGCGATATGAACGCGCAGGGTCCGATCGGAAAGCGCTTCCAAATCCCCTCGTAACCCTCCGCCCGCTTGCTGATATCGAGGGGCAAATATTCGCCGGTCCGCCGTACGGACTCCTCCGCCGCGACGCGGAAGGTGTCGATCAGCCGCGCGACCTCCCCGCGGGCGTCGCGGATGGGCTTCCCGGCCTCGATGCAGAGGACTCTCGCAAGCTCCTCCTGTCGCTCGGTGACCCGCTTTACGACGTGGTAGAGGATCTCCTGGCGACGGTAGGAGGGCAGCTTGCGCGTGTGGTCAAAGGCCTCGAGGGCGGCGCCGATGGCGCGGTCGATCGTCGCAGCATCGGCCTGGGCCACGCGCGAGACGACCTCGCCGGTATACTTGTTTTTCACAAGAAGGTCCGCGTTCGGGGACGCCGCACGGCCTGCCAGGTAGTATGGATACGTGCTCTTCAACATGATTCCGCACCTCCCTAGTTTTCACTGCATGACGCTGCGGCGGTCGCGCGGTGTTTGATCGCCGGCGCACGTGTGCGGTTCTTCTATCAAAGCTCGCCGGATGTCAATTCGACGCGCGTGCCCGGATGCTGCGTTTTGGCGAGTTACCGGTCCCATTCGGCCTCTCCGTAAGGCGAGGGAGTAGAAAAAGTCATTTTCCTCTCGCCCGGCGTCGATCTGAGTCCCATTGTTACAAGGGGAGGCGCGTGGCGTGCGCCCCGCGGACGCCCGAAAACCATGACGGGTACGAGAGAGACAACCTACCTACGACGCCCTGGCGTCATCGGCGTGCTATGCGTGATGGCCGGTTGCGGCGTCCAACCCTCGCCCGATACTCTTCCGGACCCCGTCGCCCCGGCGGAATTCGCTTTCCCGGAAGATCTAGACCCGGCGATCGCCGCCCTGGCCTTCGTCGCCACGGAACTTCTTGTGCAGCCTTACCCCGGCGCCGATGCCCAAACTCTGCACACGCTGTATGACCACACCGGTGCGACGGTCGTCGACGACATGCCGGACATCGACGTCACGGTTTTGGAAGTTGCGCCCGAGCGACTTTCGTCTACCGCCGCGGAACTCACCGCGAGCGGGCTGATCGAAACCGTGCACAAGAACTACCTCTACCAACCCGAAGCCGTGCCCAACGACCCTCTCTTCAGCCGCGAGGACCATCTCGCGCAAATCCGGGCCGCACAGGCGTGGGATGTCTCCGTCGGCGCCGCCGGAGTCCCCATTGCGATCGTGGACACCGGCGTCGATCCCCACCATCCCGATCTGGCCGACAAGATCATCGACGGGTGGAACATCTACGACGGCAATGTCGACTTCGCCGATGTCCTCGGTCATGGCACGCTGGTGGCCGGCGTCGCGGCGGCCGCCTCAAACAACGGCCTTGGCGTTGCGGGCGTCGCATGGGACTGTCCCATTCTGGCCGTGCGCGTCGGCAACGCCGATGGGCAATCCACCGGCCGCCACATCGCAGCTGGGATTCTCTGGGCCGTCGCCCACGGCGCTCGCGTCATCAACGTGAGCTTCGCACCGCTGTGGTCCGACCTCATCGTCCGCTTCGCCGCTCAACAGGCGTTCAATCGCGGATGCGTCGTGGTGATTAGCTCCGGCAACGCGGGGGGCACGAACACGGCCGTCGGATACGACGAGGCCCTGTTCGTCGGGGCCGTCAACCCCACCAATCAGATTGCGACCTTCTCCGATCGCGGACCCTTCGTCGATCTGGTCGCGCCCGGCACGGGCATCCGCTCGACGACGCGCGGCGGGGACTACGGAATGGCCAATGGCACTTCGTTCTCGGCGCCGATCGTGTCCGGCGTCGTCGCCCTGGCCTGGTCCGTCCAACCCGACCTGCGTCCGGTATCCATCCAGGATGTGTTGCTGCGGAGCGTCGTCGATCTCGGCGATCCGGGGAAGGACACGACCTACGGGGCGGGCGCTGTGGACGCGGCGGCTGCGGTCACACGAGCCTCGCAAACGCCGGTCGTTGCTGATGCGACCCCTCCAACCGTTCGAGTGATTCGCCCCGTGAGTAAGGAAACTCTATCCGGGCGCTACATCGCCTCCGTCGAGGCGACGGATGCTTCCGGCGTGGCCGATGTCGCGCTTTCCATCGACAGAGTGCCCTTCGCCACGGACACCCGTGCGCCCTACCAATTCGTCATCGACACCGCGACGTTCAGCAACGGGAGTCACACCATGGCCTTCGTCGCCACGGATGTCGCCGGCAACCCCTCGACGGTTCGAACCGTGACCGTGACCTTCTCCTCGTCATCCAGCAGCACGTCAGGCGTATCGTCCAACGGAATCGTCTTCCGCTCGCCCGCGGCTGGAGCGACGGTGTCAGGCGATGTCACCATTCAAGCCACCGTTTCCGACCCAGACGGCCTCGCCGTCGTCGAATGGTTCATCGACGGCGTGTCCGTCTTCGTCAGCCCCGTCAGCGGAGTTTCGACCGGCGTGAGCTACCTCTGGAAAGCGAACGCGGCGACGCTAGGCCGGCATACCGTTTTGATCACCATCATCGACGCCACGGGCTCGCGGACCACGGGTACGTTGGCGCTGATCCGACCCTGACCATGCTCACGCGCTGAAGCGCAGCCCGTCGTAGGCCAGTTCCATACCCTCCGGTAATCCGCGATTCGTCTCAGCGTGTTTGAGTTGGTGAGCCATGTGGGTGAAGTAGGTTCGTCCCGCGCCCATGCGTCGGGCCATGTCCACGGCCTGTTCCACGCTCAAATGCGTGGGATGCGGCGCGGGTCGAAGGGCGTCCAGTATGAGCACCTCAAGGTCGCGCAAAAGTTCAAGCGATTCGTCGGGGATGTGGCTGCAGTCCGTGCAATAGGCGAACGACCCGAAGCGAAAGCCCAATACCGGCATCGGCCCGTGCATCAAGGGGATGGGCACGATCGTCTCGCCGCCGACGGTGAACGGCTCGTGGTCGATGGCGTGCAGCTCCAGCTCGGGGCGACTGTGCGGCGAATCGGGGGCGTGCTCGAAGGCGTAGGCGAACATCCGCCGGAGCGCTTCCAACGTCCGCGGGGCGCCATAGCATGGCATCGGCTTTTTCATGAGCCAGTTGAACCGCCGCAGGTCGTCCAGACCCGCCACGTGGTCGGCGTGATGGTGGGTAAACAGCACGGCATCGACGGCGGCGATTCCGTGGGTGAGGCACTGCAACCGCAGCTCCGGCGAGGTGTCCACGAGCAGCCGCACTTCGCCGATTCGTACGAAGATGCTGGGGCGAGTGCGCTTATCGCGCGGATCCTCGGACGTGCACACCGCGCACCGGCACCCGATCATCGGCACGCCGTGCGATGTGCCGGTTCCCAAGACAACGACCTCGACGGGCGATCCATTCCGGCTCATTCTCGCATCCCAGCCACGCTTCGTCTTCGCCGGACATCATACGGTTGCGCGCCGCCCGCGACCACGCGTTCCTTCCACGAGGCAACGAAGGCAAACGGAGACTTGGGATGCGGTCACCGGACCAGAACCGGCAACGACACGGTCATCGGCGCGCCGGGCATCGCGTCGTAGAGGCGCCCGTTGAGTGTTCGCCCGGTGAGATGCTTGCGCACCCCACCCCACTGCTTGAAGAAGAATGGAATGTCGGCGTCGCGGCACTGCCGCCTAATCGACTCGACCCAGCACTTCCGCATGGAACGCGCACCGGGACCAGACTCACCACCGACGATGACCCAAGAAATCCCGCGCAGTGGAAGTTCGTCCAGAGGCCCGATCAACGGTTCGCAGGATAAAAACCGGACGCGCGCGGGCACGGCGACGAGGTCGTCAATCCGGTGAAGCACGCGAACGTCCTCGACGCTGACTCCCATCCACACGTTCGCGGGCCAAGGAAGGGACGATCCAAGGTCCCGAAGTCGCCCACTCCGTTTCGTCAGCACCTGGAACGTGTGCTGGGGGCAGGCGACCATCGTGCGGAAGACATCCCGGATGAACTCGAAGGGGACCTTCTCATGGAACAGGTCGCTCATGGAGTTCACGAAAATCACACGCGGGCGGCGCATTCGCCGAGGGAGGTCCAACAGGTCCTCGTGCAAGGTGACCCGAAAAGCGTTCTCGTACCGCTTGCTGCCCATCGCCTTCAGGCGTTTGGCCATGCGCTCGGCGTAGCAATTGCGGCACCCGTCGCTGACTTTGGAACAACCCGTCACGGGGTTCCAGGTCATTTCGGTCCATTCGATGGTCGATTGTGTTGCCACGGTTCGCCGCTACTTCTTGAGGATGTCTTGTGCGATTTTGACTGCCGTTGTCGCGCCCTTTGGATTCCCGGCCGCAAAGCAGAGAAGATAAATAGGCGTGTTTTTCGAATTCCGCAACGTCAGGGGGTTCGTTGCGACCTTCGCAAACGCGGATTTGAGGCGATCAAGGACGAACCGACCGAGGCTCTCGACGCCCACGACCTTGTGCTCGCTCAAATCGTCGGGGAATAACATGGGCTCGTCGCTCCGCGCGTAGAAGACGCTTCTCCACTCGTCGGTCCCCAGGCTCCGCGTTAACGCTTCGGCCCATTCGAGCGGTGGAGGTCCGCCGCTCGTCAGAAGACGGTTCAACCCGATCCCCAGGGGCACAAGCCACCACAGGTCTATGGCCTTCGTATCGGCGATTGCTTCGATCGTTCTCCACTCAACCTGCATACCATACGGATCGAGGAAGACGACAGCGCGGTTTCGACGCCAGTTCGTCTGCGAGCACCACGACCGGAGGAACGCATTTGCCTCCGCACGCTCGACTCGGATGTCTCGGCCCGCGAACTGGGCAGTCAGCGATTCGAGCTCTGCAGCCCGGTCCGGCTTTAGCTCAACAAAAGCATAGTGATCGAACGGCGGATCGACCTCCAGCGCGATCCGCGCACTCCCCTTCTTGAAGGAATCGACGTCCGAGTCGCCGATTAACCCAAAGAGTGACCCCCCGAGGACATCACGGTCAGCAGTCGCATCGATGCGTGCCCCGGTTCCAGCAAAGGCATCAACGTACGTCGTCTGAAAATACTGTGCACGAACATTCGTCCTGAAAATCTTTGTGTAGGCAACAAGATACTTACGAACGCGTTCCAGTTTCTCTTCGGTCCATGACCCGCCAAATTGGTGCTTGACCATCGCATCGCTCCGTATCGCCAGCAGTGAATGCCAACGAACTCCTAACGTAACCCAAACGCAACTTGGTTGCAAGCACAGCGATGGCGGATCTGACATGGCAGCGATATAACTCGTGGGACCTCAAGGAGCATCAGGCATGGACAGGAATAGAGCGGTTGCGGTGGTGGGCGCCTCGAGCGATCGCAGCAAATACAGCAACAAGGCCGTGCGGGCGTACGTCGCTCAGGGGTGGGACGTGTATCCGGTCAACCCCAAGGGCGACGAGATTGAAGGGCTGAAGGTCTACGCGACCATCGAGGAGATTCCCGTGACGATCGACCGCGTGACACTCTATCTGCCGCCGGCCTTGGGCGTCCAGGCGCTTTCCTCGATCGCCGCGGCCGATCCCAAGGAGTTCTTCGTCAACCCCGGCGCGGAGAGCGAAGAGTTGGTCGCCGAGGCCGAGGCGCTGGGCCTCGAGCCTATCCTTGCCTGTAGCATCGTGGACCTGGGCGTCAGTCCGGCCTCGTTTCCGGGAGAGTGACGACAAGGTGTGCCTCGTAGACATGCGCGGCATCGCGACGCGCCCCGCTCCCTCACGGTCGCGGCTCTGTTTCTCCGCTCGCTTCCGCTCGCGGCTCCGATTGTGGCAATGCTCGCGTTACTCCATCGCCTGAAGCCGCACGGTGGCGGCTTGTTCTTGATCGTCCCGCCGAAACGTCACGCGTACGTCGTCGCCGACCTTGTATTGCTCCAAGGCGTCGAGCAATGCGTTCTGGCCCGGCGTGGGGCGGTCGTCGATTTTCAGCACCAGATCGCCAAGTTGGCGGATCCTTCCGTCGCGGGTCACGATGGTTCCGCGCAGCCCCGCCTTCCCCGCGGCACTGGTTTCAGGGACTTCACGAAGCAGTACGCCCTCCAGTCCGAGCTGTCGCGTCACGTTATCCGGCCAAACTTTCACGCCCAGGATCGGCCTGGTTAGGCGACCATGACGGATGAGTTCAGGTACGACGCGGTTGACGATGTCCACGGGGATGGCGAACCCGATCCCGGCGCTGGCTCCCGACGGGCTGGCGATCTGCGTGTTGACCCCGATCAACCGTCCGGCGCTGTCGAGCAGCGGCCCGCCGGAGTTGCCGGGGTTGATCGCGGCGTCGGTTTGGATCACGTCCTGGATCGGCCGGTCCGACAGCGAGCGAATCTCGCGGCCCAGCGCGCTCACGATGCCTGTGGTGAGCGTCTGATCCAGACCGAAGGGGTTGCCGATGGCGAAGACCTTCTGTCCCACCTGCAAGTCGCTGGAGGTCCCGACGGCGATGGGCTTGAGGCGTGCGGAAGGGGCGTCGATTCTCAGTACGGCGAGGTCCTTATCCTCGGCCGCCCCCACGAACTGCGCCTCCCACTGCGAGCGATCGGCCAGCGTGACGGTCCACTTGCGGCCCTCGATCAGCACGTGCAAGTTGGTCACGATGTGACCTTCGCGGTCGTAGATGAAGCCGGACCCGCTGCCGCGTTGCACCTCGATGGGGTTAAGGCTGAACATGTCGCGGGCGACGTCGCTGGTGGTGATAAAGACCACCGACGGGGACGCCTCCTTGAAGACGTCGATGGTCGCCTTCTCGTCTTCAGCTAGGTCTCCGCGGGCGAGCACGGGCCGCGGCTCGGCTGGGGGATTCGTCAGCGGGGAGCTTTGCTCCCGTCGCCACCACGCCCACACCGCCAAGAACACGATCGCCCATACCAACCCCATCGCCGCCCAATTGGTCCGGGATGGGGACCGGTATGCTGGCGGGCCGGCTTGCCAGTCGGTGGGATTGGAGGGGGACTGGGTCATTGGTTAATGCGGATCGACTGGGAAGTCGGTCCCACCTGCAAATCTGACGGTTCACACCGTGGACTCTACGATGTCGGGTCGATGACCCGACCTACGATTTCTACTCCCGCTCGCGGCTCTGATGACTTCTCTCAGCGGGGTGACATCCCATGTCCGTTGCAATTCATCGCAATTTCGCCAGCGCCACGGTGACGCTGTGCCGGGGTTCGATTTCGACACTCGTCTTACCCGCCGCGTCGTCGAGCGGCTTCGACACCATCTCGATCGCCAGCGTCTCACCGGCGATGTAATCATGGAACTGGTCGATGGCGGCCTTGAGTATCGGCGACTCCGTCACCAGGCTCAGCTTGATCCGGTCGGCGATGTCCAGTCCCGCGTCCTTTCGTAGATTCTGCACATTGCGAACAATATCCCGCGCGATGCCTTCGTTTTTCAAGGTCGGAGTGATCCGCTTGTCGATGAGCACCACCGTCGCACCGTCGGACGCCCCGGCCCAGTGCTCCCCGTAGGATTTTGAAATCGTCAAATCTTCCATCGTGGCGATCGCTTTCGCCCCCTCGACGGTAAGGCTGAGCGACTCACCACGGGCCGATCTCGCCTCCAACTCCCGCGCATCCAGGCCTTCAATCGCCTTCTTCGCGGCCGCGAGGTGCCGCCCGAACTTCGGCCCCAGCGTCTTCATGTTCGGCGATACCGTCACAGTGTACAGTCCGTCGCGGTCTTCGCGGAGCATCACCTTCTTGACGTTCAGCTCCTCGATGAAGTGGTCCTCGAACAGCCCCACCGCGTTGCGCTCCGCGTCGCTGCCCGGCACGATCACCAGTTCCGCCAGAGGCTGACGGATCTTCAGATTCGATTCCTTCCGCGCTGAACGCGCCAGGGAGACCAATCGCAACGTCGCGGCCACATGCGCGGAAAGAGTTTCATCAACGAGCCGCGCATCCGCCGACGGGAAGGGCACATGGTGGATGCTCGCGGGAGAATCGTTACGTTGTTTGGCGACGAGGCTCTGATAGACGGTCTCGGCCATAAACGGCATAATCGGGGCGATCAAGCGGTTGAACGTGGTGAGCACGTCGTATAGCGTCGAGTAGGCCGCACGTTTGTCCGCGGGCCAACCCTCGCCGTAGAACCGCCGCCGCGACCGCCGCACATACCACGTGCTCAGCACGCCGATAAACCGCGCCGCCTCTGTGCAGAACCTGGCCACGTCAAACTGACTGTACGACTCATGCGCGACGCCGGTCAGCTTGTGCAGGTCGGAGAGAATCCACCGATCCAACAAGGACCGTTCGTTCGGGCTCGCCGTGTGAACGTCAGGTCTAAAGTCGTCCACGCGGGCGAGATTGCAGAAGAACGAATAGACGTTCCACCACGGCAGGATTACGTCGCGGCGAACTTCGTCGCAATGGTGCGGGCCGAAGAGCACGTTCCGCTCCGGCGACGTGGCCGCATACAGCCAGCGCATCACGTCGACGCCGATCTTGTCGGCGGCCTCGTTGAACTCGAGGGCGTTGCCCGCCGACTTGTGCATCGGCTTGCCCTCGTCGTCCATGACCAGTCCGTGACCTTTGAGCACCTTAAACGGCGATCGATCCACCATCATCGTGCTGACGGTGAGTAAGGCGTAGAACCAATTGCGGAATTGTCCGGGCAAGGCCTCGACCACGAACTCCGCCGGGAACCACTGCTCCCAATACTTGCGATCCGAGAAATACCCCATTGTTGAAAACGGCACGATGCTCGCGTCCAACCACGGGTTGCCCACGTCCTTGACCCGTGAAACCGTTGTGTCACCACACTGCGGGCAACGAAGTCTCACCGCGTCCACCCAAGGCCGGTGAGGAGAGTGACCCTCGAACTTTTCCCATCCCGACACCGCACGGGCTTTCAATTCCTCCAGTCCGCCGATGACCTCGAAGTGCCCGCACTGGTGGCATTCCCAAATGGGCAACGCCAATCCCCAGTAGCGCTTCTTGGAGATCATCCAGTCGCCCATATTTCGCAGCCAGTCCAGTTCCCGCTCCAATCCCCATTCCGGGATCCAGCGGGACTGCCGGGCCGATTCCATGATCTGCTCGCGCCAATTCATATTGATGAACCATTCGTCCACCAGCCGGTAGACCAGTTCATCCTTGCAACGCCAGCAATGGGGATAACGATGCCAATACTGCTCCTTGGCAAAGAGCAGTCCGCGTTTCTTCAGATCGGCGACTACGTCGTCAGCGACTTCGTCGAACCGCTTCCCGGACAAAACTCCAAACTCCGGTCGAAACCGGCCGTCTTCATATAAGGGCGCGACTTGCGGCAGTCCCAGTTTCTTGCCGAGTTGATAGTCCTCGGCCCCGCATCCCGGTGCGATGTGTACGATTCCCGTTCCTTCCGACTCGGTCACCGCGTCCCACGCGATCACGCGATGAGCGGGGACAGCCTCCGCCGCCCCGTCCAGTTGATCGAACGGCCCTTGATACTTGAGGCCGATGAGCGATTCCCCGCGAAGCTCCTCAACCACCTCGAACGGTCCGAGGTTCTTGAACATCGCCTGAATGGACATGAGCGGCGCAATCTTGGTCCGATCCGTGGTCTGCACCGGCTGCGCGCGGGCACTCTCGAAGTTGCCCTTCCCGACGTAGTAATAGCGATCGCCCTGCTTGACCTTCACATAGGCCATCTCCGGCTTCACCGCGGCCGCGACGTTCGAGCTGAGTGTCCACGGCGTCGTCGTCCATACCAGCAGATTTTCATTGTGGGACCGACTCGGATTGTGGGGCCGACTTTCCAGTCGGTCATCCTCGGATCGGCAAATCGGGAACGCCACGAACACCGAGGCGTGCGGCACCTCGCGATACCCCTCATTCATCTCCATCTGGCTGATGCCTGTCCCGCACCGCGGGCACCAAGGCATCACATCCATGCCCTTGTAGACCAGCCCCTTCTCGTGGCACTTCTTGAGGAACGCCCAGATGCCGTAGTTGTTCTCGTCCGACATCGTGTAGTAGGAGTGCTCCCAGTCCATCCACTGTCCGAGCCGCTGCGACTGCTCGGTCTGCATGGCCGCGAACTTGCACGCCCGGGCCTTGCACTCCTCGACGAACTTGCCGATCCCGTAGGCCTCGATGTCCTTCTTGCTGGTGAACCCGTGCTCCTTCTCGACCTCGACCTCCACCCACAACCCCTGGCAGTCGAAGCCGTTCTGGTAGCGCAGCTCGCGGCCCAGCGAGGCGTAGTAGCGCTGATAGATGTCTTTGTAGGTCCGGCCCCAGGCGTGGTGGACGCCCATGGGGTTGTTGGCCGTGATCGGCCCGTCGAGGAAGGACCACTTCGGCTTACCTCGGTTGATCTCGCGCAGCTTTTCGAAGGCCCGCGTTCTCTCCCAAAACGCCAGCACCGCTCGCTCTTGGGCGGGGAAGTCAACCTTGGGATCAACCTTCTCAAACGCCATGGAGCACACCGTCGCAACCAGTTTTTGCGAGCCGCGGGCTCCAGCCCGCGCGGACCGCCGCCGCATAGCGACGCAGCCCAACGTACTATAATCGGCTTGCACCTCGACGTGAATCGGTTCGGCGGGCGGCTGCGGGTCGGCGTCAGAATTGTGGGTAGGTTTTTCCTTTCGGACTTTTCACAGGCCGGAGGCCTGTTCTAACATAGCCGGTGGCAAGCGAAGCGCCGCCACCGGTTAGC
>CAYQZH010000049.1:12959-18349 GCA_964421865.1 uncultured Phycisphaera sp. | reverse complement strand
CGCTCGCCGCCTTCCACGCCGATGAGGCCGCGCGAATCCTCGAAGGGGTCGGCTACTCCGAGGGGACGATCTCGCGGGTCCGAGCGCTCATCACCCGCGAAAACTGGAGGCACGATCCGGAGGGTCGGGCCCTGGAGGACGCGGACTGTCTGGTCTTCTTGGAGACCAAGCTGGAGGGTTATCTCGATGAGTGGAACGAGAAGAAGACCGTGAACATCCTCCGGAAGACTCTCCGCAAGATGACCCCCGCCGGTCAGGAGCACGCCGGCTCGCTACGGTTGAGCGATCGTTGTGCGGAGCTTCTGCGGCGGGCGGATTCTTAACGCCGCGCATCCCCTCGCCTGTTTATTTCTCGACAGGTAGAAACGGATGCTCGATGGAGAAGTAGAAGAAGACGCCGTAGTCGATGGCGTCCTCGGACAGCCCGATGGGGACGGCGATTCCGGGCACGATTTGTAGACCGCCCTCCAGGTTGATCGCCCAGCGCAGACCCGGCGAAATGACCACGTCCTGCGAACGGTCGCGATCGGCGAAGGGATCGTCCTCGTCGCGGCGGCGCTTTTCCTGCAAGCCTTGGTCCGAGTTCCAGACCACTTCCAACAAGAAGTGCAGGTCGTCGGTCACGGCGTAGATCACGCTGCCGCCCAGGTTGAAGCTCAGCAGATCGAGGCCTCTCGAGCGGCGATCGTCCGACAGTCGAACCCGCACGTCGGGCAGATACGTCAGCCCGCCGTTGAAGTTGACGTAGACGCGGTCGGAGAGCGTCTTGCTGATGGGCAGGTTGAACTGAACCCCCGCCCTGCCGTCGCCGAACCCCCGATCCTCGTCACCGGTGGGCAGCACCGCGCTGAATCGCGGGGCGAAGGCCGGGAAGGCGCCCTGGTCCTTGAAAAGCTGGTAGCGATAGTTCAGCAGCACGTCGCCGATACCGCTCGCGTGCTCGCCGTCCTCATCGAGGAAGATGTAGGGGACGGTGTAGGAAAACTGGTGCGTCTGCGCGAACACTGGCCACTCCTGGGTGAAGGAGAGGTTGAGGGAGCGAGTGCTCGGCTCCCCGCGATGATCGGCGCCGAACCGAGCGGTCCAGATGTGCTGCACCACCCCCGCTTCCTGGTTGTACGCCTCCTCGATCAAGAAGGAGTTATCGCGGATGCCGTCGACCGTCCTTCTGGGTGCCTCCGTGGACTGTGCCAGTGCAAGCCCGACGAGCGCGTTGATGCCGAACGGGGTCGCAAGGCCTACCCAAAGACCCGACGGACGACTGTACATGGGATGAACTCCTTTCTTGGCAGCGCTTCCGGCCCGTCTCCGCCGGGCTTGTCAGGACAGGTTACGTCGAAGTTAGATGATATCAATAAAATATTTTGGATAAACTAATTTACGCGCTGAAAGGGTGGGTCAGGAGGTGAACCGGCGGACCTTTTCGTCGGTGACCAGCATGTCCACTCGGCGGTCGAGAGGGCCGACGGGCACGGCCGGGGTCATCTGAGCCTCGAAGGCCAAGGCGCAGGCGACGCCGTGAAACTCCGAGTGCGAAAGAAACCGATCATAAAACCCCCGCCCCCGGCCCAGGCGGTTGCCGAACTCGTCGAAACCCAGACCGGGAACGATGACCAGATCGATCAACGATATCGGAAACGGGATGCCCGAGACCGGCTCGCGGATGCCCATGGTGGAGACGACGAGATCCTCGGTAAGCGAGCGGATTTCCACAGGGAGCATTCGCCGTTGGCTCCAACTGACCTTCGGGGCGAGCACCCGCTTTCGGGCCTGCCAGGCGCGGAGGACGATGGGGGCGGTTTCGATCTCGGTGGGAAGGGAGAGAAACACCATGATGATCTCGGCCTTGAGATACTCAGGTTGCTCAAAGAGCCGCTGACAGGCGCGGAGCGACCGCGTGCCGAACTCGTGGGGCGGGATGCCGGCCAGGACCTTCCGAAGCCGTTGGCGTAGTTCCGTTTTCACGTCGTACGCGTCCGCCCGCAACGGGAACGATTCATCCTCATGGCTCGTCGGCGCCAGCCGATCCGTGAAGGCCGAGGCTGCGCCCGCCAGTATAGCGTCCAGCCCGTTGCGACGCGACCGTCCTCACTTGAACGATCGTCGTCGCTGCTTGATTCGGGCACGTAGCGTCGCTCGCTGATGCTCGACGGCGACGGACGGTCCTTCACGCGTGGCAGGCTGGTTGCGACGAAGCGGCACGCCGGGCGTGTACTCCTCGCGGCACTGCCGGCACCGGCGTGGGATGACCCGCTCGATTCCGTTGACGACGACCGGAAACCCGCAGTACGGGCAATGGGCATATAGAGGCGTCATGTTCCGTCCCCCCAGGCCGGTGAACCGACCGGCCGACGGCTCCGCGATGCCTCGAATGGTTCTGCGGAAAACGATGCGCGAATTACTAATTACCAATTACTAATTACGAATTACAGACTATAGATTACAGACAGGCGGTCGGCTATTCATTTTTCGTAATTCGTAATTTGTAATTCGTAATTCTCTTTAGGTTGAGTCGCGCGGTCCGACGATTTCGTTCAGCAGGAGCACCCCATCCTGCGTGCCGATGGGCATAATGTCGGTGGACAAGGGCGCCTCTTTGAACTCCTGGTCGTCCAGGAAGGCGTCCGCCGGCGATTGATCGTCCATCAAATCGAGATCATCGTCTGTATGGTTCAATCCCAGTAAGTGCCCGGCCTCGTGCGCGCCGACGTTCCCGATCGCCGTCCCCAATTCCGTCGCGGTCGGCACCCCCGTAAAGGCGGACGGGGTGAAGGATTCGGTGAAGATGATGGAATCGTCACAGCGATCGATGTCGTACAGGTCCACGTCCTCCGACAGGCCGAAGGCGCTGCGGTCGAAGCCTCCGAAAAAGATCGTCGAATAGACCGTGCCCGGCGGCGGAGGCGGATCGTCGGTGGTGAGGATGATCACATTGAAGCGCTCGTAGTTTTGATCAAACACTTCACGGATGCGGTCCTTGACCGTTTGGGTCGTCCCTTGATACACGCGGGCGATGGCGGCCGCATCGAAGGGCAGGAGGGTCATCTGGCCGAGCACCGGCGAGTTCACCACCGCACCGTCAAAGTCGAGCAACAAGGTCTGAACGGCCGGTTGGGGCACGTCGAACCCCGATTTCGCGGTGATATCCACCCGGTAACTTCCGATCAACGCGTTGCTGGAGGCGAAGGGTGAACGGGTGACCACCAAGTAGTAGGGATTACCCTCATGGCGGACGACAAAGTCGATGTAGGCGTCAAGCGACGTCGGGGGCTGAATCTCCTGCCCGCACGAGGTTTGAACTTCGCGGTCGTCGTTGTTGTACACTAGGCGGCCTTGGTCGTCGAACAGAGCGAGGGTGACATCCAGCGGTGAGCCATTGGCGAAGGCGTCCACGATGATCCGATCACCCGGCGACATCCGCCCCAGCAGATAAACGTCCATGTCGTCCACGGTCTCCACCGTCCCCTGTAAGCGCGCAACGCCGGTCGAATCAAAGACCGCGACCACGGGATCGCTGAACGCGCCGTTCGGTTCGCCGGAAGTCTTTCCGAGGGTGCTGACCACGGAGGTATCCCGATTCCCGTCAACGACCTCGCCGGTAGGCCCAGGCGGAACCACGACCGACGGGCAGCCGCCCACCCCGATAACGATGAACCAACCGATCAGGCCGACGCAACCCCGTACGGGAAAACCCTTGTGCGACTGCGCTGGGCCAAACACAACCTTCATGAGTCCATTCCTCATCCGAGACACTCTCCGTTCCGCCGGTCTCGGCATAGTAGGGGTCCGAGGCCGATGGATACAACCTATATCGGCGTGTTCCATCCTGCACCGCCGATCCGAACCGGGAGCGCAAGCGACCGGCCAAAAGGCCCCGCGCTTGCGCTTGGGGTTCGGAGAACGGCTGCACAATCACTCACGGTCAGTTAGTGCCCGTGCAACCCGCAGCCGCTCAACATGCAGGAGGTCCGCGCCGGCGGCGACCCGGGTCGATCGCGGACCTGCACTCTCGAACGATCGCGCTCCTGGCTCTTTTGATGAGCAAGCTCCTCATCGCCGCCCACGGAATCGAGCAACGATTGGACCGAATCTTGATTACCTAACGGAAACACGGCGGAGTAGAGCGGTGACTTCGCGAAATCCTGGTCGAGCAGCAGCTCGCTCAGGCTCGCGGTGACGTCCATCAGATCGTCGGCGTTGTTGGTGTGGACCAAGCCGAATAGATGGCCGATTTCGTGGCTGGCGACGTTGGCGAGGGCCTGGGCCATTTCGGCGACCGACGGGGCGAGCGGCATGAACGCGGAAAAGGTGTCCGTGAAGACGATCGCCTCTTGGGCGCTGGCGGCGTTGAACTCGTCCACGCCCTCCGCGACGCCCAGCAACGCCGGATCGAAGGTGCCGAAATGGATCCGGCTCATCTTCCCCTCGTAGGCCGCACCCTCGCTGGTGGACACGATGGTCACGTTGTAGGCGACGAAGTCCTCGCGCACGCGGGCGACGATCCGGGCGATCATATCGTCGGTGTTTCCCCGGTAGGCGGAAGAAATGTTGGCGGCGTCGAAGGCGGGCACGTCGATCGAAGGACGGCTGCCGATGCGCAGGTTCTTCTCGCGGGCGAAGTCCAACAGGATCACGTCCGGTCGCGGGTCGGGGAGCGGCGTGGGGAATTCGTCGATCGCGGTGAGAACGTAGTCGCCCGTCGAGGCGTATCCCGGCGTCGAGGCGAGGGCGACGAAACACGACTGCGACGGGCGGCGGATGGTTACGTCGATGAAGGGTCCGTATCGCCCGAGATAGACGTTGCGGTGGTCGTTGATCAACAGGGCCGCCCCCGCGTCGTCGAAGAGGGCCATCGCCCCCGTCAGCGAGTCGTCGGCGGTGATGTTGACGACGATGTGGTCGCCCGGCTCGACCGGGCCCAGGTCATAGACGTCCACGTCGTCGGCGCTGCTGATGCCTCCGCGGATGGCCTGGGGCCCTTCCGCCACGGCGACGGATTGCGCGAGATCCAACAAGTTGTTGGCGTCGTTTTCGTAGAACGTGGGGATGGCGTCGAGATTCAGCGTGGAGAGGTTCGAGGTCGGCGGCGACCCGTCGCTCGGTGGAGAGCCGACGTTGACGCCGCAACCGCTGAGGATAACCGCGAGAATGGCCCCGGCGAGGCGCGCGGCCCCACCGTCCGTCACTTTTCGGACGCACACAGCTTCTTACCCCCTCAGATGTTGGCCGGCTTCCCCACCAACGCTTCCGGTTGATGGCGGCCGCTCAGGGCTGATTCGGTCGCGGAAAACCTGCTGGGCCGTCGTCAACGCCGCGTCTCTTGCGGCGTCCCACAACGGAGTACCCCGCGACCCACTGTGCTTCGTCCCCTCCGAACGACTCTACGATAC
>CAYQZH010000049.1:0-12859 GCA_964421865.1 uncultured Phycisphaera sp. | reverse complement strand
GCAGCGATCGGCGGTTAGCATGAGCATTTTGGTCCATCGCGATACGACGGTGATCTGTCAGGGCATCACCGGCAAGGCCGGGGCGTTCCACACCGCGGGGTGTCTGGAATACGGCACGAAGATGGTCGGCGGGGTCTCGCCCGGCAAGGGAGGGACGAAGTCGGAACACGGGTTGCCGGTGTTCGACACCTGTCACGACGCGGTCGCGGCCACCGGCGCGGACGTGTCGATGATGTTCGTGCCCGCGCCGTTCGCCGCCGACGCCGCGATGGAGGCCGCCGACGCCGGATGCTCGCTCGTCGTGCTCATCACCGAGGGGATTCCGACGCTCGACATGGTTCGCATTCGGCAATTCCTCGAGGAGAAGAAGACGTTCCTGATCGGCCCCAACTGCCCGGGGATCATCACGCCCGGCGAGTGCAAGATCGGGATCATGCCCGGCTACATCCACAAGCCGAGCGACGGGAAGTGCAAGAGCGTAGGCATCATCTCCCGTAGCGGGACGCTCACCTACGAGGCCGTCTGGCAGTGCACGACGCGGGGCCTCGCCCAGTCCACCTGCATCGGCATCGGCGGCGACCCGGTGAAGGGGCTGAACTTCATCGAGCTGCTGGAGATGTTTGAGAAGGACCCCAAAACGGACGCCATCGTGATGATCGGCGAGATCGGCGGGACCGACGAGGAGGAAGCGGCCAAGTACATCCTGCACAACGTGACCAAACCGATCGTCGCCTTCATCGCCGGTCAGACGGCCCCGCCCGGCAAGCGCATGGGCCACGCGGGAGCCATCATCAGCGGCGGGGAGGGCACGGCGAAATCTAAAATCGCCGCCTTGAAGGAGGCCGGGGTCACCGTCGCCGATTCGCCCGCGAAAATCGGCGAAACCGTCGCGGCGCTGCTGTAAGTCGGGGTGGCATGGCCAAGCTCGCCTGCGGCGAGCGCCGCCATGCTCGGAGAGGCATTCAGACAACGGATTCACTGCCATGCTTGTAGGGCCATCGCAGAAGACCCGTGATGCGCGAAAGCGCAAGACCTGCCATCGAGAAAACACACCTGGCGATGCACATGCGCTGACATTCAGTTGTTTCAAGAATCGCCCTTTCTTACATCGCGACCGGTCGCGGCGATGGCTTCTCGATGCACTCGCCAAGGCAGGTGACAAACATGGCTTCGAACTGTGGGCCTATGTGCTCATGCCCGAGCATGTGCATCTCCTGATCTATCCGCTCCGCGACGAGTACTCGATTAGCGGAATCCTTCTGGAGATGAAGCGACCCGTCGCCCGCCAAGCCGTCCGATTCGTTCGGGCGCAGGCACCTGGCTTTTTGAAGATGATGCGAGACGAACAACCGAATGGAGAAGTCGCGTACCGCTTCCGGCAGCGTGGCGGCGGGTATGACAGGAACTTGGTAAACACGAAAACCGTTCACGCCACAATCGACTACATCCATGCGAACCCCGTCCGGCGCGGATTAGCCGTCACCCCCGAGGATTGGCCTTGGTCAAGCGCTCGTTTCTTTGCGGGTCGGGACGCTTATGTCCTCGCGCCCGAGGTGGATTCGATGCCACCGCGCGATCCGTGGCAACGTTAGAGCATGGCGGCGCTTCGCTTGGCCATGCCACCCAACCATGCCAACCGAGCGTGAAAGCATGGCGGCGCTTCGCTTGGCCATGCCACCCTAAAGGTTACCCGTTGCGTTGTGGCGAAAGCTCATGAAAATGTGCGGTCTGTGACCTCCTCTCCATCGGAAACTGACGCGTTGGACCAAGTCCCTGCGACGATTCCCGTCGCTCGACCGATCACGTTGGACTTCGCCGAACCACTTCCATCGCCGCTTTCGGAGTTCCTTCTGCTCCCACAAACGCCCCGGTCGGCCTGGGCGGACATCGGCTGGCTGGTGCTCTTCGTCATCGCGTTCGAATTCTTCACCGCCGGTTTGGTCCATCTTGCCACCGGATTCGGGCTCGAGGTCGGCGCTGAATCACCCGGAGCCCAAGCCGCCGAAATTCGGCAGGCGATGCTGCTTCCGACCCTCTCGCTGCGCGCGCTGGGGGCGATGGTCATCATCGCGGCTCTGGCCCGACGACGCGGTCAAACCGCTCGCTCGGTGGGTCTCTCCTGGTCCGAAATGCCGCTCAACGTGGTGATCGGTCTGGCGGCGCTCTTGGTCGTGTATGGGTTGATCTTCGTGGTGATGCCGCTACTTTGGCTTCTCTGGCCCGAGGTGGTGCGAGAGATGAACGAGAACGCCCGACGCATCATGGAGCTCGTTCCGAACTTGCGCCCGGCGGAGTTCGTGCCCTTGACGGCCATCATCGGCATCTACGAGGAACTTGTCTTTCGTGGGTTTCTGATGACCCGACTGCGGCGCGGCACCGGGAGTTGGACGGTCGCTGTCGCGTTGAGCACGGTGATTTTCACCTCGCTCCACGCGTTCGACCAGACCCGTTCGGCGCTGGTGGTCGTTGCGATTCTCTCGTTGGTGTTCAGCTTGGCGACGATCTGGCGGCGATCCATCCTCCCGGCGATCATCGCCCACGCCTTGTTCGACTTGTCGCAACTTCTGCTGCTGTACGTGCAAGCGGGGGACTCCTGGACGTGAGCGCGTTGCACGCTCCGCCTTCGTTCACTCTCCGTCGGGCGGTTGCGGACGACTACGACCAACTCGTGGCCGTCTGGACGGTCAGCGGTGCGGATTTGGAGATCCGAGGCCGCGAGAGCCGAGCGGCGTTTCTCAAGCAACTTGAACAGTTCGCCGACCTGTATTTGGTGGCGACAGAGGGGGGAGCGGATCGTCGGCGTCGCCCTGGGCACGCACGACGGGCGGAAGGGGTGGATCAACCGCTTGGCCGTCCAGCCTGACCATCGGCGTCAAGGAATCGCCGCCGCCTTAGTGACAGCCTGTGACACGGCCATCCGCGGCCACGGCATCGGGATCGTGGCCGCCCTGGTCGAATCGGACAACACGGCCTCGGCGGCCTTTTTCGAGGCGTTGGGCTACCGGGCCGACGTTCCCGTTCACTACTTTCGCAAGGCGGACCCGCTCGGCGGCTAACCCACGTTACGGAGTTCAGGCGTGAAAACCGCCCTGCGGCAACCCACTTGCACCGACCCATCGCCCCAACGAATACCACCGTCGCGCGGTCGAAGCGATAAGCATACGGTAGTAACGCTCGTAACGCCGAACAACTTGCTCGAAGTTGTAGATTCGGGCACGCGCTAGCGCCGCGGCCCCCAGGCGACGGCGAAGATCGGGTGCGAACACAAGCGTCCGCAGGGCTTGAGCGAGGGCCGTCGCCGAATGGGGCTCAATGATCAGGCCGTCCCGATGGTTTTGAATCATCACCGCATTGTCGCCAACGTCCGTGGTCACGATCGGCAAGCCGGCGGCCAGGGCTTCCAGCACAGCATTGCTCATCCCCTCCGAGGCGCTGCTGCATACATACGCGTCCATCGCGGAGAGGAGCGCGGGAACATCCTCGCGCCATCCGGTGAAACAGACGCGCTCGGCGATGCCGACCTCAAGCGCCTGCTGCGCTAAGCCCTCGCGCAGCGGACCGTCTCCGACGATGAGAAGCCGAACGTCCACCCTCGCCTTCGTAAGTTGCGCGACGGCGCTGATCAGCAGGGTCTGATTCTTGACCGCCGTGAGTGAGCCGACCGTCCCGACAACGAACGCCGAATCGGGCAGCAACAGGGGTTCTCGAACCCTGCGCCGTGCTTCGGCGCCCACATCCAAGAACCGTTCGAGCCGTACGCCGTTCTCCAACACGTCAATCCGCTCCGCGGGAATGTGAGCCTCAGCTTGTAACTGGCGGCGCCCGGCCTCCGATACGCTCGTGAATCGCGCTCCCCAGTGGATTCCCCACTTGGCGCTCCGCTGTGGACCGCAGCCCAAACACGATGCGGACTCCAGGCCGTGGAACCCCAGCACCAATCGCGCGCCGGGCGCGAGCATCTTGGCAACCAGGGCGTCGTTCCAACACCCGGTGTTTCGCGCGTGAAGGACCGCGGGCCGCAGCGTTCGTGCAATCAGCCCCAGCCGAAGCCCAGTCGCCCACGATCGCCCGCGCGCCCCCATCGCCACGCACGGGACGTGGTCGGGCAACGCCGAGGCCAGCGACCCCGCCGCTCGCTGCGTGACTACGGCATGGCGAAAAAGCGCCGCATCACATGCCCTCAGCAGGTCGACGAGAACCCGTTCCGTTCCCCCTCCCTCGAGAGAGTGAATGACGTGCAACACCAACGGTTTGTCCACATCACGGCGATTGCAGTTGACCGACAACGCGCATCTCCTCGTTCCCGGCCGGTGACGCGACCGGGGCTGGAATCCCCCCGCGCGCGTCCGCCTCTGCAAGCACGGCGCGGTAGAGGCACAGGGGCAGCGCCAACACCCACCAAAACGATTCACAATAGAATCGCTGCGTCCCCAGTGCGGTGATGAAATAGGTCACCAGTGCAATCAGAAAACCGTAGGCCAACATCTTCGTTTCGAGCGGCTCATCACTCAGTCCTGCCAATTTGGAACTGCGATGCAGTAGCCGCACAGACAGGGCCACCATCGAAAGGAACACTATTCCCCCTTGCACACCCAACTCCGCGAAGCACACAATGAGCGAATTATGGCTGGACCGTTTGTTATGGCGGACGTCATAGTCGCCAATGACGCGCGTGAAGTTCCCGACGCCGACCCCCAAGGGATGGTCCGCAATGATCTGCAACGACGCCAGCCAAATCTCCTTTCGGCTGACCGTCGCCAAGTCCGTCTCCAGCACCTCCTGGTCCGCCAATGTCCCCATTCGCGCCCAGAAATGCTCGTCCGTCAATCCGAAGGCCACGACGCTGCCGGCGAAAAGAAGTGCGTGAATGCGATAACGCCTAACGCGCGGTGCGGCGAGAAACGCGGCCAAGAGCCCGACAACCAAGCCTATGAATGCCGATCGCGTCCGACACATGATGACCGCGTTCACCGTCAATGCCCCGGAGACGGCCGCCAACAACTTCCATTTCCAGTGCTTGGCCGTCAGGAATGCCGTCCCAATGATGGGAAGCATGGCGCTCAGGTGCGCGGCGGCTCCGGAACTGGTTGAAAAATCCGGTCCGCCGAACGTTTCCAACCGTCCGAGCAAAAATGCCCAGGATGGCGCTGTGTATGCGTCGTATCCGAGATAAAGGCAACCGATGACGAGCGCCCACATCACCATCAAAAGATTTTTGCGAACGCTCGCCAAGCGGGTCAGTATGAGGGTGAATAAAAGCACTTTCCAGAACTTTGCGAACTCCGTCGTTGCGGTAGCCCCGAACCCGACCCCAATGACGATGTTGAGAGAGGCAATGACGAAGAGCGCGAGGACTCCCCATTCCCACGCGGAGAACGCCGGGCGGACGTTCGGTACGTGTTTGCGACCGAGTAACAGCCCCAACACAGTCGAGCCGGCTGCAAGCAGGGAAAACCTCATCCCCAGTTCGGCCAGGGGATGGCCCCACCAGGTGTTCGTCGGATCGGTCTGATACACGACCATGTAGTTGAGGACGCCCCAGATGGGGTTGCCCAGGGCCATCACGCATGCGATCCAAAACACACCGAAGTAAAGAATGCTTTTCAGCGGCCACACACGCTCATCCCTCCTCCAAGGCGGGTGTTTGCAGAATCATAGGCATCCGCTGAACCATGGACGGGTACGCGAGATTTGCAGACATCACCCTGAGGTCGTAACGCACTGCGCGCCATGCCAGCGTATATGAACCCCGCGCCGATCCCCAGGAATGCGGCGGCCAGGCTCACCAACAGCTTCGGTTCCTCCAACACAACAGGACGCGCGATGGTGTAAAGCGCGTCGCCATAGTTGCGGACCAGGAAATCCCGCAAGATGCGCGTCGGACCGTTTTTCTCCCAGTTCATGCAACTGGCGTGCGAATACGCAGCCGACACGCGGTTGTAGTAGTGGATCGGATGCCGCCGCGGTCGCTCGGCGCACAACGTGTCCAGGCGATGCGGGAGAATCGTTGCATCTCTTCGCAAGTCCGACAAACCGTAGTAACCGCGTTGTTCACGCCGTGGGAAGAAAATGTCATACACCGGATCTACGACCATATCCGTACCTGGAGCAATAACGGCAACGACGATGGTGTGAGTCGAATGGCCGGTTCGCGGATCAAAGCACATGGCCATGCTCGCGGGAATCCCCACCTCGCGCAGCATCGCGCTCAACAACCGCGACTTGTCGGCGCAGTCTCCGCCTGTCTCAAGCACCTGGCACGGCGTCGCTCGGAGCCGGGGGAAGAGGAAATAACGCGGGTTCTCCTTAGTGGATTGATTGCTAAAGACCCAGTGCAGGAGGGCAATCACGCGGTCCGCAGGTGATTCCGCTCCCGATACCACGAGTTGTGCGATCGCTTTGAGCCGCGCGCAGTCGCAGCGGTAGTCGATGTAGCAGGCCGTTGCGGCGCCGATGGAACCTAGCATGAGCCATGCGAACCAGCGGCGCACTCGCCGATCCCGTTGGGGACTGGATCGGCGCGATTCACGTGCGTCGTCGTCGCTGCGGACAGTCATGACGGCCCCTGACCGGATAGCGTGTTCGCACTAAGCTGGACTCGGATCGGCGCTCCAGTGCGGGGCATGGGAATGTCGAAGTAATCGACCTGACGGGTCAATGGTTGGGCGAGTTTGTACACGTCAACTGCGCTGGCAAACCGGCAGGAATGGGGAACCGCATCGAGGGCCTGCGTGGAGATCCGCTGGTAGTCGCCGCTTTCGGAAAGATAACGGCGTAGGAGGTCGTCCTCGACTGTGCCGACTTTGTTTTCTCGCTCAATGAATACATATTCAAACGCAAAACGGTGCATCAATGCGGCCAAGGCATCGGAAGAAGTGGCAAAGGAGACGAGGTCGAGGTTCGGACCCGCCGTACAGGTATAGAGAAGTTTGCTCCCGCGAATCACGACAGCGCGGCGCCAGGGGATGTGTTCGCGCACGGCGAACACAAAATCGCCGTCCCGTAACCCGGTGAACAAGACGGCCCGTCCCTCGATCTGATTGCGGTGGGCGGCAACCAATGGTCCGTAGTCGGGCGCGTGCTGAATGGGCCGGGCATAGGCGAACGCCCCCAAACACACAGCGACGAAGGCGGCGAGCGCGGGGCGAGCCGCCGATTTCGGTAAGAGGAGGACGAGCCGATTCATACCGAGCGCCGCCCATATTGCGAGGGGGAACACACCGACGTAGTAGAACCGTGGGACTTTCAAGCTTGCCGCCGTTACCATGAGGTAGGCCACGACGGCCCAACCCAGAAGGAAAAGCCCATGAACTCCCAGTGCGCGCCAACTCACTGCAAGGCCCAAGACAGCCAGAGCCAAGAATAGGGATCCCGTCAGGTAGGGAAGCGCTCGAAGATAGAAAGTCAGCGCGCCAAGGCACCACGGGTTAGGGTATGTGTCGTACCCGGACAAAGTCTTGAAGCAAGCGTCATCGAAGGACAAGACCACTAAGAGCAGGGCGACAACGGCGACGGCTGTCGCTGCAAGGCTATGTGCGACGCGGACGACCTTAGCGACGGCACAGACAGTTAAGGCCATGGCTACGGCGCAGACCAGAAACATACCTGTCTGCTTGAACAGGATGGCTCCAAGGGAAACGGCGAGGAGTACGCTGAGGCGTCGGGTCGACGGATGGCGAAGGTACCACGAGAACGTGACCGCGCTCCACGCCAGAGCGGCGAGGGTCGGTACTTCCAGCATGGTCTGGCGACCCCACAACGTCGTCGCGGGCATGGCCAGCAACGTCATGGCGGCTAGAGAGCCGGCGCCGCGCCCGGCAAGATCGCGCACGAACACGAACGTCCCGGTGATGGCGATCAGACCGAAGAAAAGAACGCACAGTCGGGCGGAGACGGCGGATATGCCGAACGTTGCGAAGAACCCGGCCTCAACAACGGCGAAGCCCGGCGGATAGTGTCGTCCGATTCCGAGGGTCGGATAGTGGCCGTATTGCTGTCGGGCGAACTCCATCGGCGACCGCCATGCGGAAGGTCCGGCCATCACCCAATCGTGGATCAGGACGCCGTCCATGGCGTGCGCCGCGGAGTCGGCGTCGGCGAGTCCGCCCAAGGCAATGTCCTTGCCGAGCACGACCGCCGTCGCGGCGTAGAGCGCGGCCAAGAGAGCGCAGTCCGCAACGGTTATCCGCCCGGCGGACGAGGCCGGTTGCACCTTGAGGAAGTTCATCAACGCTCTGGGCACGGAATCTCTCCGCCCTCAGCACGAGGGTCCGTGGGTGCGATGCAGCTTCGGAAGGCTTATCGGACATGTAGGAACGACGATTCAGCAAGCGAGGCCGCACACCTCGCAGGGTGTGTCATAGACGGGTCGCCATCGCCGCGGTACGCTCCGATCGTCTGAAAACGGGGCCGGACGGGCGGATTCCGAGCCGGATTGCTCATCGGAGCCGTGGGTAAGACGGAGTGAACGAGATGGCACAATCGTTGGACGAGACGGCCGTGAGGCATGTCGCCCGTCTCGCACGCCTCAAAATCACGGACACGGAAGCGGCACTGTTCGCATCGCAACTCTCGAAGGTGTTGGACTACGTCGAACAGCTTAACGAACTGGACACACGGGACGTCGAGCCGACCGCCCACGCACTGCCGGTGTCGAACGTGTTCCGAGAAGACGTGGTTCGCCCGTGCTGGACTCCGGACCAGGCCCTCCACAACGCCCCGGATCGCCATGAAGGCTTCTTCCGCGTTCCCAAAGTTCTCGATCATGAAAGCTCCTAGCCGGTGACCGCAAACGGCACAGCAACCGACATTGCCGCGGCCGTGCGCAGGGGTGACTATTCGGCTGAAGAGGCCGTGCGGAGGAGCCTCGATCGGCTCGATGCCTTGCAGAGCCGGTACCATTCCTTCCTCAGCCATGACCGCGAACGCGCGCTTTCGGTCGCCGCGCAGATCGACCGAAGCCGATCGCAGGGGAAGAAGCTCGGCCCGCTCGCCGGCGTGCCTGTCGCCGTCAAGGACAACATGTGTACGACGTTCGGGGCGACGACCTGCGGCTCGCGAATCCTGGAGTCATTCCAATCGCGCTACAACGCCCACGTGATCGACCGGTTGGAATCCGCCGGGGCCGTCGTGATCGGCAAGACGAACCTCGACGAGTTCGCCATGGGGAGCAGCACCGAGAACAGTGCATTCGCCACCACCCTCAATCCGTGGGACACGGCCCGCGTGGCGGGCGGCTCCTCCGGCGGGTCGTGCGCGGCCGTGGCAGCGAGGATCGTGCCTGCGGCGCTCGGCAGCGACACCGGCGGGTCGATCCGCCAGCCGGCGGCGTTCTGCGGCGTGGTCGGGCTGAAACCGAGCTACGGGCGCGTCTCCCGGTACGGGTTGGTCGCGTTCGGGAGCAGTCTCGACCAGATCGGGCCGATCGCAACGAGCGTGCGCGACGTCGCTCTGCTCCTGAGCGTCATAGCGGGCCACGATGAGCGGGACTCCACCAGCGTCGACCGACCGGTCCCGGATTATCTGTCCGGACTCGACCGACCCGTGAAAGGAATTCGAATCGGGGTCAGCGATGAATACTTCGCCGAGGGACTCGACGGCGAGGTGCGGCGGGCCGTCCAGGCGGCGATCGAAATGATGGCGAAGGATGGCGCGGAAGTCGTCCCGATCCGACTTCCGCACATGAAGTACGGAATCGCCTGTTATTATCTGGTGGCGACGGCCGAGGCGTCGAGCAACCTCGCCCGTTTCGACGGGGTCCACTGCGGTTACCGAACGCCAAGGCCGACCGACATCATCGACCTGTACGAATCGTCTCGCGGCGAGGGGTTCGGGGCGGAGGTCAAACGGCGGATCATGCTGGGGACGTACGCGTTGTCGAGCGGATACTACGACGCGTACTATCTGAAGGCCCTGAAGGTGCGGACGCTCATTAAAGGTGATTTCGACCAGGCGTTCGAGCGCGTGGACGCGATCGCCTCGCCCGTCGCGCCGACGACGGCCTTCCGCGTCGGCGAGAAATCCAACGACCCGCTGACGATGTATTTGAGCGACATCTACACCATCTCGGCCAATCTAGCGGGAATCTGTGCGATCAGCGTCCCGTGCGGATTCGATTCCAACGGCCTGCCGATCGGACTGCAACTGATGGGCCCAGCGTTCGGTGAAGAAGGTCTTCTCGCCGCCGCCCATCACTATCAGAAGTCGGCCGATTGGCATGCGTGCACGCCGGCGGCGGTTTCATCTAATTTCCGCACCGGTCACAATATGAACTGATAGATCGACGGAGTGATCGTGCTTAGTCTGAGAGCCACTTCTCGATCTCCTCTTCGCCCCCGATCGACGTGTTCGCGCTAGGCACAGGCAATCTCAGCCGATTCCGCCGCGACCAGCCCGGGCTACGGCCGCTGCATTTCCTGCACCTGCTTGACATACTCCGCCAGCGGCGGCAACCCGACCTCCTTGCGTCGCGCGTCCACGTTGGCTTCGTCCTCGATCGGCTGCAGCTTCAGTTCGCCAAATAGGCCGAGGAACCGCGTGTCGCTGAACTGCGTGCCGTAGCGCTGCGGCTTGCCTTCCCAAACCAAAACGCGGTCGGTCAGATAGGCCATGTGTTCGGCCAAGGCTTCCTTCTGCTCTACCGCCTTCGTGAGCAGCTCCAGACACCGCTTCTGGAACTCCACGTCGGCATCCGCATGTTGGACCATGAGCCAGGCGGCCCGTGTCCCTTCGTTGCCGACCATGCTCTTGCCCGGCCAGCCATGCTTTTCGATGACCGTCTTCATAAACGCGGTGTTGTCCCCATCGATCTTCCGCCACTCCCGCATGTTCGGGCTTGGCGTCGTGCGGATACGCTGGTCCTCCTTCATTCGCTTCAGAAGCTCCTCGCGCAACGCGGGCTCTTTCAGTAAACTGAGGGACTTCTCACGTTCCTTCTGGCAGCGTGTGACCACTTGGTCCCAGCGCGGGTCGGCGTGCAGCGATTTCAGGCCCGCGTCGTCCCGCAGATAATCTGTATTCCGCATGCCCATCTCGATCGCCTTCTCCAGCCAGGCGAACGCATCGTCAGGCTTCCCAAGCAACGCATAACAGCACGCCGCGCTGTAGGGAGGCTCCGGCGCGGTAGCTCCAGCCTTCACAGCCGCCTCGAAGAGCTGGGCCGATTTGGCATAATCCTGGGCCTGATATGCGGCCGTCGCCTGAGAGAGCAGCGTTTCGGGATCTTCCGCACGGGCAACGACCGCAAAGAGAACAAGAAAGGAGTGCGTCCTCAGGCGAAACATGAGCAGGCTCCTTTGTGTCAGCCTACGCGACGGACCGCGTCCTGCGATTCGCGTAGCTACGGGCTTTCCCGCAACTCCGAGGCCAGCAGTCTTTGGGCTTCCTCACGCTCCTTGGCGCTCAGCCCGCCCATGCGCTCGTGCAGTTGTAGGGCGCGGCGGACGTACGCGCGAGCCTCATCCGGGGCGTTCGACTTCAGAAGAACCGGCCCCAGATGATAATTCGCCGCCGTGAAGGTCGGCGTCTGCCCCGCGAGGTCGAGGCAGGCGAGAAGTTTCTGCTTCGCGGCGTCGAGCCGACCCAGTCGCAGTAGGATCGTCGCGTAGGTGTCGAGCATTTCCGCATTCGCCGCGCCGCTCGCGCCCAGATACTTCTGGAGAAGGCCCAACGCCTTGTCCGGTTGGGAGAGGTTCTCGCAGTACAACCACGCGAGGGCGTTGACCGGTTTGCCCGCCGGCGGGTCGAGCCGGGACGCCTCCGCGAACATCGCCTCCGCATTGGCCAGATCGCCCTGCTGATAGTAACAAAGCCCGCAGCGATAAGTAGCGGCCGCGGCCTGGTCCGGGTGCTTGGGGTGTGTGTCATAAAAGTAGGTAGCTTCGCGTTCAGGCAGCCAGGGGTTTGCGGCGCCAGAACCCTTCCCATGGGTCGTTCATGTAGAGCGTTCGGAGACTGAGGGTGGCCTGAGCGCCGCGCGGGGACCAGCGCATGCCGGCGCGTTTCATCCGCGCCGCCACTACGTTCTTGCAAGCCGACTCCACTTGTCCCGAACCCATGTCCAGCCCCCGGGCCCGGAAGCGGTCGTAGGCCAGCCGCGCGTCCTGATGGGTGAGATAGGTGATCAACCCGGTCAAAGCTTTGCGTCTCTCCGCCTGCGACTCCTGGTCCGCCTCGTTCTTTAGTCGCTGGAGAATCTTCCGCACCTCGCCGTTCCAGAGCCGATTCTCCACCTTCTTCACCCAGGCGGCGGTCGGCCCCGTCCCCTCTCCGTATAACGCCCGCCCGCAATCCCAGACATGCTGCAGCGCGTGATACCCATCGACGAGGTGCGTCGTATCCTCACCCAAGACCCCGCCGACGTGCTCCCAGATCCAGGCCGCTCCATCGCCCAGCAGCACCTTCTCTTTGGCCTTGGCCAACCCGCACCGACAGGCCAACGACCAGGCGTAGGCCGCAAAGGGTTCCGCCGACTCGAACCGCACACGATGCCGCTTGAACGGGCGACCCGGCGAGGTCTCCCCGTAGCACGTGACCACCTTGGCTTCTTTGAAGCCTTCCTCCAGGCGAACCGTGACCCCGTCGGTGGTCACGTAGAGACGCTCTGGTTCCATCTCCGCGGTGCAGGGTTGCCAAGTCTTTATCGCCTCCGCTTCCTCATCCTCTTGCTCACAGGCCGTCTGCCCCACCCGAAGCGTCAAGCGATGAATCGTCTTACTCGACACCGATTGCCCGGTCAGCGCCTTGAGCAGGTCCGCCGCCTGCCGGAAGGGATGGTGCACGGCCAGCAGCAACACCGCCCGAGCCATCTCCGCGCTGACCGCCTCACCGCCCAATCCCACCTGCTCGTCATACGGCGCCG
>CAYQZH010000048.1:0-18400 GCA_964421865.1 uncultured Phycisphaera sp. | reverse complement strand
GATTACCCCGAACCTGCCGGAGGAGAACATCGACCTCGACATTAGTGACCTCGGCCGGGTGCTGCAGGCGGCGCAGGGGTACGCCTATCCTCTAAGCGAGTCCGGTCCGTGCCCGTGTCCTCCGGTGCATCCCGTTACCGGCCTCGCACTGCTTTGCGGTGTTACGGCCTGCGCGTGTGACGCCAACAGTGGGCCCTGTGCGGCGTGCGGCGGCGGTCAGTGCGTGCAGACGTGCACGGGCGGCGAGAACGATGGTCTGGCATGCCGCGACAACATCCTCAGTCACAACCACTGTCCGGGGGGAGGAATCTGTGGCAGCGGATTCTGCCGCGACAAGTGCGGGCGGTGTATGCCGCCGTAGGCTGGAGATGGGGATGGCGTGAGAAAAACACTCGGGGCGTTGGGGTGGGCGCTAGGCCCGCCCCAAGCCCCGACGAAACGCGAATCCGCCCCGAGCATCAGCGCCCAAGAAGGAAAAACGCCGGGCGTGGACGGGCAGGCGTGCACGCTCGACGCGCAGTGCCCAGGCCGCAGTTGCGGAACCGGCTTCTGCCGCGACGCCTGCGGAAGATGCTCGCCATAGCGCGTTGCGCGGGATGGAACGTGAGGGTCGTGCAGTCCCCGCCTTGTTGTTGTGCCCTTCGGTTGGGGATGATGCGGCGGGAGGGGCTCCGGCGTCAAACCTGGATCCAAGAGGCGGAAAAACCGGCTACCCTCCCCCCTGGAGACACGAAAACGCAAGAGAGCCTTACCAACATCGTCACGGACTACCCAAGGAGAAGTCGCTCACCTGCAAGCAATCGGGTGAGGGGTACACGACGCGGCGGGGTACCAGCACCGCTCGCAGAGCAGCGGCACACATGGCCAGTCGGCGACTGCACTCGCCGCGACCGGCGAACTACGCCCTGGGGAGCTTCTTCCCTTTCGGCAGCACACGGCTGCCCCCTCCTCCGGAGCCTCAGGGGTGCGCCGTGTTCTTGGGCGCCGGCGGTTCGGCGTTGGCCAGGGTCGGATGGAGAATACCCAGAAGCTTCACCCGGATGAACAACAGCGCGGTGTCAACCTGCGGATCCTCCTTCGGGCGATGGTTGTCGTCGGGCTGATCGAGCGTCGGAAGTTGCTCTTCCTTGGGGGTCGTCGCGTCGGCGGTTTTTTCCGGCGCGGTCTTGGCGGCGTCGCCCGTGGATTCACCGGCTTTGGCGGCGTCGGCGTCGGCCTCATTCTTGCGTTCCGGCGCGACCTCCTCGCCGGTGAGCGGATCGAGGGTGGAGGGATCGATCGGCCTATCCGCGCCGGCGGCCTTGGTCTCCGGCTTGGGCGGGCCGAGCAGGTCCGCGTCGCGGCGCATCTGCCACGCCGTCACCCGTTCCCATCGGGCCAAGCGAATCGGGATTTCCGGCTCTACGCCCCACTTGTCCGAGGTCGGCTCGCGATGCAGCGACACGCCGCTCGGCAAATAGTACCGGGCGGTGGTGATCTTCAACTTCGCGTTGGACGAACTGAGCGGGATCAGGTTCTGCACGCTGAACTTGCCGAACGTCCGCTCGCCGATCACCGTCCCGCGATGGTTATCGCGGATGGCCCCGGAGACGATTTCCGAGGCGCTGGCGCTGCCCTCGTCCACGAGCACGACGAGGGGGACGTCGGCGTAGGGGCCTTCGCTCGCGGCGTTGAGATGCTGGTCCTCGCCCTGGTTGCGGCCCTTGGTGCTGACCACCACGTCGCCGCGATGGAGGAAAAGGGACGACACCTGCCACGCGGAATCCAACAACCCACCCGGATTCCAGCGCAGGTCGAGAATCAAGCCCTTGAGCCCCTTGGCCTGCAACTCGCTCATCACGTTGGCGAGGTCCTCGGCCGTGTTCTTCTGAAAGTTGGTGATGCGGATGTACCCGATCTTGTTTTCCTCGTCGGTAAAGTGGTTCCAATTGCCATCCGGTCGACGCTGCCATCCCTTTACCGATTGGATCTTCACCAGGTCGCGGACCAAGGGGAACTCGATCTCCGACTCGCCGCGGCGGATGGTGAGCGTCACCGGCGTGCCCTTCATTCCGGTGATGGTGTCGACGACCTTGTTCAGCGAGTAGCTCTTGATCGTCACGCCGTCGACCTTGGTGATGATGTCGCCCGCTTGGACGCCGTGGCGGAAGGCCGGCGTGTCCTCTAACGGCGTCACCACTTCGATCTCGCCGAGGCGGTTCTTGATGATGGAGATGCCCACCCCGATGAAGTCGCCACGGGTGTGTTTATCGAACTCGTCGATGTCTTGCGGCCAGATGATGGTCGTGAAATCGTCCAGCGGCTCCAACGCCCCGCGCATCAATTCACTGACGACCAGCTCCTCCGGCAGCCGGACGGTTTCCTTGTTGATCTTGTGTACCGCGCGTCGGAAGCGCTCCACGCACGCCCGCCGGTCCAACGTGGGAGCGGCCCGGACCTGATCGAGATTCTCCTGGAGTCTGGCCTTGAAGTCCCGGCGGTCGTCCTCGTTGCGTAATCCCTCGAACGTTTTTTGCGCGCTCTTCGACTCCGCGAGCAGAAGCAGTTGCTCAAGCCCGCGTTCGGTGAGGACTTTGAAGTCCGGCACCTCGACGTAATACAGCCCGATGCACTCCATGGCGCTTTCCGCGTCTTTCCACTCCACCTTCTCGATGCGTTCCTGCCAGTGGCTGTCCTCGTTGAACATGGTGTCCAGGCGCAGGTGGGTGAGGACCTCATGTTCGAGTTTCTGGTAACGCGGTTCGCGTTCGTAGAGCGCTCCCAAATCGGCGTAGATGTGCCAGGCACCCTTCCAGTCGCTTTTCTTTCGCAGCTCATCCGCCTTGGCCAGGGCGTCGTTGACGAGTTGCTGCAGCCAGTCGCTGCCGAGGAACGCCTCGCGGTCCTCAGCCACGTCCGCGGCGAGCAGCGACTTGTCGAGGGCCAAGGCGTATTCCTTGCGTTCGATGCGGGCTTTGGCGTAACCGACGTACTTCTCGAAATCGGCCCAGTCCATCGCTTTACGGACCGACTGCTTGGTTTGGTATTCGTCGAGCCACTGTTGGACGCGGCCAATGACCTGTCCGCGACCGGCGATTTGGTGGACCAGGTCCGCGGCGCGGATGAAGTCGCCCTTGGCGACAAGCTCGACCCCGCGCCGCCACAGGTCGTCCGGCTTCGGCGGGACGGTACCCTGCGTGTCCGCGCCGTCGGCGACCGACCCCACGACGACCCACGCCCAGGCGAGCATGGTCCGTCGCCCCCATCCTTCAGCGCGGTACGACTTACGTTCCATGAAAAGTCCTTCCCGATTTCACCAAGGGAACCCCCGACCCCGTAGGGGCGGCTACGCACGGGTCTGGGGGACGAGACGAGCGATCGTCTCCCCGGCGCAGCTTCGACGTCGTTCAGCGCCGCCGGAGGTGGAACCCTCCGATGCGGCGCCCCAACGTTACTAACCCCATTGCACAGCCTAGCCTAGTATAAGACCTCGTACGATATAGGTCCACTGGCGGTTGCCGGCAGAGACGTTTCCTTACAGGACAGGCCCCACGCCGCCTTTCCGGCCTACCCCCAGCTTTCGGCTGGGCGGCGGGTCTTGGTTAGTCCGGCGGTCCCCCGGCGTGCACCGGTCGGCCCCGGTGACATTCTCGGACACGCCGACCACGAAGTCAGGTTTCAGTCGGTCCGGCTGGGCGGGGATTGGGTTCCGGTCCGGTTTGAACCGCGTCTTGCTCCAGCGTAGGCTGAGGGGTTCGGCCCCAAGAGGAACGACGCATGTTGAGCCTGATTCGCGTCATGGAATCCGACGGCGGGTTCGGCGTCGGGGGAGGTGTATGACGCCGCGTTCATGTATCCGCGTCTTCGGCGCACGCCAGCACAACCTCAAGGATATCGACGTGTACGCGCCCCGCGGGGCGCTGACGGTCGTCACGGGCCTCTCCGGTTCGGGAAAAAGTTCACTCGCGTTTGACACCATCTACGCCGAGGGTCAGCGGAAGTACGTCGAATCCCTCTCTCCGTACGCGCGTCAGTTCCTCGAGCAGATGCAAAAGCCGGATGTGGACCGGATCGAGGGCCTCAGCCCGACCATCGCCATCGAGCAGCGTTCGACCTCCGCCGGTCCGCGATCGACCGTCGCGACCGCCACCGACATTTATGACTTCGTGCGTGTGCTCTTTGCGCGGGTCGGGCAGCCGCGATGCTGGATTTGCGATCGACCGATCGTCCGACAATCGACCTCGCAGATGGTCGATGCGGTGCTGGCCGGACCCGCCGGGCAACGGATTCTCGTGTTGTCTCCGTTGATCGTCGAGCAGCGCGGTCAACACAAGGCGATCCTGGAGCGAATGGCCAAGGAGGGCTTCGTGCGGGCGCGGATCGACGGGCAGGTTGTGATGCTCGAAGAGGCCGAACCGCTCACCCCCAACCGTCGCCACACCATCGAGGTCGTCGTCGACCGCCTCACCATCAAGCCGGAAATCGTCCAGCGGCTCGCGGACAGCATCGAACTCGCTGCACGGTTGTCGGGCGGGCGGGTGATCATCAGCGCCGAGGTTGAAGCGGGCTCCTGGTCCGACCAGGCGTACAGCGCGGCCCTGGCGTGCCCGGTCCACGCCGAGGTCCGGCTGCACGAGCTGTCGCCGCAGCTTTTCAGCTTCAACTCCCCGCAAGGTGCGTGCGCGGTGTGTCATGGTCTTGGCACTGCATTGGAGTTCGACCCGGAGTTGGTGGTTCCCGATCCGGCGCTTTCGCTGAACGACGGGGCGATCGCCGCTTGGCGACATCAGGGCCGGCGGCTCAACGCGGTCTACGCCCAGATGGTGCACGAATTCTGCAATCGTTTCGGGGTGCTGCCGGACATTCCGTTCCGCAACATTCCCAAGCCGCAGGCGGAGCTTCTCCTCAACGGGACGACCGAGGCCGATGCCCAGCAGTACGGCGCCTCATTCGAGGGCGTTCTCCCCAACCTCAAACGACGCTGGCGGACCACGGAGTCGGAGTCGGCCAAGCAACGTCTGCACGGGTTTCTCAGCGAGGCGCCCTGCGAACGATGCCACGGCGCCCGCCTCAATCAACAGGCCGTGAGTGTGAAGATCGACGGACGGAGCATCGTCGATGTCTCGCGCATGACGATCGCTCAGGCCGGCGGATTCTTCAAGGAACTGACCTTCAGCGGCGAGGCCGCCGCCGTCGCCCAACCCTTGCGGCGCGAGATTCAAAACCGACTCGGTTTCCTCTGCGAGGTGGGCGTCGATTATCTCGGACTGGACCGCGCCGGCTCGACGCTCTCCGGGGGCGAGTTCCAGCGCATCCGCCTCGCCACGCAGATCGGCAGCGCTCTGGCCGGGATTTGCTACGTGCTCGACGAGCCGACCATAGGACTGCACCCCCGCGACACCCGTCGTCTGACGACCATCCTCCAACGCCTGGCGGCGATGGACAACACGGTGATCGTCGTCGAGCACGACGAGGAAGTGATCGCCGGCGCGGCGCACATGATCGACGTCGGCCCCGGCGCCGGCGCGAGCGGCGGGTATCTCGTCGCCCAAGGCACGCCTCAAGAGGTGCGGGCGTGTCCGCACTCCATCACCGCCAAATACCTGACCGGGGAATCGAGCATCCCCTTGCCCGAAGAGCGGCGGAGGGTCGATTGGGATCGCGCGGTGGAGGTCCGCGGCGTGTCGGCCAACAACCTCAAGAACATCAATGTCCGCTTCCCGCTCGGCTGCTTCGTCGCCGTCACCGGCGTGTCCGGCAGCGGCAAAAGCACGCTGGTCACACAGGTCCTTCTGCGGGCGTTGAAGCGACGCATCGACCGCTGCGGGCCGCGTCCCGGACCGTTCGAGCGCATCGTCGGAAGCTCGCTCGTGGACAAGGTCATCGAGATTGACCAGTCGCCCATCGGGCGCACTCCGCGCAGTAACCCGGCCACGTACGTCGGCGTCTTCAATCTGATCCGCGAGCTGTACGCCCGGACCCGCGAGGCGAAGATTCGCGGCTACGGCCCGGCGCGTTTCAGCTTTAACGTCGCCGGGGGACGCTGCCAACTGTGCGAAGGGCAGGGCGTCAAACGAATCGCCATGCACTTTCTCCCCGACGTCTTCGTTCCTTGCGGCGAGTGCGGCGGCACGCGCTACAACCGCGAGACGTTGGAGGTTCGCTATCGCGGCAAGACCGTCGCCGACGTCCTGAACATGCCGGTGGAGGAGGCCGCCAGGTTTTTCGAGAACTTCACCAACATCAGCCGCCGGTTGCAGGCTCTCAAGGACGTCGGGCTTGGCTACATGACGCTGGGACAGGCGTCGAGCACGCTCTCCGGCGGCGAGGCCCAACGCGTGAAGCTCGCCGCCGAGCTGCATCGTCCACCCGACACGCAGACGATGTACATCCTCGACGAGCCGACCACGGGGCTGCACTTCGCCGACGTGCGCAATCTGCTCGTCCTGCTCAACCGCCTCGTCGATCGCGGTCACACGGTCGTCGTCATCGAGCACAACCTCGACGTCATCAAGGTGGCCGACTGGGTGATCGACCTGGGCCCGGAGGGGGGAGCGGAGGGGGGATTCGTGGTTGTCGAGGGAACGCCGGAGTTCATCGCCGACTGCGCCAAGAGTCATACCGGCCGGTTCCTCAAGGAGCGGTTGACGCGGAAGGCGCGACGCTCGCAGGCCTCGTAGTGCCGAGCGGTGCGTGGTCCTTCAGAAAGGCGACGAATTCTTCGACCGACTGATACCCCTCCCGCCGGACGAGTACTCTGCCGGCCTCGTTGATCACGACGAACGTCGGGGTGGCCACGACTTGATAACGTTGAGCTGCTTCGCGGTCGCGATTCACGTCAAGACGGATCGGGACGTAGCCCCGCAAAGCCTCTCGCACCTCCGGAGTGCCGAGAACCGTGCGGTCCATGGCCGCACAGGGAGGACATCCCTCGGAATAAAATGCGATGATGACATGCCTTCGGGTGGCAGAGGCATTTCTCAAGGCGGCCGTGTAATCGTCGCCCCAGCCTGCTGGCGCCGCGGCCGGGCGGCTCACGAGGAAATAGAGCCCGAACGCCGACGCGATGAGCAGCGTCGGGCCCCATCGCTCGGCGCGAGTTGGGGCCATCATTCGTCGTCCTTGCCGCTCGTCGGCTCGTTTCCATCGACCACGCTGGACCGCACGTCGCCGCCCTTGGTCAGACGAAGTTGGATGACCTTGTGGGTGCGCGAGCAGGTCATGTGGATGGTCGTTTCGGGCATGTCAAAAGAATGCGAACCGCCGCAGGCGGGACAATCGAAGCGTATCAGCATGGTCACTTTCCTCGGGCGGGGGCTGGGGTCTTGCGGACGTCCGTCGCGATCTCGCCGCCCATCGAACCCGTCACCAAGTATTATTGATCGGCAAGTCGGTCAAAAGTCAACCGGGTCAGCTTCTTCCGCCGCGCGTGGGACGGCCAAGCGCAGCTTCGCCGCTCGGAGCCGCGTCTGTGCGTGACCCAGATCATGCCTCCGGCTCGGTTTCTTCCACGTCCCGCGGCACGCGCTCGTGGGCCCTGAGTTTCGCCGCCCCAGGATGCTCGTGGGCGTACATCGCCTGCGGCATCCTCCCCGACCACCAGGCCGGGTTCACCGGGTACACCGCCGGGTTGAACACCGTTCCGTAAATATGCCAGACCAGGATCGCCAAAAACGCCAGCCAGGCTTCGTAGTAATGAATGACCAGGACCACGTCGAGCACGCCCTTGGGCAGATGCCACACCTGCACAAAGTAATTGTCGAACCACAGCAGCAGTCCGGTGACCGTCATAATGACTGTTCCCCACATCAGCGCCCAGTACTCGCATTTCTCCATATAGGTGAATCGTCCGAAGTGAGGTTCCTCGCTGCGCCGACCCAGGAAGTACAGGGCGTTCGCATGAATATCCACGAGATCTCGCTTGCCGCCGATCATGTCCCGTAGCCAGTGCCGTCCGCGCCGCGTGCAAAGGTAGATGAGATGCCAGCCGGCCCAGATCATGAAAACCACCGCGGCCGCACGGTGGACCGTTCCACGAATCACGAATCCCTCTCCGCCCCCCCATCCGAAAAGTAGTTCTACCCACCAGGATTCTGAGAATCGCAACGAAAAACCGGAAACGACCAAGGCAATAAAGGAAAGCATCAATACCCAATGTTGAGCGGTTTCGTTAGCCGTCATGCGGATGACATACTGTCCGCGTGCCATCAAGCGGGCGCAACGACACCAGTGGCCCAGGTTATGCAACACCATCAGACCAATGGTGATGCCGATGAGCCACATGTAGAACACAGCAAAGAATCGAGGCCAACCCGCTTTGATTCCCGTGGCGGTTTCGTGAATCGGCGCGGTGGCCAAAACCTCCGAAATCCCCGGATGGCAATTGCCGCACGTTTTTTGCAGATTATCCGGGTTGATGGAGGACCGCGGATCCGTATGCGGGAGAATACGGTGCACGCCATGACATGATGCGCAGTTGGCCACGTGAACGTTCCCGGCCTTGCGCTTCAGTCCATGATAGGAATCCACATAGGATTTCAATCGCCCGGACGGGACGCCGTATCGGTCGTTCAGAACCGCGGACTCATGACAGGGCGAGCACGTGGCCTCGGCCAAACGGGCCGCACTGACCGGCGACCGCAAATCCGACGCCGCAAGAATCCCGTGCTCCCCATGACACCGCGTACAGACCGGGGCGTCCACCTCCCCGCGCTTGACTAACTGTCCGTGGATACCTTCCCAATAGTCTTCCGCGATTCCCTTATGACACTTGCCGCATGTCGCCGGAATGTTAAAATGGTAAATGGTGGATTCCCGGTCCCCTCCGCCGAGGATCCGGTGGGCCGTGTGACTACCGTTCGGTCCGTTCGCGGAGTGGCAGTCGCTGCACGTCGCCGCCATGTGCAATCCTCGCTGCGTCGCCCGTCCGTGGACGCTGCCTTCATACAATTTGATCGGTTCTTCCTTCAGAAGGTCGTGATTCTTGATGATGTCGACGTTGGTATGGCACGACTCACAGGTTGCGGCCAAGTTCATTGGGTGAACGCGCGAATCGCGATTCGACGAGGGAAGGATTTCGTGGGATCCGTGGCAGCTCCAGCACTTGGGAATGTCCGAATCCTTACCGACCTCCATCCGGCCGTGCTTGGTGTATATCTTGGAGACATCCTCGTGGCATTCACCGCAGTTGACGGGTGGAACTCTTTCCCCGTGAGGTCGCCGGGCCGCCCGGTCGACGCGGTCCATCGTCACTCCCTGATGGCAATCCGTGCACTCCAAAGCTTTGTGCACGGACTGGGCGAGGATCTGCGGCGCGGCGCCGGGACGGTCCGTCCGCGGCTTGTTATGGCAGTCCGTACAAGTCGTCGGCAAGGGCTCCGGGTCCGCCGCGAGCGAGTCGCTTGCGATCGCCCCCACGAGGAAGGAGAAGAATAGAAAGCTCGTTTGCATCACGTTTCTCACTGAGGGTCATTGGTAGGAGAATAGCATGGAGTAAATAATCAGCACCACCAGCGTGAACCCCACGAGCAGGGCCGTAAAGCCGAAGACACGCGCCGCCCGCAAGAAGTCCGGCGACGGTGGGTCGACCAAATGCCTCTCCAATTCTCCGGTTGCAGACAGTTCCTCGTAAAGACGAGGTTTGTCGTGCTTCAGCTCTTCGAGCGGCATCGCCCCCGAAAAGATTACGGTATCCATTGGGAACTTCTCCGGACGGAAATGGGTATTGAAAAAGTGAATCGTGAAGATGAAGCCCGTGGCCAGCAGGGCCTCGTCACTATGGATGATCGTGGCGACGTTGATCGACCATCCCGGCAAGAGATGCGTAAAAAACTCGGGAAACCACAGACAAAGACCGGTGCTCCCGATGATCGCGACTCCCCAAAAGACCGCGAAATAGTCGAACTTCTCCCAATAGGTCCAACGCCCGTACCGTGGCCGGGATCCGCGCCCCCCGAACCAGCGCAGGGTCTGCATGAATTCTCGAACGTCCGACCACTTGGGCAGGATTGTGTCCGGGCCGAACAGGAACTGCCCTAACGTCTTAGGGCTGCGCCGGTAGCGGCGGATGACGCTCCAGAGATGGGTGAAGAAGTAGCCGAAGGTAATCACGGCGCACACGCGGTGGATCCAACCGGCCCCGTTCATTCCGCCCAACAACCGAAAAAGCACTCCGGCCCACGGCGTGTAGGAAAACTTTAGCATCATCCCCGTCAGAGCGAGCCCGAAGAAGCTCAAAATCATGGTCAGATGGAGCCGGCGGTCGAACGAGCCGAAGCGCACAAATTGCTGGGGATGCTCGACGGTCAGGAGTCGTTTCCGGATGAACTCGTTCCGCAGTTTCCAGGACCGCGGCAGCCATGCGACCGTGTGCAGACCGAAAAATCCGAAGGTGCCGACGAGCAGCGCCGTCATTCCCCAAAACGTATAAAACAGCGCCGGATACTTGTCGGGATCGTGATGCGTCGCGTGCGTCAAATACCCGGCGAACTGCCGATGCGAACCCGGATGGCACTGGCCGCAGGTGTTTACAATGTTGACTCGCGAGAGCCGTGACCGGGGATCCGCGGGCGGCAGAATGTCATGGGCCCCGTGACAGTCGTAGCATTTCGCCCGCGTCGTGTCCCCCAGAGCGGAGGCTTTGCCGTGATAGGTGTCGAAATAGGTCTCTGTAACATCCTTGTGGCACTTGCCGCACTGCTGCATGATGCCCAGTTGAAAGCCGGGCACGTCGGTCCGGACGACGGTGTGCGCCGTATGGCAGTCATTGCAATGGGGTAGCTCGGGCATTCCGCGGACGCGCCGCTTCTCGTAGTCCGGGTTGCCGGCCTCGGAGTGGACGCTGCCCTGGTATTTCTCGTAGATACCGTCGTGACATCGCCCGCATGTGCCCACGATGTTGTGCTCGCTCACGGTGGATTCGGGATCGGCCGTCGGAAGTTCCTTGTGTGCCGAATGACAATCCGTGCACGTGGCCGTCACGGTCAAGCCGCTGGCGAGCAGCCCTCGACCGTGGATGCTCTCGGTGTAGTGCTCGATGATGTTCTGTTCGGGGCCGAAGTTGCGCACCGCCGCCGGCGCCCCCTCCCGATGGCATTTCGCGCAGAGGTTGGGGACATTGCGACTGAACGTGCGTGACTCGCGCACCTTCGCCTGCAACGTTGGCGACGCGTTCTCCGGCACGACGTGCTCCAGAATGTTGTGTCGCCCGTGACAGTCCGTGCAGGTCGGGGCGTTGGGATCGCCCGCGGCGTGCAACCGGCCGTGACGCCCTCGGTTGTATTCGGCGACCTGAGCCTCATGGCACACCGAGCAGTTGACCTTCTGCGTCATGGTGGCGCACGACCGCTCCAACGACGCTGACGCCCCGGTGTGGCACTGGGCGCAGGAGACGACTTTCCTCCCGTGAATCGACTCTCCATGTTCCGCCGCTTCCACGTGGAGCGGTCGCCCGTCGCTTGATGCCCGGATCGTTTCCGAGGAGTGACAACGCAAGCAGTCCGCATTGCTCATGTTGGTGTCGTAGAAAACCTTCCGCACCTCGTGAGGGGAGTGGCATTCCACGCAGATCGGTATGACGCCCTGCCGCTCCCACAGTGCACCGGCGATGACTTTCCGGTGAACCTCCTCGATCAGACCGTGACACTTCCTGCAAGTGGTGACAACGTTCTCCTTGTAGATCGTCGATCGGGGATCCGTGTGGGGCAGGACATTATGCCCCGTATGGCAACTCGTGCATACGGCGGTCACGACCAGCCCCTTTTTGAACAGTCCCTCCCCGTGGATGCTGTCCTTGTAGCGCTGGAAAACCTGCTCCTGGGGAATGTTGTGCGTCCGCTCCACCTCGGCCCCCTCGGCGTGGCAGAGGGCGCACATGCGCGGGATGTGGAATGGCGAGATCGCCGAGCGTGGGTCTTGGAGGGGGAGAATGTAGTGGTCGCCGTGGCAATCCTGGCAGTGCGGAGCCTGCTTGTCGCCGGCCCTGACGCGCTGCCCGTGCGTGCTCGCCCAATAGGCCGCGATGGGCCCGTTGTCATCCTCATGACACTGGCCGCAATCGACCGGCGCAAGCCCGGTCTTGTGCGGGTATTTCGTGGTGCCGTCGAGTTCTGCGTGGCAAGTCACGCAGTCCAACGACGCGTGAACGCTGGCCGAGAACCTCTCCTTGTCCACGGAAAGGGAGAGGTCCCGCCCGCCCCGCTCCACCTTCAATCCCGGCCTGCCGTGGCATTCCAGGCAATCGGAGTTCTCCTGCGCCGTCGTGCGTCCAGACGGAAGAGTAACCACGAAGAGGAGCAAGGCGGCGAAGGGTAACTCTCGTGCAGACACGTCAACACTCGCCTCGGTGACAGAGGGCGTTATGGGCAATCCCGCCGACAGGAGCGCTACCCTTCGGGCACTTCGACACCTGAGCACGGACTGTGATCCTCCGGCCTGGCCCGCTCGTCACCATTGTTCGACGGTTCTATTCCTCGGTCGAGGTCTGGCCGGTCGGCGCCACCGTCGTACGGCCCAGAAGCGCCCGCGTGATCACCCGCGCGGCCTCAATGTTGTGCAGCGGCCCCGCCTTCCGCAGCGTGCGCAGCAGTTCCACCGTTTCTCCGTCCTTGACCGATCCGGTTTCAAGACATAACGCGTCGATCTCCTTTTTCCACGAACGCAGCATTCCACTGTAGCGCGCTTCGTCGTCCGAATGACAATCCATGCACTTCGCGTCGATCGCTTCAAGCGTTCGCGGCCGGGATAGATCGTGACACGCTTCGCAGTCCACGGCTTCCGCCATCGGGTCTGCCGCAATCTTGAAGCGCTGAAAGGCCGGCACGGTCCCCGCCCGGAAACCGGACTGGAGCGTATGGCATCCCGTGCACGTTCGATCCGGCTCCGCTCCGCCCGTATGGCATTGGTCACAGCGCAGCGTCGCGTGAATCCCCGTCAGTGGAATGGGATGGACGAACCCGCCCGTCCGCACCACGGGCGAGGCCGCATCTCCTGCGGCGGGCATCAGGAATTCGTGGCACGTCCCGCATTCATGACTGATGGCCTTTCCCCCGTCATCCACATGACGGCCCTCGTGACAGCGAAAGCAGCCGGGGAAAATCTTATGCCCGATGTTGTCGGGGTAGGTTCGCCAACTGACGTTCATCTCCGGAAACGAAGTCGTGCGGAGAATGCCCCGCCCGGCTTCGATGAGGCGTTTCACGTCGGCCTGGCGTCCGTTCCACACCGCCGGGAACTTGTCTTGATAGAAACCCTCGATCCGCCGTGCAATTTTGGCCGACCCCTCCTCCCGATTCGTGTGCGGTTGAATCAGCGCCGCCACCATCTCGCGCTTGGCGAAAGGGAGGTCCTGCAGACCGGGGTTCACATTCAGCGCACTGTCCACCGCGCGGTCGGGCGAGCGGAAGATGTGCGTCGGTCGGTTGTGGCAATCCATGCAGTCCACCGTCCGCCGCGTTCCTTGGGGCGGAGGATCGGTGGTGGTACGTCCGTCGGAGCGATAGGTTCTCGTGCGCCCCGTGGTGTGGTCCGTCGTCTGAACCCAGGGAATATCCTGCAGGTGTTCATCAACGGCCACATATTCCACCGTGAATCCCAACGCCATGTGCCAGTGGATGCCCGACGGCGGACCCGTTGTCGGATCACTGCCGCCCGTCTTCAGCAACATGCGGAGTCGTCCATGCGTGTTGGCCTCGTCGGAGGCGTAGTGGTCGATGGTGACCAGTTGATCGCCGTAGAACTTCGAGGGCCAGTGGCATTGCCGGCACGTTTCGGTCGCGGGTCGAAGCTCCTGAATCGCGGGCGGGATCGGACGGGGAAACGAGTCCGCCGCCACGGCCAGAACTTGTCGGATGCCCGACAGCTTGGACTTCACATACCAACTGGCTCCCGCGCCGATATGGCACTCCGCGCATTTCACATGCGCGTGCGGCGACTGTTGATAGGCCGTAAACTGGGGCTCCATGACTGTGTGGCAGACCGCGCCGCAGAACTGGTTCGAGTCCGTGTAATGGTACCCCTCGTAGCTCAGTACGCCGATGATGGGGAACACGGTCGCCGCCGTCACCGCGCCCGCGCCCAGCATACGACGGTGCCGCTTGTCATTCAGATCGATGCGCGGATAGTATTGCGCGCCTTCGACGCCGCCGTGGTATCGCCGGAAGCGCCGCCGCGTGGCCAGCAACCCGACGAACATGATCCCCGCCGCAACCGCAAAAATTCCCGGAAGGATGAGGTAGGTAAACAGACCGATATAGGGACTCGGCTGCCCCGCCGTGACGTCAATGATGAGAAAGCTGACGATAAACAGGGCCGCCAGGACCGCGAGCGCACTGCCGCCGACGGTCATCCCGTTCCGCCACAGGGCCGTCGGCGGGTTAGAGATCGTTTGTCCCTCACGTTCGCGCACCCACATCTCCTCATTCGAAGAGCGACGATCCGAGGTTGCGGAGTCTACCGGTGGAGCCGGGCGTCGGCTCCGTCCGCCCGACGATCGTGCAAACGGCGTGCCGCAAGAGGCCGCGCCCATACGCGAAGGGTCGGCAGAGCTCGCCGTTCCGTCAGCTTCCCGCCCCGCGAAGAACGCCACCGGGACGTTTGTTCGGGAAAACGATACCCTCATCCGCCCCGTGGCACGAATCGCACGTCGGCGGACGATCGAACCGCCGTTCGACGTGGCATGGCTCACAATCGAATCTCGTGTGGTTCTCGTCCAAGCGTTGCCCGGTGAGATCGTGGTTGAAGTTGGCCGGTGTCCACGATGGATGGCAGGCATTGCAGTTGCGATCGAGCTTGCCGAACGGCACCGTTGCGTGGCAGACCCGGCAACTTTTGTTCTCATGGTAGCGCCCCAGGGGCCAGCCGGTTTGGGCGTGGTCGAACGGACGCGGCGGCGATTGACCTTCGCCGACGTGGCAACGATCGCAGGAGTCATTACGGTGGCAGTCTAGACACGGTTTGTGATGGTCCTCGAAGGTTCGCGGTCGTTGCGTGTGGTTCCGGCCCTCCTCGTGACACCGTTTGCAGTTGTCCTCGTGATGACAGTCCGCGCATCGCAAGCCGAAGGTATGAATATGCTCCTTGTGACGGAAGATCACTTGGTTCGTTTCGGATCCCTCGCTTCGGATCGTGTAGACTTCCACCTCGGGCTCGGGGATGGGTGGGTGCATCCGTCCCATCAGATCGTCCGGTGTGGGCAGGACGGGCGAGCCGCCCTTGGCCGCAGCGCCCGCCTTGGCGTGGTGGCACACCCCGCACCGCGTCTCGCCGCTCCATTCACGATGGCAACCCATGCACTGTCGATGGTACGCCCCCTTCAACCCCGGTTTGCGAATGTCGCTCTTCCCCGAACCCCGCTCATGGCATGTCTTGCACGCGGGGTGCTTCAACCCCTCGGGCGTGTAATGATGGCAGACCGCGCAGTTCCCCGTCATCTGCGCCATCCTCGCGTGCCCCTCGTGGTCGAAGGGCACGGGCAGATACACATCCTCGAGTTCATCGAGCATGACCAAACGCGGCCCGCGCATCGCCTCGAATTCCTTCGCGATGCGCAGGGCTTCGGATCGAGGGCACCCCCGCAGGCATCGGTTCTCCACCGTCGGCGCTGGGCAGGCGTGGCAGGTGTTGCAGCGCACATCCAGCATCTCCATAGCTCGCCGGGCGGAGTCCGGCGGTTGGGCCTTCGCCGGGGCCAACCCCGCACCTACGAATATCGACCCCAGCGCGAGCACGATTTTCACCGTCCGGACCGGGGCAGCAGTCGAAGCTGTCGTTCCCGGAGTCACGTCCCTTTCCCCTCCGCCAGACATCCGATCACCGGAAAATACGTCACAATGACGCGATAAACGAGGATCAGCCCGGCGATCATTCCCGCCGTCACCACAAACTCCCCCAGCGACGGGAAATAGTTTCTCGTCGCATAGGGCGGCTGGTAGGCGACCAGAAATACGTTCACCCGGTTGAGGGCTACGCCCAGGACGATGAGCATCGCCGCGAGGAACAACAGGCTCGGGGTTTGGCGGACGTGCGGCATTAACAACATGACCATCGGCGTCACCACGCCCACGAGCACTTCCAGACTGAACAGGACGCTCGCCGCCGATCCGTCGCCCAGATGGACATAGGTCTCCCGAATCACCAGATCGCCCACCTTAAACGCCAGATAGACGCCGAGGATCCCCGGTATGATTCGTGCGAGACGGCCGAGAAGCTCCATCTCCGGTTTGAGTCCTAAGGCCCACGCCGCATAGAGCGATTCCACAATGACCATGGGAAATCCAACCGCAATCGCCGACAACAGGAAAAGGAGGGACAAAATCGGCGAATACCAAAGCGGGTGGACTTTCGTCGGGGCAATGACCATCAGGTTGCCCAGGGACGACTGATGCAGGCAGGACAGCACGACTCCTGCGAGAATGAAAAGGAACATGACCTTTCCCAGTCGACGGTGAATTGCCGTACAGACGCGGCTCAGTCGCGGCAATCGACCGTTGCCCATGAATCGTTCACAGACCACGGGGATGAACTCGATGTACAGCACCGTCAGGTAGCACATCACGCACAGGCCGACTTCGAACAACACGGAGTTGCCCTGCCACATCGACGGCAGGATCGGATGCCAGATGTTGTAATACCGCCCCAGATCGACGAGCAGTCCCAGGCCGACGAAGGTGTATCCGAGCATCGCTGTGAGCAGTGCGGGACGAGTGATCGCCTCGAAGTCTCTCCTATGGAAAATGTACGCCAGTGCGGCTGTCGTGAATCCCCCCGCGGCCAATGCCACGCCGGTGGCGACGTCGATCGCGATCCACAGCCCCCACGGGTGCTGCTGGTCGAGGTTGGTTACCGACTGCAGACCAAACACGAACCGACAGGCCGCGACGAGCAACCCTAGGGTCAACAGTCCCACGAGAAGCCCTACGCCGGCGGACCGTAGCGTTCGGGGGACGGGTTGGGCGGCACAGGCATTCACGGCCGGACTCCTGGGTCGGCAGCCGCGAGCCGGGCGACGCGGACGCCGGCGCCGGCGGCGCGACCGTCTCCCGCTATGGACTCGCGTGCCGTGTTGGGGTGACGAAGCAGCGCAGGCACCACAGTCTCGTCCGCTCGACTGAGTCGTGCGATGAGGGCGAGAAGTCCATACAAAGCCAGCGGCGGGACGAAAAACTTGAACACGCCGTGCTGAATGGCCTCCGTCAGTTGCGGCGCGGGCGTCGCTCCCAGCGTGATGAACCCCAGACGCTCGAACGGAACGCTGGAAAGGTACAGCCACGAAGTGCCGCCGGCCTCATGTTCGCCGTAAATGTGATCCACATAGGAACCCGGTTGCTCGCGGACCTTCTCTTGCGCCATCGCGAGCAACTCCGTCCGTGTCCCGAAGGTGAGGCATTCCCGCGGACAAATCTTCACGCACGCCGGAACGCCGCCTTCCTTGGAGATTCGATCGAAGCAGAACGTGCATTTCCGAACCTGGGGTGTCAGGGCGTTGTCATATTCATAGGTTGGAATCTGGAACGGACACGCCACCATGCAGTAGCGGCACCCCATGCACTTCGGAGCGTCATAGACCACGGCTCCGCGGCTATCTTTCTTCAGCGCCCCGACCAGACAGGCCGAGGCGCACGCCGGCTCATGGCAATGCAGACAATTCGCCTTCACGTACAACGGTCGCGTCGGATCCTTCGGATTGCGGAACTCGTTCACCGTCGTGTAGTGTCGCGAGTCAGGCCGACGGTGCGTCGAGAACACGGACTTATCGTCGAACGTCTCGATCGCCGGAGGTGAGAACCCCGTGGCCTCTTGGCAGGCGAATTCACACTTGCGGCATCCGATGCAGTTGGGGATGTCCACCAGCACCCCGAAGCGCGAATCCGGTCCCTCGACCGGGTTCGTTGCGGCGATGCGGTCCGCGAGCACGGGGAGCGACACGCCCCCGACACCCGCCGCCCCGACGCTGCGCAAAAAGGCACGACGATCGAGTTCCATGTCCGAGGCCTCGCCGCAGGTCGCGCGGATGCGGTCCGCGATACAGCGACCCGCCACCTCTCAGTTGAGCAATCGCCGTGCCGTGGGCTTACCACTCGGACATAGAATTCACGGTGGAAATCGTCAATAGGCCCTTGACTTCAGAACGGCGACGAAAAGGCCCGCGACGATGCTCGTTGGTGCGCGGCCATGACCTGCGCAAGCCTGGGGATCCTGAAACGGAGCCAGGGAAAATTCGAGAACGCCGAGACCCTGTCCCTGAAGGCGCGAAACATCGACCGCGAGGCCCTCGGACTGGACGACCGGAAGATCGAGACGGTCCAATCGGACCTTGCGGGAGTGTACCTATGTAAACGCCGTTTGAAAAACGTGGCGCTCGGGCGGGTGCCGGCGGTCGGTTGAAAAACGTAGCGCCCTTGGCTGCCTTGGCTACAGTCCGCGC
>CAYQZH010000047.1:0-18498 GCA_964421865.1 uncultured Phycisphaera sp. | reverse complement strand
GAGGAACACCTTTACTCGACGAGGCCGTTTGTCTCACTTTGATTGAAACAAATCAGAACCTCACCCTCCGTCTCAAACGCCCCGGCATGACATGGGATACGGACCACGCTGCGGCCCTGATGAACCTCGTAGCCGTCCGGGAGGGCGGCCAGTGGGAGCAGTACTGGCAAAGTCGAAAAATCGCATCATGCCAAAATCCGTGGTCACACCCGTTCCTCAACGGCTACCGCCTCGCCCCTTGACCGCGACCGGTCGCGCGGGCTCCATCGAACCCGTCAAGCGGGCCGACCCCAAAAAGTCGAGAATCGAAAATCGACAATCCCCCTCAACGCCCAATGAGCTTGAGGAACTCTTTCTCATCGAGGGTCTCCACCCCAAGCTCTTTGGCTTTGTCCAGTTTGGAGCCGGGCGAGTCGCCGTGGACAACCAGATCGGTGCTTTTGCTGACACTGCCCGCGACCTTGCCGCCGAGTTGTTTAATCAGGTCCTGCACTTCTTTGCGGCCCATGCTGGAAAGGGTGCCCGTGACGACGACGGTCTTGCCGGCCAGCGGCCCGCCGGCGGCGCGGGATCGCTTGGGTTGGGTCATGTTCACGCCGGCGTCAGCGAGGCGGGCGACGACTTTTGTCCCGGCAGTGCTACGGAAGAAGTGGACGATGCTTGCGGCCAGTTCCGGGCCGACGCCTTCCACCTCGGTTAACTCGTTTTCCCCGGCCGAAATCAGCTTCTCCATCGAACCGAAATGTTCGGCCAATAGCTCCGCGGTGCTGGCCCCGACGTGACGGATGTTCAAAGCCGCGAGAAGTCGTGACAACGGCCGCCGCTTGCTCCGTTCAGTCCCATCGAGCAAGTTGTCGACGCTCTTTTCCCCCATGCGCTCCAGAGCGATCAACTCATCACGCCGCTCGTGCAGGTGATAGAAGTCCGCGTAGTCGCCCAGAAACCCTTGATCCACCACCGTCTCGACGAGGACTTGCCCCGCGCCTTCGATGTCCATCTGGTTGCGGCCGGCGAAGTGGATCAGGCGCTCCTTGAGTTGGGCCGGGCACGACGGATTAATGCAGCGGATATAGACGCCGCCTTCGTCTTTTTCGACCTCACCCTTGCACACCGGGCACTTCGTCGGTCGTTTGATCGGCTTGGCGTCCTTGGGACGCTTTTCGACGACGACGGCCACCACCTGCGGAATGATCTCGCCCGCTTTTTCGACGATCACCGTGTCGCCGATCATCACGCCGAGCCGATCCACTTGGTCGAAGTTGTGCAGTGAGGCATGTCGCACCGTGGTGCCCGAAAGCTGCACGGGGTCCATCACCGCTCGCGGGGTAATCGTGCCGAGCTTGCCGACTTGGTAGTCCACTTGTCGCAGGACGCTCTCGGCCTGCTCAGCCGCGAACTTGTAGGCGATGCACCATCGCGGATAGCGACTCGTCGCGCCGAGGGCGTCGCGCTGATCGAGCGCATCGACCTTGATGACCAGCCCGTCCGTTTCGTAGGGGAGCTTCTCGCGACGTTCGTCCCATTCGGGTAATCGCTCGATGATTTCTTCGATCGAATCGACGACGCTGCGGTACGGGCTGGTCGGAATCCCCCAGCGCTTGAACTTGTCGAACAGCTCGTCGTCGGTGGCGGCCTTCAGTGGTTCGACGCGGCCGAAGCCGTGGGCGACGAACATCAGCCCCCGGCCCGCGACGCTGCGCGGGTCGAGCTGCTTGAGCGTGCCTGTGGTCGCATTTCGGGGATTCGCAAAAGGCTCCTCGCCCTCCTTCTCCAACTTGGCGTTGAACTTGCGGAAGTCGTCCGTCGGCCAAACGACCTCGCCCCGCACTTCCAGCACGGCGGGAACGTCCTTGCCGGTCAGCCGCAGGGGCACCGATCGAATGGTCCGCACGTTGGCCGTGATGTCGTCGCCGGTCGTTCCGTCGCCGCGCGTGGCCGCTTGCTTGAAAATGCCGCCTGCATACGAGAGCGAAACGGCCACTCCGTCGATCTTCGGATCGACGACGTAGCGGTATTTTTCCCCGCCGAGTCCCTTGGCCACTCGCGCATCGAAGTCGCGTAGCTGCGCGTCATCGTATGTGTTGTCGATGGAGAGCATGGGGACGGCGTGGGTGACGTGTTCGAACCCCTCGATCGGCGTTTCGCTCACCCGCTGCGTCGGTGAATCGGGCGTGATGAGGTTGGGATTGGCGTCCTCCAGCTCGCGAAGCTCGGCGAGGAGCTTGTCATACCGCCGATCCGTGATCGTCGGCTTGCCCAGGACGTAGTAGGCGTGGTCGTGCTTGCGAATTTCGTCGCGGAGCTTCTCGATTTGATGTGCGGGCGACGCCATGTAGGACGCATTTTAATGCAACGTCGCCCGGATGACTATTTGTCTAACTGGCGTCTTTAATTGCATTTCTACTGCAACTGCTGCCCACTGCGGAACGACTGCGTCAAGAATATAACTATAGATTAACATGAGTTAATGTAGCTACAACAACAAGCGAACTCAAGTTTGCGATTCGGGGAGTTTGTTGCTACAGTAATAGAGATGGCTAGGCCGACAAAAAGCGATACGGATCGTAAATCGAGCATGCTGAGGATAAGGATGACCAAAGTAGATCGCGAGCTGTTGGAATCCGCCGCCGGCTCGGACGGACTAGACACATCTACATGGGCAAGGAATGTTCTTTTGAGAAGCGCCAAGAGAAAGGCTTCTACTATAACCACGGTATGGACACGCAACGTTTCTGACGGCACAAAAGGTGACGTGACAGGGCATTGAGGGGACGTCGATGAAAAAGGAAGAAAAAACGCCACCTGTCCTGCAAGCGCTCGTGCTCGCCGACCACATCTATACCGACGAATCTGGAAAACGAGTAATTTGCGGAACTTTTAACAGGCTTTTTGCCCAGCAATTTCCAGGGTTTTTGAACCAAGCATCGTGGGTGTTCATTCTTCTTGGCGAGGTGATGGGCGAAATCGAACTTCAACTAAGGTTCGTTCATTTGAAAGATAATCGTACTTTGATGGAAAGCGCTCGCATGAAGATTCGAACAGAGGATCCGCTGACTCCTGCTGATATAGCGATCCAGGTTCCACCCCTTCCTCTTCCAGAAGCCGGAGTATATGGATTCGAATGCTACGCCGATGACATGCTCATCGGGACAGTGCGCCTCCACGCTACCCTACTCGCACAACGGGAGAACAAGAATGATTAGTGAAAGGGTATTTGAAAAAAACGACATTCAACGTCGATCTTTTCGAGATATTTGGCAGACAGTCGATAACCCAGAGGAATTCCTCGGATATCGTATCGAGGTACGATTGAAGAAGGACGAAACCGGCGGATTCGTTTCCTACGTTGCTCAGCTTCGCGGAGTAGTAAGTGAAGGCGAGGATGCGGCATCGGCGATGCGCAACGCAATAGAAGCATTCCAGGCGTGCATTGAAACGTATGCTCAAGAACAAATGCAGATTCCGTGGAGCGAACCCGAACCAAGACAACAGAACGAGGATGCTTTTGTAGTTACGGTGAAGTAAATGGCCGAGCTTCCAAGCGTCTCTGGTAAGGAAGCAATCACCGCCTTTGGCAAGATCGGGTTTCGTTTTGCCAGACAAAAAGGAAGCCACGTTGTTCTGAAGAAGGACAAGTTCCCGCTTGTCCTGTCGGTGCCGTTACACGGCACGCTGAAACCGGGAACACTTCGTCAACTCATACGAGATGCGGGTATCAGCGTAGAAGTCTTTCGCAATATGCTTTGAGCCGCGTTATGGTTGGAACTCTCGCCAAATCATTTCCCGCTCTTGCTTCAAGTATATGCTTCCGCGTCCTTACAGCCCGACGATATTGTACCCCGCGTCGACAAAGATCGTCTCGCCGGTCACGCCGGTGGAGAGGTCGCTGGCGAGATAGACAGCGGTCTTGCCGACCTCATCGGCGTTGATGTTGCGGCGCAGCGGGGCCTTCTTCTCGACCCATGCGAAGATTTCGTCGATTCCGCCGACGGCCATCGAGGAGAGGGTCTTGAGCGGACCGGCGCTGATCGCGTTCACGCGGATGCCGAACTCGCCCAGCTCCAACGCCAGATACCGCGTGCACGCCTCCAGAGCGGCCTTGGCGACGCCCATCACGTTGTAACCGGGGATAGCCTTGTCACTGCCGTAGTAAGTCATCGCCAGGATCGACCCGCCCTTGGGCATCAGTGGCTTCGCCCGGCGGGCCATCGCCACCAACGAATAGGCCGAGATGTCCAGCGCTTGGGCGAAGACCTCGCGCGGGGTCTCGGCGAACTTGCCGGGCTTGAGGTAAGTACGATCGGCGAAGGCCAGCGAATGGACCATGAAGTCGATCGTGTCGAACCGCTCGCGCGTGGCCGCGAAGGTCGAATCGAGATCAGCATCCTTGGACACGTCGCACGGTAGCAGCCAGCCGTTCGTCACCCCGATCTCCTCCAACGCTTTTTGGACGCGTCTCTCGCTCTTCTCGCCCGGCAAGTACGGAAACCCGCACAACGCCCCCTCGCCGACGAAACCCTTGGCGATATGGCAGGCGATGCTGCGATCGTTGGCAATGCCGAAAACCAGCCCCTTACGCCCTTCGAGTAGCTTCATAGTGTCATCTCTTCTCACGTACTTTTCGGTTCAGGACATCTATTGTCGTTTGCCGTCGGCGTTCTGCAAGTCCGACCTTCGCGGCGTCCAATCAGAGCCGGGAGCGGGAGCGACCGGTTTTCTCCACGGGCGCCTGCACATCCCCGAAGCGCCGCTCACGACCGGCGAAGTCTTTGATCGCTTCGTCGAGGTCCGCGGGCGTGAATTCCGGCCAGAGCTTGTCGCAAACGTGGATTTCCGCGTAGCTGATTTGCCAGAGCAGGAAGTTGCTCACCCGACGCTCGTTGGCCGTGCGGATCAACAGGTCGGGATCGGGCAGGCCCGCCGTGTAAAGCGAATTCGAAATCTCCGATTCGCTGATTGCAGATAGCGTCAATCGGCCGGCGCGGACGCGCTCGGCGATGTCGCGGACGGCGTCAACGATCTCATCCCGCGAGCCGTAGTTCAGGGCCAGGCAGAGCTTCAGCCCGGCATTCTCGCGGCTCATGGCGATCGTACGGTCCATCTCCGCGAGCACCGACGGGGGAAGCCCCTCGCGCCGTCCGACGTGCAGGAACCGCACGTTGTTGTCCATGATCGTGTCCCGCTCGGCGATGAGGTAGCGAACATAGAGGTCCATCAGAAAATCGACCTCGTCTCTGGGCCGCTTCCAGTTCTCGGTGCTGAAGCTGAAAAGCGTCAGCGCCTCGATCCCTAACCGTGCACAATGGGTGACGATCGCCCGGACGCTTCTCGCGCCCTGCTCATGCCCGCGGATGCGCGGCAACCCCTGCCGCTTGGCCCAGCGACCGTTGCCGTCCATGATGATGGCGATGTGCCGCGGCAGCCTCTCGCGGGGCAATCCGAGATGCACTTGAGGGTCGATAGGTGGCTCAGGCATTGAAATCAAGAAGCGGATCAGTACCGCGATAGACATGGAGCGGTCTTGTCCGTAGCGAGCGCCGACCGCTCGTTGTCACTCGCGGTACTGATCCATTTCTCATTTCTCACTTCCAACCGGCTCGGTCGACTTTACCATCGCCTGTAACCTGCCTCGTACGAGCGTCTGCGACCGATCCGGCCCTACGCCCACCATCGAAACCGGCACGCCGATCAATAGTTCGATGCGCTCCACGTAGTCACGGGCGTTCTTTGGCAAATCCTCGAACCGTCGCACCGACCGCAAATCCTCCGGCCAACCGTGCAAAAACTCGATGATCGGCTCCGCACGCTCCAAGCGGGTGACGCTCGCCGGGACCGTCCGCAGTGTCCGCCCATCGCATCGGTACGCGACGCATACTCCGATTTCGTCGAGACCGGATAACGTATCGAGGTGCAGCACCGCCAGGTCGGTCGCGCCGCTGAGCTGCGCGGTGTAGCGACACGTCACCGCGTCGAACCATCCGCAGCGCCGCGGCCGACCGGTGGTGGTGCCGAACTCCCGACCTCGCTGGCGGATCCGTTCGCCGACGGCGTCGTTCAACTCGGTCACGAACGGTCCCGCTCCGACGCGGGTCGCGTAGGCCTTGCTCACGCCGATCAAACGCGTGACGAGCGAAGCCGGCACGCCCGCGCCCGGTCCGATTCCGTTCGGGCCGGTGCTGCTGGAGGTTACGAACGGATACGTCCCGTGGTCTACGTCCAGGAGCATACCGTTGGCACCCTCGAAGAGAAGGGACTTGCCGCCTTCGATCGCGTCGTTCAGGAACTGGGTCGTATCGCAGATGTGGCTACGCAAGCGGCTCGCCGCCGTCGCAAGGTCGTCGAGAACGGATGGCGCGTCCAAGCCTCCGTCCTCGCCGTACATGGCGCCGAAACAGACCTTCTTGGCGTCCACGATTCGGCGGACCCGCGGGGTCAGCTCCTTGTCATCGACGAGATCCGCGAAGCGCACCGCCGACGTACGCCGCATTTTGTCCGCATAGCACGGCCCGATCCCACGCGCGGTCGTGCCGATTTTTCCCTCGGCGCCCGCGGACCGCTCGCTGAGTTGATCCTCGATTTTGTGATAGGCCAGCACCAGGTGCGCCCGGTCGCTGATCTTCAGGCGACTCGCCACGTCCACCCCGCGGGCCTTGAGGGCATCGATCTCCGCGAGCAGCGCCATCGGATCGACCACCACGCCCGGTGCGATGACGCCAACGGCGTTCTCGTGCAACACCCCGGTGGGCAGCAGATGCAGGGCGAAGGTTTCGTTTCCCACGCAAACGGTGTGGCCGGCGTTGGCCCCGCCGTTGAAGCGGATCACGATGTCGAACGCCGGGCAGAGAAGATCAACGACCTTCCCCTTCCCTTCGTCGCCCCAACCTAGGCCGAAGACGCAGGTATGTTCCGACGGTCTACGCGCCATGTCGTCCGCCCAGCCCCGATTGATCGCCCCCGCGATGAGGGCATAAAAATAGGGCCGCCCAGTGGGGGCCCTCCTTGCGTTGAACGCCCTTTTTCGTACGCTACCGGCATCACCCATCGCTGTCAACCACGTCTGCGGAAGTTCTTGTCCTGTGAGTTTATACTAATTGACAGGTTACCTAATATATTTATCGTATTTTTTAGTTGACAGCCGTGTGCATCAAACATAAAACAATCATTCGAAACCGATGTGCCGGCCGTTCCCGATGTGGCGGCATTGGTTAACGGACCTTTTTTTGGAGGAGCAAACGTGGATACGACCGAGCTGCGGAAGTTCCTGGCGATCCCCTACGACGAGTTGGAGGAGATGAACCTGGAGGCCAAGCGCCAACGGCTCGAACGAGTTGATCGCGGCACGGTCGAGGAGCAGCGTCGCAAGTACTTGACCGACGAGAAACGGATCAAGGCCGTCACGGTCTGCTTCTGCGACCTCGAAGGCCGGTTCCACATGCTGGACTACGACAAAAAGTTCCTGCTCAAGTCGGCGGACAACCTCACCTTCGACGGCTCGTCGATCCGCGGGTTCTCCGAGATCGCCGAGTCGGACCTGAAGCTGATGCTCGATTGGCCGGCGTTCTATTGGTTGCCGGCGGACATCTGCGGGCCGGGAAAGGTGATCGTTTTCGGTGAGGTCCACGCCCAGGACGGATCGCCCTACAAGTGCGACTTCCGTTCGCGCCTGCGGCTGTTCACCGAGGAGCTTCATCGAAACGAGAAGATGATCCTCAACATCGCCCCGGAAATCGAAGGCTTCTTGTTCAAGGACACCGACGCCGAGCGGCGTTATTACGACACGGGTAAGTTCGAGTTCATCTCCACCGGGGGCTACTACCACTCGCTGCCGCAGGATCCGTTGCGGCAGTTCATCGACCGCTGCGCCGAGGCCCATCGTTCGCTGGGGTTGGGCAATGAGAAGGACCACCCGGAGGTGGCCCCGTCGCAGTTCGAGATGAACTTCGGCTACTCCGAGTCGGTCATCACCGCCGATCAAATCCACCTCTACAAGCTCGTGTGCCGCCAGGTGGCACGGGGCATGGGCCTGACCGCGTGCTTCCTGCCCAAGCCGGTCGCGGGCGTGAACGGCAGCGGCATGCACTGCAACATGTCCCTCAACCGCAACGGCAAGAACCTGTTCTATGAGAAGAACGGGCAGGACGGCATCTCCGAGTTCGCGTGGAGTTTCATCGACCGCATCCTCAACAACGCGACGGACATCTGCCTGGTGCTCAACCCCAGCGTGAACGCGTACCGGCGTCTCGATCCGCACTTTGAGGCCCCCAATCAGATCAAGGCCTCCGCGACGAACCGAGCGGCCATGATCCGCATCCCGCTGGGCAATGAGCGCAGCGCACGGATCGAGTTCCGGTCGGTCTCGCCCGATGCGAACCCGTATCTGTTGTTCTACACGTTGCTGCGGACCGGATTGGAGGGCGATCTTCCCGACGCGGCCGACGCCGACGGCAAGCGTTATCGAACGCGATTTCTGCCGGACAACATCCACGACGCGATTCGCCTTTTTAAGGCCAGTCGGTTGTCGGTGGACATCCTGGGCGAAGAGTCGCACGGCAAGTACGTGGAACTCAAGCAAAAGGCCGCCGACCGCTGCCCCAAGGAAATCGGCACACGTGTGAAGGCGGGTGAAGTGATGTTCCATCACGAGGTGACGAACCAGCTTCTGTGGAGCCAGTTCTAACGGCAGTTACGAATTACGTGTTACGAATGTCCGAGACCGCTCAGAGCCGCGACCGGAAGGGAGCGGTTTTCGTAGCATCGCCTCCTGTGGGCGGCGCGTCAGGCCCGCGGGCATCGGTCCGCCTGGATCACATGACCCACTGGAAAGTCGGTCCCACACCAAATGAGCGGCATGGGCAGTCCCGGCATGCGGGGGCTGCCCATGCCCTTTATGCTAAACGCGGCCGGCGCATTGAGAAGCCCTCGCAGACGCGGGCTACCGCGGACCGGTGAAGGCATCCTCAAATGAACGGTAGTCGCGCAGGTCCACGTCGCCGTCACTGTCGGCGTCGAAATCACCGTGTGCGCCGACGTTGACCGACACCAAATACTCCGACTGGTTCCGTAGGGCGCCGTTGCAATCCAGCACCGACTTGTCGGTGACGACGAGCCGTAAGGTGTAGGCGCAGGGGCGCAAACCGGCTGTGTTCCACCGGCCCAGCAGACCGTGGATGACTGGCGACGGGCCGCTGTTGATCGGCACCCAGCCGTGGGCGTCGCCGCCGGTGTAATACAGTGCCCAACCGTCCAGATGGGCGTCAGAGGCTGTCCCGAGGATGTCCACTTGCCCCACCACGTTCGAGCAAGACGTAGGCGAAGTGATGACGGCGATCGGGACCGTGTTGTCGATGACCACATCTCTGGTCTGCGGCGTCGACGCACGTCCGCACTGATCCGTTGCGTCCAACCGGAGTCGATAGTTGCCGTCCGCGATGCCGGCACGCGTGTCCCAGGAGCCCAGGGGATCGTTCAGTACGGTTCCCGCATAGGTCAGGTGGGCGGGATCCACTGGGTTGAGGGCACCCGCGGGAAGCGGCGCATAGCGCACGGTGTAGCTGTCCGCCCCGCGTGCGTTCTCGTCCCACACCGTGCCGTCCACGCATACGCTCCCGCCAAGGACGGCGCCGTTTGCCGGCGAGCGGATACTCGCGTCGTCATATTGTTTGTCCACAAAGAGCCAGGCGACGACGGAACTCGACCGGCCGCATACGTTGACTGCGCTGAGCCGCAAGAAGTACCAGCCCTGCGAAAGGCCCCCGGTATTCCAAGTCTCGCCGCCCAGAAGGTTCCCGTTCACCACCGGATTCGGGTTGGAATAGATCGGAATCCACGTGTTCCCGTGGACCGGCTGATACTCGACGGTATAGCCCTCGAACGTCCGCTCCGGGTCATAGGCCGACCCCATCACCGTGACGTTGTCGCACGCGACTCCCGATGGCGCGGGCCAGGACAGCGGCAAGGAAATGCCCACGATCGGCGGCGGGTTGTCGAAGGCGCACTCATCAACGATCGTCAGCTTCGTCCCCAAGCATAGGTCGCAGTTCGCTAGGTTGTTATTGTACGAGCCGACCTGGAAGAAATACTCTTGGCCGGCATTCGCATGAAAGGAGACGGTCGACCCGAGGTGCGGTCCGCATGGGTTGTTGCACGCCAGGTCGGACCCGTCATCCCAACAGTCCACGTTCAGCATGAGTCCGCCGCAATCGCCCGTCCAGGCCTGGAGGACCGTGTCAAACGTGGTATCGGAGTCGCAGGTAGTGAACGTCAGCGGCCCGCTGACCGTCGGCGTCGTCTTAAACCAAACCGTGTGCCCGACGTTGAAACTGCACGTCACGAGGAGCTCCGAAGGGAGCACGACGGCATCGCTCACGTCGACGTTCGCTTCGTGCGTCCCCGGCGTGCCGGGCAACTCCCGCGCCAAGAAACAACCGATGTTCCTCGGCGGCTCACCGCACGGCTCCCCGATGGTGACGATCACGCCCAGGCACATGGGCTGGCAGTTTGCGGAGTTGCCGTTAAACGAGCCCACGGGGAAGCGGTAGGTGTCGCCGGCGTCGGCGCGAAAGGAGACGACGGAGCCGGCCCCGGAACATCCATTGGCGCACTCCGGGGCCGGCGTATCATCGTTGCACCCCCCATCCGCAATCCACATAGCCTGACATTGCGACCCGACAAAGGACTGCACGACGGTGTCGTAACTGGTCGCGGGATGGCAGGTGCTGAAGGTCAGGGGGCCGCTCACTTGCGGCGTGACCTCGAACCACACGATGTGACCGGGGTTGGGCGTGCACGTAAACACGTCGCCGTCGCCTCCCGTTGCGTTGGTCACGTCCATGAGGACGACGTGCTGACCCACGTCCCCCGGAATGACGCGGGCTGTCGAACAAAAGTCGCTGGGCGGCTCGGCCAGAGGACATTGCTGGGCGAACGCCGTCGAGGCGACGCCGCCGACGCACGCGATCATGGCCGCGCATCGGAAAACTACTGCGAAGACGTTCCTTGCTGTCTGGTTGTAACCTGCCTGTGGCATCGTTCTATCTCCCCTGTCCCGGTCGATGTAGAGACTCGGCGGCGGAACCGGCGCAGTGCGGTTCCCAAAATTGACCGCCGGTTAATTGCAAGTCGGGATGTTTCGGTGAGGTGAGGCGGCGTCCGGCCCGAAGGCCGTCCCCTCCGCCGAAAACGACTCCACGAGCGGCTTTAGTATATCAAATTGGGTCCACGCTTTGCAAGTGGGAAAGGTTCACCGACCGAACCGTCCGCCTCGCAGCGGGGCCCCAAAGGGAGCGGCCCATTGGAGGCCCTTTCCGCGGGGCGGCCCCCCCATTACCGCCCGAACCGCCGCATCTCCTTCATGACTTCCAGGAGCCGCGCGCGGCGGGCCTCGTAGAACACGCTCGGGTCCGGGAGCGGAGCGTCCTTGGCATCGGTGACGCGGTTGCGGAAGGTGGCCCCGAGATTGAGGGGGAACGTGGCCTTGAACTCGTCGTCCACGTAGCCCAGCCGAGACCAGTCGGCCACGATCGCGTATTCTCGCGTCGCGCCGCCCAGAAGATTGACGCCCTGGGAGACCTCCTCGGCGGGGTTGCGAACGCCCAGGAGCCCCAGGAGCGTGGGGGCGAGGTCCAAGTGACTGGTCATCGTGTTCACCACGGAGCTTCCCGTGCCGGGAACCCACATCACCAGCGGAGCGCGAAGCTGCTCCTCGGTGAATTCCGAGTTGTGACCCCAGCGGCCTTTCTCCATGAACTCCTCTCCGTGGTCGCCAGTGATTATGACAATGGTCGAGTCGAGCAGGTTCTCCGTGTGTAGGAAACCCAGCACGCGGTCAAGCTGCGTATCGAGGTGATAGCAAGAATTGATGTAACGGTTCTTGACCAGGGGCATGTCCCGCTGGTTGTCCATAGTCGCGTAATTGAAATCCTCGAGGTAGGGCTGCTGGATCGCGCATTCCGGGGGAAAATGGTAGGGGGCGTGGGGCGACTCAAAGAACATGAAGCTCATAAAGGGCTTCGCGGGATCGCGCGATCGGATGGCCTCCAGAATCCGGTCCACGTTGCGTCGATCGCGGCCCCATCCCGGTCCGGCGTAGTCCTCGAGCATGTCCTCCTTCGAGACGCGGGCGAAGATCGTGCGGTCGAACTCCGGGTAGGTGAAGCGGGCGCTGGTGAAGAGAAAGAGCTGATACCCCTGCTGCTGCAAGACGTCCATGAGGATGGGACTGCGGTGCTCCTGTAGGAAGGGGAACCAGTAGCTGCCGTACAGGCCGTAGAACATGGCGAACATGCCCATTCGCGTTCCGTTGCCGCCGCTGTAATGGCGGGTGAAGCGATGGGCGTGCCCGGCGAAGGCCCAGCTCTTGGGCATGATCCGCGGATCGAGCATGTCGGCGCGGAGGGATTCCGCGGTCAGCCAGACGATGTTCAGCGGATGCGAGGGCGGCGCTACGTCGAGGGGTTTGCTCGGGTACGCCAGCCGCATCGACGGAGCGGAGAGGTGGAAATTGTCGCGACTTTCCACGTCGAAGCCGAGCTTGTGCGCCAGGCGCCGAAAGGTAACCGGCTGATAGAGCGGAAAAACGGAGGCGGTGGCCAGGACCGGGGAGTAGGAGCGGATGTCGCTCACGCCGTAGGCGATCGCCTGTGCGACCGTCGACAGCGCAAAAAACCCGATCGAGGCGAAAACCGCGCGACGCCCGACGGTGGTGTGCGGCGCCCGGGGGCGCGCCCCCAGTTTAAGCATCACGAGCAGGAGGGCGACTTGCAGCAACGGAAAGGCCGAAAGGATCGCGACGTACGTCAGCACCGTGGCCGTGCTGCTGCCCATGGAGTCGATTCCGCCCGCGCTAAAGACCGTGTTCCAGACGAACCCGTTGAGGTGCATCCCGAAGATGGAGAAGATGGCCTTGTCGGCATAGAGGCCGATCTGCGTGGCTGACGTGGAGAGCACGGCCACGACGTAGACAACCCCGTTTCGCGTCGCCCGACGGTCGCTAACCCCGCCGTCCTTGTCGCGGGAGGTCCTGCATATTCCGTGGGCGAGTTTCGTCACGGCGATCGCGGGAACGAGATAAAACAGCGAGTAGGTCAGGTAGACCGCGAGGGCGTGGAGGCCGGTGACGATATCCGAGAAACCCACGTTGCGCAGATACCCGGCCGTGTTCGCCAAGGTGACGAAGTACGTGGCGACAAGGTAGCGGTGGAGCAGGCTTGCGCGTGCCTGCGCCGTGGTTATCGGGTTGCCCGTCATGGCCGTTTCGTCCTGTTCGGGAATGCGGATCGCCGGCACGTCTTGGTGGGGATTCTAGGCCCCACGCGTCCCGCCGCACAGCCGAGCGGGATCTCGGTCGATCGACATCCCGTACGAACTTGTATGGGCACGGGGAGGCCAAGAACGGTCGCCGGCGCTCCGGTCCGGATCAGTCCGCCCCGTCCCGGTAGAGGGCATAGCGTTCGATGTAGGATCGAACCGCGTCGGGCACGAGGTAGCGGATGGATCGGCCATCGCGCACGCGGCGGCGGATGTCGGTCGAGGAGATGTCGATTCGCGGAGTCGGCAGAACGCCGGCCTGAAGAGCGGCCACCTGGGCGTCGCTGAGGATGGCGCGGAGCGGGGTCCAGTCGATGGCGTCCCAGCCCCGTCTTGCCGCGGTGATGATCCGGCAGGCGTCGACCAGGTCGCGGACCCGGTGCCACGTGGTCAGCTCGGATAACGAATCGGCCCCGATGATCCAGTGCAGCTCGGCCTGCGGTCCGAGCGACTCGCGGAAGTGCATCACCGTGTCGATGGTGTAGCTCGGCCCCTCGCGGGTGAGGTCGAAGTCACTGAACTCGAAGAGCGGCTCGTCGATGATCGCCAGCTTGACCAGCGCGGCTCGGTGCTGGCCATCGAGCAGCTTGCGGTCCCCCTTGTGCGGCGGTCGCGCGGAAGGAAGGAGGATCACGTGATCGAGCTTCAGCCGCTCCGCGACGGCACGAGCGACGATGAGATGGCCGTTGTGGATGGGGTTGAAGCTACCGCCAAAGAGGCCGATGCGCGTTGCCATGATTCTAGTTTATCCGGTAGCGGCAAGCAGCGAAGCTGAGTTACGAGTTACGAATTACAAGTTACGAAAGTGGTGCGGCCGCGGATCGCACTACCCCCGTTTTGTAACTCGTAATACGTAACTCGTAATTCCTCTCGTTGTTTCATCCCCACGCCGTCGCAGACCGATAATACTCTGTAAATGGAGCCGCCGCGACAATGAAAGACCATCGCGAACCGCTAGTCAGCATCGTCCTCGCGACGCACAATCGCCGCGAGGTCGTCGCTCACACCCTGTCACAACTCACCCACTGCGGGCCGCCGCGCGGCGAATACGAGATCATCGTCGTGGACAACGCTTCGACGGACGGCACAGGTGAGGCCGTCGCGGGCGAGGTCGATCTGCTGATCCGGTTGCGGCGAAACGCCGGAAGCTGCGCGAAAGCGTACGGAATGGACCGTGCGTCGGGGCGATACGTCGTCTGTCTGGACGACGACTCCTTTCCGCGACCGGGAACGCTCTCGCGGATGGTCGAGCGTTTTGAGGCCGATCCGCGGCTGGGGACGGCGGGTTTCACGGTTCATCTTCCGAACGGGCAACAAGAGGGCGCCGCCTTGCCCGGAGTGTTCGTCGGATGCGGAGTCGGTTTTCGAGCGGGGGCGCTCCGCGCGATCGGCGGGCTGGACCGCACCTTCTTCATGCAGGCTGAGGAGTACGACCTGAGCTTTCGGCTGGTCAACGCCGGATGGAAGGTTGAAGTGTTCGACGACCTCCACGTCGAGCACCTGAAGACCGAACACGCCCGACGCACCGAACGCACGACGTTCTACGACGTTCGCAACAACCTCCGGGTCATCGCTCGATACCTTCCGGCCCCGCTCGACCGCATCTACCGCGACGATTGCCTACAGCGGTACGCGTGGCTCGCGCAGCGGGATGAGCACGACCGTGCCTTCGCACGCGGGGCCCGGGCCGGGCGGCGACGCGCCATCCTTGAACGGTGGTTCTACCGGCGGCGTCGCCTTTCGCCCGAGGCATCCGAGCATTTCTACCGATGGACGTTCATTCGGCAGCGGATGGTGGAGCTTGCGCGTGGCGGCGTCCGGCGAATCATCCTCGCGGACTTGGGCAAGAACATCCTTCCGTTTCACCGGGCGGCGAGCGAGGCGGGGATCGAGATCGCCGCGATCGGCGACGACCGGTTCGCGGCCCCCGGGCGTTTCTACCGTGGCGTGCCCGTCTTGCCGATGGAAGAGGCGTTGGCTGGATCGCACGATGGGACGGTGGTGAGCCACACCGGACCCGTGCACGCGGCTCGGACTCAACGGCTCCTCACGTCCCTCAACGTCAGCCCCGTCCATAGCTGGTTCAGTGCTGAGAAACCGGCCTGCGTCGATGAATTTGGCTCGTCCCCCCCCGCGCCGGATTCCGATGATATCCCGGCTGAGCGGAGCGCTGAGTACGCCGCGCTGAATGGTCGCGCGGGCTGAGGCCCGCGGCTCAGGGTGAGGGATTCTTCGTGGACAAGGTCGCGTTGATTACAGGCATCACCGGGCAGGACGGCTCGTATCTGTCCGAACTTCTGCTGGAGAAGGGGTACCGCGTCCACGGCATCATGCGCCGTGCGAGCGTCTTCACCACGGAGCGCATCGACCATCTCTATCAGGACCGGCATGAAGGCGACGTGCGCTTTCAACTCCATTACGGCGATCTACTCGATGCGATCAGCCTGCGGCGGATCATCAGCGAGGTCGAGCCGGTCGAGGTGTACAATCTCGCGGCGCAGTCGCACGTGCGCACGAGCTTCGATCAGCCGGTCTACACGGCCCAGGTCGTAGCCATCGGATCGTTGCACCTGCTCGAAGCCATCCGCGACTACCGCGACTCGACGGGGAAACAAGTGCGGTTCTACCAGGCTTCCAGCAGCGAAATGTACGGGAAAGTGCGGGAGATTCCGCAGACGGAGTTTACCCCGTTTTATCCGCGAAGCCCGTACGCGTGCGCCAAGGTTCACGCCTATTGGCAGACGGTGAACTACCGGGAGGCCTACGGGCTATTCGCGTGCAACGGAGTGTTGTTCAACCATGAATCGCCGCGCCGGGGCGAGACGTTCGTGACGCGGAAGATCACCAAGGCCGCCGCCCGGATCAAGCTCGGCCTGCAGGACGCGCTGTATCTGGGCAACATCGACGCCAAACGCGATTGGGGATTCGCCGGAGATTACGTCGAGGCCATGTGGTCGATGCTGCAACAGCAGGACCCCGACGACTACGTCATCGCCACCGGCCAGTGCCACAGCGTCCGCGACTTTCTCAACGAGGCCTTCGGATACCTGGAACTGGACTGGAACGAATACGTCAAGTTCGACCCCCGCTATCTACGTCCCACCGAGGTCAACCTCTTGCAGGGCGACGCGACCAAGGCCCGCAATCTCCTCGGCTGGAAGCCCAAAGTGCTCATGCCCGAACTCTGCCGGATGATGGTCGACGCCGATCTACACCTCGCGGAACGCGAGCGCACCCTCGTCGACGCCGGACATCCCGTGCTCGTCCGGTCGTAACGCTTAAGGAACGCGGTCGGATCGTCGCAGGATGCGGCGACTCGGCAGAGTAGAGCAACCATCCTCCGGGCACTCATGGGACGATGACGGAACTGAACATCAGTCCCCCACCGCAAACGGTGGGGCACCCAGCGCCTGAAAAATCTACCCACAATCCTGACACGGACCCTACACCCGCCGAGCCGGGCCAAGGTGCTTGACGCCTGCCCACCGCGGTGGTGAAATGGGGCCCTGTTCCAAGTCAACCGTAGGATGGTGCGGGAGTCAGACGATGGCGAAAGCAACGGAGTTCTGTATCGGGTTGGACAACAGGCCGGGGACCCTGGCCAAGCTCTGTACGGCCCTGACGCGGGCCAAGGTCAATATCGACGCCGTCTCGGTTTCGGAAAACGCGGAGTGCTGCTGGGTGCGGATGATCGCCACGCCGCCGGCCGCGGCGAAGAAGGCCTTGACCCAAGGGCGATACCACTTCTGCACGCAGCCGGTCCTGACGTTGCAGGCCCACAATCGCCCGGGAGAACTGGCGGCGGTTGCGTCCAAGCTGGCCAAGGCCGGGGTGAACATCAACTATTGCTACGGCAGTAACTCGAAAGGTGTGCCCTCGACCCTCGTCGTGAGCGTCAACGACCTCAAACGCGCCTCATCGGCGGTTCGTCGATGAGCGCAGTTTTTGCGGGGCCGGGGATCCGTTTGGCACGCCCACGCGTCCGAATTCTGCATAATTTCTCCTTGACGGCTCGGCCCATCCTCGCTAACTTAGGGGGCTCTCGTAGGTTTTTCTGAGAAGTGTGGGCGCAAGTCCGGGCGGGTTCTGTTCCGGTCGTCGCTTGCAACACCAGTTCGGGCAAACGCGCGTGGTCGGGGGCGGTTCAAAACAGGCTTGAGTCGCTGGATGACCGCGGACTAGAATACAGTTTCGTTTCCCCGCTCGTTTGGGCTTCTGGATGACCTCGTCCTTGGCGACGTTTTGATGGTGTGTGTGGCAGGTCGGACCGCGCGCGGGGCTGCCGCGTGCGGTCGCGGGCTGTGCGGGTGGTTCCTCGTTTTAGGACCCAGTTCAGAAGGAGAACCGGCGTGAGTAAGAGAGTGGTGGCTCTGTGTGGCGCGGTCGTGTTCTTGGTGGGCGTGCTTTCGATTCCCATGTTCGCCCACTCCGCGGACAGAACCAAAGGCGATACCGGGCGCACGGCGGACCGGTCACCGGGGAGGGATCAAACCCCGATCGCGGTCCCGGTCGAGGAAGTAGATGCGGCGACACTGGTCGATGAGGAGGACGCGCCCGGGGCGATTCTCGAGATCAGCGACTCGGAGCCTTGGAACGAGCGTACGATGGGGAATCCCGTGCAAGCCGCCGCGGCGCTGAATGGCCGCGTAAGCGTGCTGGTCCACTTCGACCCGCAAACGGATCGTATCAACCGCCCCGGCGTGCGAGCCTTCGCTGCTAATCAGGGTGCGCACGTGAAGTACGAATATGACATTCTGCCGAACGTCATTAACATCCGTGAGCTTCCGCAGGGCGCGGTCGCGGCTCTGTCGCGGCTGCCGGGCGTGGTGAAGGTGGAAGAAGACTACGAGATCCACGCGCACCACAACGACAGCATGCCGCTGATTCGGGCGTATCAGTCGCAGATCACCGGCGCGGGGCTGTCGGCCACCGGCGCAGGCATTCGCGTGTGCGTGATTGACACGGGCATCGACTCCAACTCCATCATGTACTCCACGCGGATCGACGCGGCCGCGGGCTGGGACTTCGTCAACAACGATGCCAACCCCGAGGATGACAACCGCCACGGGTCGCACGTGTCGGGCACGGTGCTCGGCGGGACGAACGTCAGCGCCGATTTCGCCTGTGCGACGACGGGTCCGGAATCCATGCAAGGCGTAGCGCCGGCGGCGACGCTGATCGGCATCAAGGTGC
>CAYQZH010000046.1:0-18843 GCA_964421865.1 uncultured Phycisphaera sp. | reverse complement strand
GTCCACAAAAGCCCATCGCCACACGGCAGTGCCATTCGTATGGTGTCCCCGGATTTCGAATTACCCGAATTACCGAAAGATGTGGACGGCCGAGACTCACCGAGGCCGGCTTACTCTTTCTTGAGATTTCGTGTTAATACGACCTTTATTAGCACCGCGTGGCCTTTGGGACGCAAGGGGATTCGTACTCCGCATCGCCATCGTACAGCTTTCGGTGTATATTGGCACAGGTTCTGAAGTGCCTTTTGAAGCTGGGCAGCCGTGTCGGTGTCGTCATTAGATCGCAGCGCATCGAGTATTGCGAGTCCTTGAACCCAGCGCCGTCGCTCTCGCGACAATGTGCAACACATACACAAAATCGCGAGTAAGAGGATCACGAGGTACGGCCACCAATTCACGAAGGGCGAAGACGATTCCCATGGTTTGCCTTTGATGGCGGCGGCAACAGCAAGCACGAGCAACGGAAGCACAGAATATGCGCAAAGCCTCGCCTCCGCTTGGAACCGATGCATATGCACGAATGCCGACCGCACATCCGCATCCCGAGTGCATACGAGCCACTGGATCAAGAATTTGGACAACTCTTTTTCGTCGCACGGAAACGCTGGCGTCGAGTCGGGCACATGCCGACGCCAAGTTTTCCGTCTCTTCGCCTCGCGAACCAATGCAGCGTGTGGCAACCGTCGCCAGAGCCAGGGAAAAAGGCCCTCGTACAAAAGCCCAATCACATACGATGCTCCGAGCAGAGTCAGACCTCCAAAGAGGACAGTCGCTGTATCCGGAACCACATCCCTCCACATCGGAAGCAACGCCTTCCAGTAGTGAGGCACCGGCATAGCTGCTCCGAAAAACGCCGAATATGCGTACTGCGCGACCGCGATTGTCAGCGCCCCGGGCGCAATGCGGGCGAACAGATCGTACTCGAAGTATGGGATTTTCCATTCCATACGAGAGCCCTCGAAACACCCACGTCAACGTGACGGGGTCTCACGCTCCCACCGTCGCGCTGGCCGGTTCGTCCTCGCCGCTGGTTTCGTCCGACTCCTCCGCGGGCGGTCGAATAGCCATGTCACGGAATGGTTGGGGGATGGACTTGGACGGGTCAAGCCGGGTGTTCTTCAAATAGGCGGTGATGTTCTTGCGCAGCTTCGTGGACCATTCAGGCTCGCGTACCTCGTAGGGAATCACGCGGAGGTGTCGCAGATCAAAGGGAACGTCGTCGATGCTACCCGTCACGAAGACCACCGGCTTTCCGTGCGCATGCGCAAGGCCAAGTTCGTAGAAGACGTTCGCGTTCTTCCCCGTCAACTCTGCCAGGAGAACCTTCGCCTTCCGAATCTGGTCCCAAATCTGCTCCATGACCGAACCGGTTTGGAAGAGGTCATCGGATCGAACAGGCTCATAGCCCGCGTCCTTGATCGCCGGGAAATACACCTCCTTGTAGTAGCGGTCGAACCAAGATCCAAACGGCATCATCACGAAGCAATCGTCCAAAAACTGCCGGATCGCGTCTGTTTGTTCAGCGGGTGTTGACGGCACTTCAACCTTCGGCGGTGCTTCAGAGGGACCAGTGATGGTCTTGACTATGGGCTTGCCTTCGCGGTCAGCGGCGAACGCCTTCAAGAACTGAAGGTTCTTGTTGAAGACCGCGATGAACTTTTCCACGCGATCCCGAGGGATCTTGAACTCGCGGTTCAGCGTATTTCCGAAGTACTCGTCCTCTGGAATCCGCTTGTTCTCGTAGTAGGTCACGACCCGCTTGAACAGGTCCACGAAGTTGAAGGCTGCGAGAAGCGCCTTCTGTCGCTGTTCCGCGGAACTCGGCGCGACGACGTCACTACCGATCTTCTCCATTTTGACCGTGGCCACCTCGCCGCTGCCACTGACAAGTCCGTAGGCGTTGGCAGAGCGAAGCAAGTTGAGGAATCGCCAATCGTTTGACTTGCGGTATCCGACCCACTTTGCCAACTCGGAAGCGGCAATGGGCTTGCCCGCGTTCTTCTCTTCGAGCGCTTGCGGAACCTTGATCGCCTCTTCCAGCGTGTGCCGGGCAAAGTTCCACGCACTGGTAGATCCAGTGTCCTGAGCGCCCATTTCGCCGGACCCTGGCACGTTCTTCGAACCAGTATCTTTCGCTGCCGCCCGCTTCCGTTTCCTCTTCGCCATTGTGATTCCTCATTGGGACGAAAGCGCGCGTGCCTACGCCCCAATCGTCGCGGTGGCCGTCTCGCTCCACCCTTGACCCGCCGCCAAAACTCGTCGCTGCACGCCGGCGGGCTTCGCCCGTGGCGGCGAATTAAGGGCAGGCGGCCCGTCAAATGGACGAAACCGCTCCCTAACCCTTGACGCTTCGCGTAAAGGGCAGGCGGTCGCGGTTCGGAACCTTTCCGCGCCCATCACGCCGGACTCCATTTCGCCAACGGGACTGTTCGACTCGCCCATGCCGTTCCGATGACCGCGGTGATGGGCCGTAGTTTCTGCGTCGTCGGATCGGCTTGGACGCCGAAATTTTCGAGTGCCGTCGCCCCGAGAAGCAGCAGCGATCCCGGAGGGCCGAAGACGATGAGGCAGGTGATGGTCTCGTCGGTGCCCTCGATCGAGAACGCCGCCTCGCCGACGAGCCGGCGATCCTTCTTTCCGTCGGCGAACACGAAGTCGCGCGTAAACTTCGGCACGATGCCGATCCCGTGCAGCCGATCCTCGGACGCGAAACTGTAGAGCACGCCCGTGTCGACCCAGAACGGCTCCTGAAACGACCGCTCCGGCGACTGCGGATTGGCGACGGTGACCTGAACCTGGAACATGCCCATGCTTATTCTGGCCGAAAAAGCACGTGTCGGCGGCACCGCGTGGGATGTAGTCCGTTGACCATCGATGCACCTGCCCATCCAGTCCCGGCGCGCCGGAACCCCAATGATGCGGGGAACTATACCAAAAGGCCGTGGGCACGTCCAGGCTCGACGGGGAGCGGTACGGGCGCTGCGGGGGGTTCCCCGGACGGGTCGGGGGCGTCTGCGGCTGGACCGGGAGTGGCAACAGGCGGGTTGGGGGTCTCAACGGGCGATTCGGGGGTCTCCACGCCCGGCCCGGAGGTGTCAACGGACGAACCGGGCGGCGTGGGAAAGTCATCCGCTGAGGGAGCTCCGAGCGGGTACGGTCCTCCCGACTGCCCGATAACTTCAGCCGCGTCGAGCAACGTCCGATGTGCCGGTAGTGCGTGGCCGCGCGCGTGTCGCGGCGGACCTTGCACGGCTTGGTCGAGGTGTCGATACGATGTACTGCAACTTCTTCGGACTCCGCTCCCATCCGTTCGAGGACCGGGCGGACGCGCAATTCTTCTACCCCACGGCCGAGGGCGAGGAAACGCTCGCTGCCATGGTGTACGAAATCCAATACGGCACGGGCCTGGGACTTCTGATCGGCGAGGCGGGAACGGGCAAGAGCCTCCTGATCCGCGCCCTGCTGCAACGACTTCAGAACTCGGACCAAACCGTGGTGGTAACGTGCCCGCCGAGCGGGGCCATGGACTTGATCCGCGAGTGCTGCAAGAGGTTCGGCGTGACCCTGCCCTCCTCACACCATGAACCGCGTCGCGTCAGCCGGCTGCGCCGGCACTTGGGTCGGTCGGCGGGGGCCGGGCATCGCTCGATCCTCATCCTCGACCAGGCCGAAAATCTGAGTCCGAGCAACATGGCTCAACTCGCCACGCTCGCGGATCTGTCCGGCGAGCGCGGCAAACTCCTCACGATTCTCCTGGCGGCGCAACCTCACGTACGTTCGCTTCTCGATCGACCGGAGTTCGCCAGGATTCGTCAACAGCTTTTCGGCGAGCGGATGCTGTCGCCGCTCAGCGAGACGGATACGCGCGCGTACATCCGGCACCGCCTTCGGATCGCCGGCGTCGGGGACGCGGATTTGTTTGACGATCGCGCCATCGCGCTGATTCACGAGATTTCCGGGGGCATCCCGCGACTGATCAACCGCATCTGCAACGCGGCCATGCTGACGGCCTATGGGGCGGAGACGCCGTGCATCACGCGGGCGATCGTTGAGGAGGCGACGATGCGGCCCACCGTGCGCGAGCGCGCCCTCGAGGCGCGTGAACTGGGGCTGGCGGCGACCGGAGACGGCGGCGCCCCCTGGCGGAATACTCCGCAGCCGAACGAAGCGGAGGACCGGCGTGCCGCTGAAGACCCTTACGAATCATCCGTCGCCGACGTTGACATCGTCGATGACGACGGAGTCGACGAGTCATGGGCCATCGCCGATGGGTCCAGCGGCGCCTCGATCGCCGACGCGGGGTACGAAGGATCCAACGGCGTTCCGCCGCGGTCGGGGCCCAGCAGTAGTACCGTGTTACTCGCCAGACTGGAACGGGCGACGGCCCGCGCGGAGCGGATGACCACCACGACCGAGGCGTCCCTGACGCGCCTTGCGGCGGTCGAGAAGCACCTCGGCTCGCTGGTTGAACACGCGGACCGTATCACCGAGGTCCTGTCTCCCTCCGTGCAAGGGAAAATCGAAGCGTTGGAACGCGCGGAGCGGCGGGTCGCCGCGATCGCGTCGCAAGCGGACCAACAAGTGAACGAGGTCGAGTCCAGACTCGGCCAAGCGTCCGGCGTGGTCACACAGACGGAGGACTCGGCCCGCCGCGCGGAGCGCGCCTGTGAACTCGCCAACGACGTGGAATCGCGCTTGACGGCGTTCGCCGAGCGTCTCGCGGACAAGGCCGAGGAAGTCCAGCAGCGTGTCTCCGTTCTCATGAACGGCGTTCAGACGACGGAGGATGCGCAGGCCCGGCTCGCTCGCGTGATCGAGCAGGCGACGTGCGTGACGCAGGCATCGGAAGACGCAGTCCACACCGTTCGCGCGCAGGTGCAGGCGGCGGTGGACGAGAGCGAACGCGAGTTCCGACGACGTGCCGACGCGGAAATGGAACGCTGCCAACGTCAAACCCAAGAACGGATCAAGAGCTTCGAACGTCCCGTCCTGTCAATCCTGGAGAAGACCCAAGGAAAGGTTGATGCCTTGCTGCAGCGCGCCGCCGCCGCTACGGCCGATGGTGATAGTGCCATCGAGCGGCACCGTTCCGCCGCTCGCGAAACGATGGAGACGGCTCAGACCCGAGTCGATGCGTTGCTGGAACGTCTCTCGACCGCCGCTGCGGACGCCGATGACAAGACCAACGGCCTCACGGCCGCCCTCCAACGAACCATCACCGACAGTGAACAGGCCCGGCAGCGAATCACCGCGGAATCCGTGGAGAGAATCGTCAAAGCTGGACAGGCGAAACTCGACGAGGTCCTACAGCACGCCGCCTCCGCCGCCGCGGATGTCGAGCGGCGAGTGGAGGCCGTAACCGCCCCGTTGAAAGCGGCGATCGTGGAGGGCGAGCGGTTTGAAAAGCAGTTGAGCGATGTGCTCCCGCGCCGGTGCCGCGAAGAGTTCGACGCCTTGCTGGATGGGTTTCGGACCTCCCTGCGTGAGGACGCGGCGTCGCTCGAGCAATCGGCCCAGGAGACCGTGCAGTCCGCCCAAGCCCGATTGGACGGCGTGCTCCGCCACGTTTCGGCCGCCGCGATCGACGCCGAGCAAAGCGTGGAACCGCTGACCGCCAAACTCCAAGCCGCGATCGAGGACGGCGAACGCCGTGCCCAAGAGTTCAGCGAAACCCTCCCCCGCCGCTGCCGCGAAGAGATCGAAACGATGGCCGCGACGGCGACGGCCCGTTTGCAGCAGGCCGAGCGACAGTTCGGCACCCTTCTGACTCGCCACACCGACGCCCAGTCGACGTTGTCGGCGCTCTCCACCGATGCGGCGACACGCGTGGCCGAACTCGTGGAGACCGTACGGACCACCGCGGCGACGGTGGACGATTTGGCCGCGAAAGCTCAGCCCCTGACGCGCCCCCTCGCCGACGCCGTGCAACGCGGCGAGCGCCTGCTCCGGGAGGTCGAGGCGAGCGGCGAGCGCGTCACCGCCCTCCATCAGAAGGTAGCGGCGAGCCTGGTGGACATTGGGATCGGGTGTGAACGGATGGCCGCGGCGCGAGCGCAATTCGGGGACCACGAGCAGTTGGCCGCGACCTACGAACGCTGCGAAGCCGCGGCGAAGCAACTGAATGCCGTGATCGCCTCCGCGGGGCAGCTCCATGACGCCCTCCAGGGATTGGTGGCCCATGCGGACGAGAAGGCTGACCGGCTCGGCTCACACCACGCCGCGGCGAGCCACATCCTGGATCGGCTCAGCGCCGCGAACGTGACCGGCCATCAGGTCGTGGAACGCATCGAAAAATCGGGCCACGTCGCCGACGACTCGGCTGCGAAAGTCCAGGCCCAGATCGATCGGTTAGCCCAAGACGCTTTGTCCCTCCATACGATGACGGAGGCCGCGACGAAACAGCTCGAAGACGGGCACAAGGAAGCGGCGGCTCTTCTGACCAACCTCACCGCTTCCTCGGCATCGGGGACGCATCTGGGCGAGGAGCTGGGCCGGCGCATCGAGCAAGCGCGCGAACAGACCGAGCAGGTGACTCAGAGCGCCGGTCAAGCGGGCCGACTCGTGGACCGGTTGTCAGAGATCACGCACACGCTCACCGCCGCGAGGGAGGTGGGCGCTTCCCTGCACGAGACCGTCGAAGAAGCTCGCCTTCTGACCGATCGCCTGAGCGCGATCGGTGAGGAGGCCGTGCCGCGATGTACGGCCCTAGGTGAAAACAGCGCCGCGGCGCAGGGACTCATCGAGCGGCAAGAGCAGCTTCGCGAGGAAGCCGACTCCGCCGCGGAGCGTCTGGCGGGCCAGCTCGCCGCCGCCGCCGATTTCGCGGAGGCCAATCAGGGCCTACTCCGCGACTTCACGACTCACGCGGATTCCCTTCGTGAGCGGATCGACGAGCTTGCCCGAAACGCCGCGGACATGGAGGCACGGCTGGCCGTCTTGGCCGCCGGACCCACGGCGATCGTGGAGAGCGCTCAGACGCAAGCCGCGCAGTTGGAAAAAGTATGCGCGGCCGTGCGGAAGATTTTCGCCAACCTCTCCGAGGCGACCCTGAAGGCCCAGCGACAAACCGAGGAGTTGAAGGGCGCGGGCGCGGACACCGCCGGCCGACTGACCCAGCTCACCGTCGAGACGGAGCGGGCCACGAGAACCCTCCACGTATGGCTGGAAGAGGCCGTCCGCACGCAGTCGCGTCTGGAACAAACGCTGACTGAATGCCCGTCCATTCGGCAGACGCACCCGACGGAAACCGTGCGGCGGCTCTCCCACGCAGCCTCACCCTTCGCCCGGATCGCCGCGGACGGCGCCGCGGGGGGGCTCCAAGTCCTTGCGGAACCCGCCGTCGCCGCCACGGCCATCGAATCGAAGATCACCAAAACGCCCACGCGTGCGGAGGAGATCGCGCGGCTGATCAAGGAGGCGAAACGAGAGGAAGCCGCCGTTCCCACCTGACGCAGAAAGCGTGGCGGTACCGTCAACGGCACAGCCCTGTAGATGTTCATGCGCTCCCGCCGGACAATCCAAAATAATCCCGATTGACCTTCCCAGTCCCTGCTTCTAGCATGACCCGCGACGGCCTACGCGGCGATGGCGACGGCGAGGCCACGATGGAGGACACACGGCATGATGATTTCCGAAACCATGAACGCCAAGCTCAACGATCAGATCACGGCGGAGTTCGGGGCCGCGCACGCCTATCTGGCGATGGCGTGCCTCCTCGACAACATGAGCCTCAAGGTCCTGGCCGGGCGATTCTTCAAGCAATACAGCGAGGAGTTGGAACACGTCATGCGCATCGTCCGCTACGTGCTTGAGGTCGGCGGGACGGTCGCCCTCGACGGCGTCGCCAAGCCGAAGAAGGAGTACAAGAACCTCGAGGACATTGCCGCGACGGCGTTGCAGAATGAAAAGGACATCACGGCCAAGATCAACGACCTCGTCGCCCTTGCCGACAAGGAAAAGGACTACGCCACCCGCAGCTTCCTGCAATGGTTCATCGACGAGCAGGTCGAGGAGGTTTCCACTATGGCGGAACTGCTGAATCTGGTGAAACTCGCGGGCAACAACGTGTTGCAGGTCGAGGCCGTCGTGCGACATCAAATGCTCGCCGAGAAAAGCTGAAACGCCGATCCGAACCGCGACAGCGATGGAGCGGTCGAAACCCTCGTTTGGGGAAGGGGGAATGCCCACGACGACGATCGTCGATTTGCGCAGCGATACGGTGACGCGCCCATCGCCGGGGATGCGCAAGGCGATGGCCGAGGCCGAGGTCGGTGACGACGTCTTCGGCGACGATCCCACCGTCAACCGCCTGCAGGAACGGGTGGCCCAGCTTCTCGGTAAAGAAGCGGCGATCTACGTCCCGTCGGGGTCGATGGCCAACCAGACGTCCATCCGCTCCCAGACCCAGCCCGGCGACGAGATCATCGCCCACGCCGACAGCCACATTTACCACTATGAAGCGGGGGCGCCGGCCGGACTCTCCGGCTGTTCCCTGAGACTCTTGAATGGTCCGCGAGGTACGTTCGACGCCGCCGCCGTCCGCACCGCCATGCGCCCCGCGGACTCGCATTTTCCACAGTCGGCGCTGATCGTCGTGGAAAACACTCACAACCGCGGCGGCGGAACGTGCTGGTCGCTGGACGAGATCGCGCGGATTCGGCAAGTCGCTGACGAGTTCCGGGTGCGGATGCACTTGGACGGCGCGCGGCTGATGAACGCTTGCGTGGCCAAAGGGCACTCGCCGCCGCAGTACACGCGATACTTCGACACCGTCTCGATTTGCTTCTCCAAAGGGCTGGGCGCCCCCATCGGCTCCGCCGTCGCGGGAACGAAAGAGACCATCAAGCGCGTCCATCGCTTCCGCAAAATGTTCGGCGGCGGGATGCGTCAGGCCGGCATCATCGCCGCCGCCGCCCTGTATGCTCTGGACCACAACATTGACCGCCTTGCTGAGGACCATGCCAACGCCAAGCGCCTCGCATCGGCGATCGCCGACATGCCCGGCGTCATCATCGACCCCGACGCCGTTGAGACCAACATCGTCTACTTCGACGTGAACGAATCCACCGGCACCGCCAAATCCGTTTGCGACGCCGTGCGCGAACACGGCGTGTGGATTCTTCCGACGGCGCCGCAGCGCATCCGCGCCGTCACGCATCTGGACGTCTCCGCCGAAGCCATCGACCGCGCCATCGCGATCATGAGCACCGTCCTACGCCGACAATGAAACCGTTTCCGCGCAGTTCGAACCCCGAAGGGGTCCAGGGTTGTAGCCACGGGTGAAGCGAGTCCCCCGTAGGCGGGACGAGCGGAACCCGTGGATAGAGATGCGTCTCATTTTTGTCGTCGCCCCGAAGGGGCGAAGGATTTGCAAATGCCCGGAACGTACTCGCAGGTTCTTCTCCACATAGTGTTCTCGACCAAAGAACGTCGGGCACCCATCACACCGGAGATTCAACCGCGCCTCTACGATTACATTGGCGGCATTGTCCGTGCCGAAAAGGGCACAGTTTATGCTATCGGCGGCATGCCTGACCATGTGCATATACTGCTCCGCTGGCGCACCAACGGAGCAATCGCGGACCTGATGCGGACGATCAAGGCGCGCTCATCACTCTGGGTACATCAGACGTTCGCGAATGCAGCGGTGTTCGCGTGGCAGGATGGCTACTCCGTGTTCTCCGTTAGCAAGTCCGTTGAGTCCGACGTGAAATCCTACATCGAAAACCAAGCCGAGCATCACAAGAAACGCAACTTCAAGGAGGAACTGCTGGCGATGTTACGCGCTCACGGTATTCAATTCGAAGAACGCTACGTTTTCGATTGATTGCGCGCGCCCATCCGACGACCCTCCGCCTCTGCCGGGGCGGATTATTTTATGCCCTCATTTTCCACGAGTTCCGTCCCCCGGCGTACCGGGGGACTCCACTCGTGGCTACAGCCCTCGTCCCCCGTTGGGGGCCGACGCGGTGGTGTTCCACAAATCGAGATGCCCCGACACGAACGATCCGCTCGCTCGCGGCCCGGATTGCGTCACCCACAAGGGGTGACGCTACACGTACGCGGCTCATTTCCCGTATAATCCACGTATGGCCGCCGTCGTCATCCAAGGCGTCACGAAGCAGTTCGGCACACAGATGGTGCTCGAAAACGTCTCGTTGGAGCTAAACGCCGGCGAGACGGTCGGACTGGTCGGGGCCAATGGCACTGGGAAGACCACCCTCTTTCGACTCATCACCCGCGAATGCGACCCCGACTTCGGCACCGTCACCCGCGCCCGCGGCGTGGAGATCGGCCACCTGCGACAAGAACCTGCCGTCCTGCTCGACCGCACCCTGCACGAAGAAGTCGGCAGCGTCTTCGCCGACCTGCTGGTCCTGGAGGGCAAGCTCCACGCGGTCGCCGACCAGATCGCCCACAGCCACGACGATCCGTCGCTTCCGCAACTCATGGCGGCCTACGACCGGATCAACACGCAGTTCATCGCGGCCGGCGGCCACACCTTCGAGACCCGCCTCAACGAAATCCTCGGCGGCCTCGGCTTCTCCACGGTCGAACACACCCTGCCGATGTCCGCCCTATCGGGCGGGCAGCGGTGCCGAGCCGCACTGGCCAAACTCCTCCTCGAAGACAAACCGCTCTTACTGCTCGACGAGCCGACGAACCACCTGGACATCGACGCCGTCCGCTGGTTGGAGAAGTTCCTGACCGGCCACCGCGGTGGGGCGGTGGTGATCTCCCACGACCGCTACCTCCTCGACCGCCTCTGCACCCGCATCGTCGAAGTCGCCAACCGCCGGCTCGCCGGCTTCCCGGGCAACTACACGAACTACGCCCAGACCAAGGCCCGTCGCGAGCTCACCCAAGAGCGGGAGTTCGAGAAACACTCCGAGTTCATTGCCAAGGAGCGGGCCTACATCGCCAAGCACCTGGCCGGACAACGCAGTCAACAGGCCAAGGGTCGTCGCACGCGGCTCGAACGACAGCTCAAAGCCGGCGAGTTCGTCACCGAAGCGCCAACCGCCAAGCGCCAGGCCAAGATCGCTTTCAACACCAACGAGGCCAAGGACGGGGTCATCCTTCGCTGCGACGACCTCGCCATGGCCTACGGCGAAAATCGGCTCTTCAGCGATCTCAGCCTCCAAGTTCACGCGGGTGAACGGCTCGGCATCACCGGCCCCAACGGCACGGGCAAAACCACCCTTCTTAGGATCATTCTGGGCGAAGTCACCGCCGTCGCCGGCACGTTCGATCTCGCCCCGCGCCTGCGCATCGGCTATTACTCCCAGGATCACGCTAATCTCGATCCGCGGCGTACTATCGTCGACGAAATCCGAACCGTGCGTCCCGAGTTCTCCGAACAGCAAGCGCGGTCGTTTCTCGGTCGGTTCCTGTTTACCGGCGGCGACGCCTTCAAGCCCCTCGGATCACTTTCCGGCGGCGAGCAGTCCCGGGTTCGGCTGGCCGCACTGATGCTCCAAAGTCCCGATGTCCTCCTCCTCGACGAGCCCACCAACCACTTGGACATTCCCTCGCGCGAGGCCCTTGAGGAAGCCCTGCGGGAATACGTGGGCACGGTCATTGCCGTCAGTCACGACCGGTACTTCCTCGACCGCGTGGTGAACCGTCTACTGGTCGTTCGACCGGAAGGCCACGCGCTTTATTCGGGGAACTACTCCTTCTACATCGAGCAGGTCGAGCGCGAGCGTGCCGCCGACAGGGCCGCTGCCGCGCCCCCCCGAAAGAAAACAAAGACCCAACGCCGTGGAAACGCACCCTCGAAGCCCGCGGCGTCGCCGTACGACCACCTCTCCATCCAGGATCTTGAGGGGCTTGTCATGGAGCGTGAGGTGCAACTGGCCGCACTGCATGACAAGTTCGGCGACCCAACCGTCTGCAAAGATCCCGAAGCCTTGGCCGAACTTGGCGAGGAGATCGAAGCCGTATCCCAGGAACTGACCGCGATCGACGCGGCCTGGAAGGAGCGCGTGGATGCGCAATAGGCTTCGTGTCAACTCCCCCTCTCTCTCCCAGGGGGAGGGATGCGGTGAGGGTCACCCGGATGCCTCGAATGTATGTGGTTTCAATAACCTTGCCCGACGCCTCCAACGGAGAGCCAAAGACTTGAAACATCCGCCGAGTCCCCACGCCGTCTATGGTCGTTCGGCGGTGGCGGTAGTCCTGCCGGCGCTCGTCCTTCTCTTGTCCCGGACGGCCTTCGGAAATGCACTGTGGGACGTCGTCGTTGAACGGCTTCTGCTCAGTCGGATTGTCCTGATCGTCGGCGGAGTGCTGATTATTCTGGAAATTACATACTTAACATTGTTGTCGCGCCTAGTCCGAGCGCACGGGCGGGTGTCAGTGCTTCGCGCCTGGGAGACGGATCCGGCGGAGCTCGCCCGGCGACGACGGTGGCGCTTCCGGTTGGCCGCAATCGCGTCCTCCATCCTCGTGGCGTTCGGGTTCTCTGAACTCATCTTCCGCGTCTTGAATATCCGTCCCCCCTGCCCAGATCATGATTGGGCGACTGTCGATAATACACTTAATAGGTTAGGCATCCGCGAGCGATGGGATATGATCCCCGACGATGACCGACGGCTGCGCGTCGCGTTTCTCGGCGACTCGATGACCTATGGCGACGGCGTCGAGGCGAGCGACGCCTTTCCTCGTCTGGTCCAGGAGATACTGACCGATGCGCCACCCGCGGGGATCTTGACCATGAACCTCGGCTTTCGTGGTACATCCCCGGGCTGGCAGCTCGGTGAGTATCTGCCACTTCGCGACATCCTCGCGCCCGATTTCGTGGTGCAAGTCGTTTATCCCAACGACCTGGGCATCAACATTCATTACGGGCTGAACGATATTTATCGGTTGCGCGATGGTGACCTTTGGGTCGGCGATTGGTCCTACCTGCTTCGTTACGCGGAGCGGCAGGTTCGCTATTGGGGGGCCTGGCAACGAACCATGGACTATTTCCGGGGAGGCCGGGATTCGGCGGAACGGACTGCGGCCTGGGCCAAATTCAAGTCCGATGTATCGGCGTGCAAAGCCGCCGTGGAGCAGGGCGGAGCCGTGTACGCCCTGGTCCTGTTCCCCTGGTTAGTACGACTCGATGACTATGCTCTGACGGATGTGCACGCCACGATGCGTGAATTTGCATTGCAGCTCGGCGTGCCGTACCTTGACCTATTGGAAGTATTTGCGGGTCGTGACGCTGAGACATTGCGGGTGAGTCTGGCGAACGAGCATCCGAACGCACTGGGCCACCGTCTCGCCGCCGAGCGGATCGCCCGTTTCCTCCGCGACGGGGTGCTGCCATTACGAGATCACTAGAGCTGATCGAAGCCCCCGCGAGGGTCCGCTGCTCGGTTGCCCCGGCCGTGTCGTGGGACGCCTTCCAGACGATGGACGGCGTTTTCGCGATCGTGGGCGAGGAGCGGCGCTCGCACCAAGGGCGCAGCGTCGTCGCTGTGTCCATCGACGGCCACCGATTTTTTCTCAAACGGTTTTGGTTCGTCCCATCGCGGCCGTACAAGCGGAACGTCGCCCGCGGACTGCACGAACTGCACATGATCGACTGGCTCAACAGTCACGGCTTCGCCGCCCCCAAAGTCGTGCGGCGGGGCACCGGCGGCTCATTCCTTTTGAAAACGCGTTTGTTCTTTCTGATGGAGGAAGTTTCCGGAGAATTGCCTTTCGAGGAGGCTTGGCGAAACAACCCTGGTGAGCTCGATTCGCTGTCGACCGCTCTCGCGTCATTCGCCGCGAGCCTTCACGATTCCGGTTTTGTGCACACGGACTTTTCCGAAAGACACATTCTCGTCGGTGGTGGAGCGTCTGGTTGGACGTTCCGTTTGATGGACCTGGAGCGCGCAAGCGTCGGTCCATGCCGGGAAGGGCGGGCGGCCGCCGACTTGGCGACACTGGCGGCCAGCGTCGCAGACCACCGCCTGCGGCAGAAAATCAATTCCGACTTTCTCGATGCGTATATCGCGCGGCGAAGAACCTTGGCCTCGGGACTCGACTTTCGGGAGCTGCTCGCCGTCGCCTCACCGACGAAATCATTCTGAGGGACCGCAGGCAGTGATGCCGGAATTTCCGCGAATGACGCAAACCAAAGCCATTCACTTAACATCGTCAATTACACTTGCCCACGGCTTCCAGGGAGAAGTGTTGACGGGCTGTCACGTTCCCGGCAGTTGTCGCGGTTTTCTCGACGTCCTCCCCACCGTCGACGTCTGGCGTCCGTGGTTGGAGCAACTAGTCGCCGATCCGATGACGCTTCCGGGCTACGCGGGATTGAAGTATTCCAAGAGCGGCGACGTCTTTCAGGTGAACTTCGTTCTCCCCCCTTATTCGCCCGACAACGCGTTGCACGTCGTCTGCCGCCACACCCGATCCGAACGCGGCGGCGGAGTCCTGTCCGGATTGCGAACGTCCCGTGCAAGTCGCAATTTTCACCGAGCCTTGCGACTCCTCCAGGTCGGCATCGACACGCCCGTTCCGCTCGCGTGGATCGAGCGGACAGCGACTCCCCGGTCGTCCTGGCTGGTGACGGAGTTCGTCGCCGATGTCGTCGATCTCGATCAGATGGTGCTGACCCTCCTGCCGCGGATGGACCGGCGAGCGTGGCCGAAGGCAAGGAACGGTGTCGTGGATGCCGTGGTGGAGCTGCTCGCGCGTCTCGACCGGGCCCGTCTGCACCACCGCGACCTGAAGGCCTCGAACATCCTGATGACGAAGTGGGACGGCCGGGACGGTTCCCCCCGGCCCATGCTGGTCGACCTCGACGGGCTTCATCCGCGCCGCTGGTGGGACCGTGGGCGGCGATGGCAGCCGCTGATACGTCTGGCGGCGAGCCTGCGCGACTATCCCGGCCTCACGCGGACTGACTTCGCCCGATTTCTCCATCGCTACCTTTCGCAGATAGGGAGACCGAAAGCGGAATGGAAAACGCACTTTCGCCGACTTACCCGTGAGGCGACCGAATACGTCCAACGCTCCCAACTTCGAAAAACGCATAAGCTCGACGGCTTCACGGGGGCGTAGAGGCGCGGACAAGAGCCGGAGGGGGACCGACTTTCCAGTCGGTCGGCCGCGACCGTCGAATCAAGCCGATTCGCCCGCGACGCCGTGCTCATGTAGAATCGCGGTTAGAATGTCTCTCTGCGTCCTTCACATTTTGGAATCGGCGGATCCCGACGCCGGTTCGATCGAGGTTTGTTTGGGCGGCCTGCACGACGCATTGGCCGTCCGCGGCTTGCAGTCGGTTAGCATCGCGCCGCCCGCCGATGGGGCGCGAATCCCGGATGACGCCGACGCAGTTCACATCCACGGTTGGGGGTACGAGCTTGCTCATCGGATGGCCGCGGCCGCGTTGAAGGCCCACAAGCCCTATGTTGTGTCGCCCCACGGCGGGCTGACCTACGGCCCCTACAACAGACCTACTTGGCGAGATCGCCTCCGGTTTGTCCGGCGAACTCGGAGACTTGTTCGCGGCACCGCGTGCGTCACGGCCCTCAACGCACTGGAGGAACAGGATCTTCGCGCTCGGCGTATCCATCCGCACATTCGGGTGCTGCCGTACGGACTAGGCTTCAGCGAGTATGATGGAAACCCGACGGCGGCCGGCAAAACTGCTGCCCTTAACACAGGCCCACAAAGGCCGAGTAGCCCGGTACTCGGACACGTCAACGGCGCCGTCGTTGTCGGCACCGCTCCCACGCCAGGTCGCGGCTGCCCCGCCACGGACCGATGCTTGCTGGTTCTCGGGCCGCTTCATCCTCGGGGCGGGTGCGTGGCCTTGTTGAAGGCCGTCGCGGAGATCGGACCCGACGCCAATGGCTGGAACATCGTTCTTGCGGGCAAAGACAACGGTGAGTGGCGAAAGATGCTCGAAGCCGCCGTGCGGCGCAAGAAAGGCGATGATCGTGTCGTGTTCGCCGAGGCCCCTACGGTGGCCGCGCAACTCGCCAGGCTCGTTGGCGCCTCTGTGCTTGTCGCGCCGGACTTGCATATCGGCCTGCCGGTGTCGATCATGCAGGCGGTCGCGACGGGCGTTCCGGTGATTGCCTCGACGTGCGTTGCCCCGCCCGGGCTCGACGGCGCGATCCGCGTATGCGGACCGCATCGAGAGGAGCTTCGTGAGACTCTGCGGTCGGTCCTGAAGCTCTCGGACGAATCTCGTCGCGTCATGGGCGAGAACGCCCGTACCATCGGACGCGCGGTCTTCGACTGGTCGGTCCTTGCGGATCAATACGCGCAGCTCTATCGGGAAATGGCGTGAAGGCAGCGCCCGATCGGATGCGGGCCGGAAGGAACCTCCCACGGTCCTTGTCATAGACGCTTGATGGACCCGCTCCTACTTTCCGCCGACGACCGCCAACGGGCCCCCCAGTCGGGGTTCCGGGCCCGCGAGTTCTGGCGCCTACTGACCCTCACCCGACCCTATCGCCGGTCGCTCATTGTCGGCCTGCTGGCGACGGTGGCTTTCGCCGGGCTGCACACCGTCGGCATCAGCGGGGCCTTCCCCGTCTTCCAGGTCCTCCTCGAAGAAGAAGGGCTGCACGGCTGGCTCAATCGCATCATCGCCGCTCACCGCCTCCAGGTCGAGTTCGCCGCGCCGACGGACGCGGATTTCGTCCGCGTGCTGAAAGTCCACAAGGAAAGCCCGGCCTATGCCGCCGGTGTACGACCGGGCGATGAATTACGCGATCGCGGCGGCAGGCCGATCACCGACCTGCTTCAAGAACTGGCTTCCATGGACGGGGGTCGCCCGGTCGCTACGCTCGTCGGCTCCGCGACCGCGCCTCGCCCGGTGGAGCTTCACCCGAACGCGATGGAGTTCCACTTTCGACTCCTCCGCCGGATCGGCTCTTGCCTACCCCCAGACGCGCCCGGCGCGAAACTGCGCGCCCTCGTCTACATTCTGATCGGGGTGGTCGCCGTGGCCGTGACGTCCAACGGGTTCCGCTATGTGGGCGAGACGCTCATCGCCAGAGCGATTCTCCGCACCCTCTTCGACCTCCGCGACAAGCTCTACGAACGCACCCTGCACCTGCCGATGACTTACTTCTCCGGCGCTCAGACCGCCGACCTGGTGACTCGGTTCGTACAGGATGTCCAGGAGATTCAACGCGGTTTGATCACTCTCTTCGGCAAGGCCATCCGCGAACCGCTCAACGCCGTTTTCCTCCTCGCCTTCGCGCTCACGCTCGATTGGCGGATCACGTTGACCATGGGGGTCGTCGTGCCGCTCGCGGTCATTGTGTTCTGGTCGGTGGGCCGAAGCGTGAAGAAGGCCAACCGCAAGCTCTTGCAAGCCTATGGGGCCATGATCGCCGCTCTGACCGCCAGTCTCCAGAACCTCCGCGTGGTCAAGACCTACACGGCCGAGGAGCACGAACGCGGTCGGCTCGACCTCGTGGATCGCAAGATGTTCCGCCAACAGCTTCGCCTCGCCAAGCTCGACGCTTTCCTGAGTCCGATGATGGAAACGCTGGCCATTTTCACGGGCAGTTTGCTGACCGTCTGGCTGGCGAGCCGCGTCCTCAACCATTCGCTGTCCCTGTCCAAGTTCGCGACGCTCGGCGTTGCCCTTTCCATGCTCTTCGACCCGCTGCGAAAGCTGAGCGACGTGTACGTCCGCATTCAACGCTCCACGGCCGGCGCGGAGCGCATTTTCCAGGTTCTCGATCACCCCGTGGAATCCGACCTGGCCCCCGGCGACCTCCACGTCGGCCCACTCGAACGAGGCCTCGATTTCGTGAACGTCTGCTTCACCTATCCCAACGCCTCCGTTCCCGCGCTGAAAGACGTGACCCTCTCCATCCGCCGCGGCGAGACCGTGGCCATCGTCGGCCCCAACGGCTGCGGAAAGACGACGCTGGTGAGCCTCCTGCCGCGGCTCTTCGATCCCGCGACGGGCGAGGTGCGATACGACGACGTCGACGTCCGCCGGGCGACGCTAGACAGCCTCCGCCGGCAGATCAGCTTCGTCGGCCAGGAAGCGGTGATCTTCGAGGCCACGCCCGTCGAAAACATCGCCTACGGGCAGTCGCCGATCGACCGCCGCCGCGTCGAAGACGCCTCCCGCCGCGCCTACGCCGACGAGTTCATCCGCGCCATCCCCGGCGGCTACGAAGCCGTACTCGGCGAACGCGGCTCGACGCTCTCCGGCGGTCAGCGGCAGCGCCTCGCCATTGCCCGGGCCATCTACCGCGACGCCCCTATCCTCATCTTCGACGAGGCCACCAGCCAGATCGACACCGAGTCCGAGCAGAAGATCCAGACCGCCCTGCGCGAATTCGCCAGGGGCCGCACGACGATCATCATCGCTCACCGCCTCAGCACCATCCAATTCGCCGACCGACTCGTCGTCATGGACGCCGGCCGCATCATCGACTCCGGCTCCCACAAGGAACTCTTCGACCGCTGCCCGCTCTACCGCACCCTCTGCGAGACGCAGTTCATGAACGAGCCGACGTAGGGTAGGTCATGCGGACCAATCAGAACCCCGACAGTCATGGAGCGGTAAACGTGGCGTCGCCCGTCCAGGTCTACATCCGTGTCTGCACGTAGCAAATCAGCTTGTAGGCCAACCGGGCGGCCAGGAATTCCGTGACCGCTTGGCCGGGGATGGGCATGACCTCGACGATGTCCGCGCCCACGACGGTCTTCTCCGCGGCGACGAGGCGCAACAATCCGGTCACCTGATACCAGTCGAGGCCACCGGGTTCTGGCGTGCCAGTGCCGGGGGCGAACGAGGGATCGAAGCCGTCGATGTCGATCGTGACATAAACTGTGTCGCCGAGGGCGTTGAGCACGCGGTCCACCCAATCGTCG
>CAYQZH010000045.1:0-18943 GCA_964421865.1 uncultured Phycisphaera sp. | reverse complement strand
TCCCCGCTGTCGATTAAAATGTGGGTAATGACAAGGGTTGAAACGCCGGGCTATTCTCAGCGTGTCCCGCCGGGACACCGCTACCCACGGCAACCAAAATGTGGGTAAACTTGAGCGTGCATCCCGTGCACCAACCAGACCAAGGGGGACATTCTGATCTTTGACCGCCGTGTCCCGATCGCCGGACGGGGGCATATACGCCGATCACCCTGCAAGTTTTATGGAAAGGGACCGTGCAGACCACCCGTCCGCGTCGGTCGACAACGGCGCGGACGGTAGCGGTGCGCGCCCGCGGCGCGAATCTTGTTCCACGTGGAACAATCCATCGGTGCCACAATGTGGCACTGTTCTTCATTCGACCGTCGGCAGTTCGATGGGCGCGTGCCACAGTCATGGCGCTTGCGCTCCACGCTCGAATGGACCCGTCGCCGGCGCTGTGGGTTCGGATGCGAGCAGCGGTGATCCGGCTATTGTCCCGGGCACCACAGGTAGAGGAACTGCGGCGTGGGCGGGGTCAGGGCGGAGGGCAACTCCACGTTCAGCAGGTTGATGTTGCCCGTCGGCGACGCCGGGGCCTGGGCGTAATAGTTGGGCCGGTAGCCGTGCGGGCGTTGGTAGGCCACCACGCGAACGTTCCTCACCCCGACGCGCTTCTTCGTGGCGGCGAGGGTGTCGCGGAGCGTGGCGATGCGGTCGATGAGTCCGAGCTCGAGGGCCTGGTTGGCGGTGTAGATGCGTCCGTCGCCAAGGGCGCGGACCTTGGCCTCGTCCAATCCGGGGCGGCCCTCGTCAACCACCTTGACGAAGCGGTCGTACATGTCCTTAACCACGTTCTCGAACAACTGCCGCTCCTCGGGCCTCATGGCGCGGAACGGTGAGCCGGTGTCCTTGTGGACGCCGGAGGTGATGGCGTCGCTCTTGAGGCCGAGCTTGGTCATCGTGCCGGTGACGTCGAACATGAGCATGATGACGCCGATGCTGCCGGTGATGGTCGAAGGTTGTGCCACGATATCGTCACAGGCGCAGGCGACGTAGTATCCGCCGCTGGCCGCGACATCCATCATCACCGCGACCACCGGCTTGCCGCTCTTTTTGAAGTGCGTGAGTTCATCGTGCATCAGCTCGCTGGCGACCACGGTGCCGCCGGGCGAGTTAATGCGGAGGATCACGGCCTTCACAAAGGGGTCGCGGCGGGCCTTATCGAGCTGCTCGAGCAACACGCTCACCGGGTTCTCACCCTCGCCGAAAAGCCGCGTCGCGGACCCGTTTTGGATCGTTCCGCTCACGTCGATCAGGGCGATCTTGTCGAGAGCGAAGAACGAATCGCGGGAAAGCTCGGTCTCTTCCAACTCGCGTTTTCCGCTGACCGGGGTGATTAATAGGCTCGGTGGAGTGCAGCCGGCGAAAAGAGTCGGCCCGATAAAACCGAGTGTCGCGATCCGTCGTGTCATCGGTTGTTTCACTTCAACTTTCCTCCTGGAACTCGCAAGCCGCGTCCGCGTGGCTTCCCCTGCAGGGCGACCGATCCCTCGGCCGCGATTCGCAGGCGACATGCTACCGTGCGACGCGTGATCCGGACAATCGACATGGAACGAGGGTGGAATCGGCCCGCCGCGGGGGTATCATAGTTAGAAACGCTGGACCCGTCGGGTACGTTATCGGTCTATCGTTCCGGCGGGCAGATCATCGCGGGGGCTGCGGGGAGGCGGGACGGACAAACACCGGACCGCATAGGCGCGCAACGTGCCGGGATGGCTATGCCCGCCGGAACGAACACGGACGCTTAGGCGTCGCGCCCGCATGGCAAGCGAAGGCCTGGGGGAAAGAAACATGGTCACCCACCGATTACTCGGATCCGTACAAGTCCGCCGTGCGCTTGGCGGGCTTCTAATGGTTCTGCTCGCCACGATGATGTCGGCGCGAGCGGCGATCGCCACCGACGCCGTCGCCGTTCCGCCAGGCGAGTGGACGTTGCAGCCCGGATGCGACGAGACCTGCGGATTGTGGTACGTATCGGGGGAGCCCTACGTACCGGCGCCGTCCGTCGTCGCCAGTCCGGGCGGGACCACGTACAGCGTGTCTCACCGGGTCGGGGCCGATCTCGACGGCGCCGGTCCGCAGTCGACCACGTGCTTTTTCATCAATAACCCGCTGCTCCCCGGGGCGCCCGATGACATCGTGACTTTCGACGCGGTCGCGGAACCGATCCGGACGGATTTGTTCGGCACCGTCCCCAGGGTCTCCGAGTCGGACACGGGCCAACCGAACGGTCGGCGATTGATCGTCATTACCACTCAATCGCAGCCGGGCACAGACTTGTTTCCAAGCGGCTTCATATCCGGCGGGGTGTCGCTGAAGGACGCCTGTTTTTCGATCGGTCTGGATGACCCACTGACATGGGTCGGCTCGGGCACTATCTTCTCCGCGTTCATCGATTTCCTCATCGACGAGGTACCGATCACCGAACGACCGTTCGATGCCATCAGCTTTTTCACCGCTCCCTGGAATGGCGTGGTCACGATCACGTTGCCGAATGGCGCGGGCAATGGAATCAACGGAGTGCGGCTTTCGCTAACCACTGAGAAATCGATTATCGTACCGAATGACGGCTGCCGCGGACAGATCGTGGTGACAGATGGTGACACTCAGTACAGCACCATTGGCGCGACGACGGACGGACCCGATGACGCGCTGGCGTGCCGGTTCTCGTCGTATTCGGACATCGGATCGGACATCTGGTACCGTTATGCGGCCACCTGCGACGGCAACCTAACCGTCGACCTTTGCAACAGCAATTATGACACCAAAGTTGCAGTCTATAATTCTCCAACGTGTTCGGTGAGCCATGAGTGTCCCGTGCAAAGCCCCCCTTTGGGTTGCAATGACGACTTCTGTGGTCTTCGGTCGTCTGTGACGGTCCCGGCCGTCCTGGGGCACTGCTATACGATCCGCATCGGCGGATACTTGGGCGTGCAGGGCACGGGAACGATGAGGGTGAGCTGCGACGTCATCCCGCCGCCGAGCGGCGCGTGCTGCGACAACGGCAGTTGCTTCGCGACGCTGACGGAGGCCGATTGCGGGGGTCGAAACGGGGCGTGGTTCGAGGGGGCGAGTTGTCCGAGCTTCGCCTGCCCGGTGACGCCGCCGCCCAACGACGCATGCACGGACTGCATCCGCGTCCTGACCGGCGTGCCGTACAACGGGCGGACGCGGGCGGCCACGGGGACGGCCGTCAGCTCCTGCGCCGACAATGACACGTTGGATGCGTGGAATTGTTGGACCGCCGACTGCACCGGGCGCGTGTCCATCACTACCTGCGGCAGCGCGGTTGCCTTCGATACGACGCTGGCCGTGTATGACGCCTGCGGCGGCGACGAGATCGGCTGCGACGATGACGGTTGTCAGGCGCCGAACTCGGTCGGGCAATCGGCGGTGACCCTCGATGTGACGGAGGGCACGACCTACTACTTACGCGTGGCGGGATACGACGGTGATTTCGGGAATTACATGCTGAACGTGGAGACTTGCAAGAATGCCTGCTGCCTGCCAAGCGGGCTGTGCGGTTTCGCAACGAGCGCGCAGTGTGATGCCGCTGGCGGGACTTCGCTCGGTCCGGGTTCCGTGTGCCGCGGCGACCTGAACGGCGACGGCGTAGACGACGCCTGTGCATCCTGTCCCCAGGCGACAATCGCCGGGGCCGCGCCGCAGGATGGAACCGTGGACGCCCGCCAACCCAACTCCGCCACCGCGCCGCTGCCCCGGCATGGGATCGGATCGCCGGGAGAACCCGGGACGAATCGGGAATCGATCGTCATCGTTCTCAACCCGCGCGTCCCGGAGGCGGAGGGGTGCTTTAGCCTGTGCGAAACGAAAACGGATCCGTTACTGGGGGAGAACTTAATCCAGACCGTGACCTATCATGGGGCGGGGGTCTACGAATTGGTGCTCGACCACGCCATCACCGCGGGCGGGGTCACGAGGATCAAGTACCTGGGGGACGGAAGCTCCATTTACTACACCGCCCAGCCCGCGAACGTGGATGCGAGCAGCTTCAGTGATGCGTCGGACATCCAAGAGCACATCGACTGCTGCCTGCTGAGCGGGTTGTGCACTCCGGTCTGGGGGGCGTACAGTTGCGACATCGACCGTTCCAACCTAGTCACACCGGCGGACATCCTCGCGGTCATTGATTTGTTGAATGGGACGCAAGTGTGGGATATCTGGTTGGGGTCGCCGCTGCCGACGCAGGGGACATGTCCGTAGATGCCCGCTCGTACCTTCGAACGATCGCGGCCAAAGCCCGTCGACCTGCAGAGGACTTGCCTCTCCAAGACAAATCACAGGTCCGGCAAACAAGAACCTTCTCCCCTTGGGGACGGCGCAGGGTGAGGAAGTAAGACCGCGTCTCCACCCTCACCCCAGCCTTCTCCCGGGGCGGGATCGGGGGTGTTCAGACACAGCCCGAGGGGTTGGGGTTCGGGTACGGGCACGGGTTGTGGAATGGACGGCGCGGCGGCGGATCGTGCCGCGCATTGGGACGCGAGCCGGATAGCGGCCTTCATGCTGCCGGGGTCGGCGGCGTTGGTGCCGGCGATGTCGAAGGCCGTGCCGTGATCGACGCTGGTGCGGATGATCGGAAGACCCAGGGTTACGTTGACTGCCGTGCCGAAGGCCAGCAACTTCACCGGAATCAACCCCTGGTCGTGGTACATGGCCACGATCCCGTCGTAACGCGAGCGGCGTCGCGGAGTGAAAAGCGTGTCCGCGGGGAAGGGACCTTCGACGTCGATCCCGGCGTTGCGGGCCATCTGGATCGCCGGCTCGATGACGCGGGTCTCCTCGTCGCCGAACTGACCCTGCTCGCCGGCGTGGGGGTTCAATCCCGCCACGGCGAGGCGCGGATGTTCGATCCCGAACCAACGCTGCAGCGCTTCGTGAAGCAGATCGATCGGTTGGAACACCAGCCCGATGGTGAAGTGATTGCGCAACTCGAACAGACCCAAGTGGGCACTGGCGAGTGCCACCCGTAGATCACCGCCGACAAAGGCCATCGTGAAGCGCTTGGTGTTGAAGGCGTCGGCGATCTTTTCGGTGTGGCCCGGAAAGCGGCAGCCGGCCAGTTTCCAACTGACCTTGTGGATGGGGCCGGTGACGATCGCGTCGATCACGCCGGTCCTCGCGGCGTGGACCGCTTCGTCGACGTACCGAAGCGACGCTTTTCCGCCCTCGGCGGTCGGACGGGCATTGACCCAGAAACCGGCGGCGTACTCGTCCAGATCGACGAGGACGACGCCGCTGTCCACCCGCAACGGCTCGCCACGGGCGATGCGAAACCAAAAGGGACGAAAGGCTGCGGCGTCGGCGGCGGCCTCCAAAACATCGCTCGAGCCGTAGATGATGAAGCGCGCGAGGGAGCGGACTTCGGGGTCGGCGAGGGCCTTAAGGGTCACCTCGGCCCCGATCCCGCAGGGGTCGCCCAGGGTGACGCCGATCAGCGGCTTGGAGCGCACGGCCAAGGGCGCTCGGGTGGGGGCGACCCCCGCGGCGGTCATAGGAACCCCGCTTTCTGCAAGGCGTCCCGCGTGAGCGGCCCGCCCTCGGTCATTTGGGCGAGTCGATGCACGATGGTCCGAGCGATGATGTCCGATTCAATGTTGACGAGGTCCCCGACGGCAAGCGTGGAGAGCGTCGTCCGTTCGAGAGTGGTGGGAATGAGTGCCACGGTAAAGTCACCCTCACGCACCTGGGCAATGGTCAGTGACACTCCGTCGATGGCGACGGAGCCCTTGGCCACCAGGTAGGGCGTCAGATGCTCGTCGGGGCGAAATCCGATCACATACTCGCGGCTCGACCGTCGTACTTCTCCAACGGAGGCCGTGCCGTCGATGTGTCCTTGCACGAAGTGGCCGTCGAGCCGGTCATCCATTTTCAGGGAGCGCTCGAGGTTGACCCGATCGCCGACGCGTTTGCGGCCAAGCGTGGTCCGTTGAAGCGTCTCGGCGATGACGTCGAATTCCAGGGATTCGCCGAGGACGGTCGCTACGGTCAGACAGACGCCCTGGACGGACACGCTGTCACCGGGTTGGCATTCTTGGGCGATGGGCCCGACGTCGAGGAGCAACCGCCTCCCTCCCGCGACGACGCGGGTGTCGCGGACCGTCCCCATCCGTTCCACGATGCCGGTAAACACGCTAATCCACCCGGGCGACGCGGCGCCTGTGAGTTTTCATCCTTGATGCTAGACCCAATGCAAGGGATGTCAAGGCACGTCAGGACGCGGATGAGTCGCGCGGTTGTGGGTCGCCGCCTTGCGGTCGTTGCAGCGATCGGACGAGTACTCTCGACTCGGCGCGGTCAGTTTGTTTGCTGGGTCACCCCCGCGTAGGATTCCGTTGATATGAGCGGACGTGCACTTGCCCGAACGAAGGTGAGCCGCCGGAAGGCGATGGGCGTGCATTATACGCCGCCCCTTTTGGCCGAGTTTCTCGCCCGGCGCCTCATTCCCTTTGTGGCACCGCGTTTGAACGAGCCGCTCCGAATACTCGACCCTGCTTGCGGGGATGGTGCTCTCCTGGAGTCGGTGCTGACGGCGTTGCGTGAGGGAGGAATCGACCCGGGCGTGATCGTCGGCATCGAAGCAGACGATCGCGCCCTTTGCGCCGGTCGACTCAGGTTGTCCCGGTCTGGGGCGGTTCGCTTTGATCTCATTGAGGGAGACTTCCTCGAGTTCGTGTCGATGAGCGACCCTCAGGCGCATCTGTGGACCTCCGATCCGGCGGTTCCGGCGCTGGCCCTGGGATTTGATGTCATCATTGCGAACCCACCTTATGTCCGTACGCAGGTCCTCGGCGCGGCGAGAGCGCAGCGATTGGCGTCTCGCTTTGGACTGGCCGGGCGAGTTGACCTCTACCACGCGTTCCTCGTCGCCGCGACGGAGTCGTTGCGCCCAGGGGGAGTGCTTGGAATCATCATTTCCAACCGCTTCCTGACGACGCTTGGCGGATCCATGATCCGCCGTTATCTCGCGCAACACTATGACATTCGAGAGGTTATCGATCTGGGAGACACAAAGCTCTTCGAGGCCGCCGTTCTGCCCGCGATTTTCATCGGGTCTCGGCGGGCGCAGGACCAGTCCTCCGTCGTTCGATCGGGAGCGCGCTTTTTGCGCGTCTATTCCGACGTCGGGTCGGGCAGCGACGAGCCGATCAAATTGACGCCGGACAAGGGAATCATTGACATCTTGAGTCATGGTGAACCCGGACGCTACCGAGTACGGGATGGTTCATTCAAAGTCACTTCCGGTGCGTTGGTGCTGGATCAAGATGCAGCCGAGGTCTGGTCACTCGTGACGGCGGAAGAAAGGGAATGGGTGGATCGCGTGCGCGCCGCGTCGTGCGGCGTATTCGGCGATGTGTCCGCTGTGCGTGTGGGAATCAAAACGACCGCGGACGACGTATTTATCCGCTCTGATTGGAACGAACTGCCTACGGAGATGCGCCCGGAGCCTGAGTTGCTTCGCCCCCTCCTGGGACACGAGGACGCTCACCGTTGGACGTTGCCGCGGGGGGCTAAACCGTCCACGAAGGTTCTCTATACGCACGAAGTGATGAACGGGTGTCGACGGGCCATCGATCTTCGCAAATACCCGCGCGCGCGGGCGTACCTCGAGGCGCATCGTGACCGCCTTGAACGCCGGCATTACGTTTTGGAGGCCGGTCGGGAATGGTACGAGATTTGGGTTCCGCAAGACCCGGCCGCCTGGATCGTTCCGAAAATCGTATTCCCGGACATTAGTCCCGGGCCGCGCTTCTACCTTGATTTTGGCGGGAACATCGTGGATGGAGACAGCTATTGGATCACTCCGGCCCCGCGTGCTCCGTCGGACGCGCTGTACCTTTTGCTCGGGGTGGCCAACTCCAAGTTGATGGCGCGGTTCCACGACCTGGCGTTCAATAACCGATTGTATTCCGGTCGACGGCGCTATATCACCCAGTATGTGGGAAAGTACCCGTATCCGTCGCCTGGAACTCCGGCTGCCCGGGAGCTCATTTCACTGGTCCGACAGGCCGTCCGCAACTGTGGTTCCGAATCCGGTGCGTCCCGCATTCCCATGCTCGAAGCCCGGATTGACGCTCTCGTGGAGGTGTGTTTCGGCATAGCCACCGCTTAACCTGTTCGAGAATCGGACCATGAAACACGGGAGTTCCCTGGCCGAATCGGCGAGGATCAAGAAGGATCGCGTTCATTCCCTCGATCTTGCCGACGGCGAACCGCTCGCCAACCCCCCAGCGGATCCCGCGATCCTCTACTCTCTGGAAGAGCTTGCTACGCTCCTGAATCCGCTGATGGGAATCGACGCGCCCCGTGATGAAGGTAATCGGATCCTCGAGGTTCGCCCCAACGGAAATTGGTTCGAGTTTGAGGTTGCGAAGTCCCTGGGGTATCACTACCCGCCCGGCGCAGGACTGTTCCCGGATGTTCGCCACCAGTTGCTGGAAGTCAAACACCACACGGGGAAGTCGGTCACGATTGATTTCGGTCACCATCATCCGGGATCGGAGGAGGTGTTGGAAGCCCGCTGGAACGAGAAAACGCGGATCCGGGTGTGCGACATTCGATACTTGATTGCCCTCGCGCCGCCTCCCCAGTTTCGCGTGTCTGTGATGGTGCTCGCGACGGGGGCGGAAATCAACTCGATCTTTGGTGTTTCGCCGACGCAGACCATCAAGTACCAACTCGGCATCTCGAAACGATGGCGAGAGGAACACGCCGGCCAAATCCTCGTATCCGGACAGGTCTTTCACATGGCACGATGAACGGGGCGCCGCGCGGGTCTTGCGTGGGGCATGTTCCCGGTGCGATTTGACCGATCGGCCCGAATCCGGTGTACTTCCCGAGGTTCCCGCGAGGACGTCCCCGGGACGGCGCGAACCGTCCGGTTGAGGAGTTGGAACAGGGAGTGCGTGGATGAAAACCGACCCCGTGGCCGTCGCCCCCGAGCACAAGCCCTACGTCTCGGCGGACCAAGTGATCCCGGAGTTCGGGCTGGCGCCCATCGTCGTCGGGGCCATCCTGGGGATTATCTTCGGGGCGTCGTCGCTCTACTTGGTGTTGAAAGTCGGCATGACGGTGTCGGCCTCGATCCCCATCGCGGTGCTTTCGATCACGCTCTTTCGCATCTTCACCCCGCTATTCGGGCGAAACGCGACGATTCTCGAAAACAACATGGTGCAGACGACGGGTTCGGCCGGCGAGTCCATCGCTTTCGGCGTCGGCGTCACCATGCCGGCGTTGCTCATCCTCGGCTACAACTTGGAGCTGACGCGGGTGATGCTCGTGGCCGTGCTCGGCGGTCTGCTCGGCGTGCTGATGATGATTCCGCTACGGCGGGTCTTCATCGTCAAGCAGCACGGCAAGTTAGTGTATCCCGAGGGTCTGGCCTGTGCCGACGTTCTGATGGTCGGCGAGAAGGGCGGCTCGTCGGCCGCGACCGTATTCGGCGGCTTCGGGATCGCGTTCGTTTACGAGCTCATCCGCTCGGGGTTCCAGGCGCTGCTCGGCGAGCCGACCGCGCCGATGAAGCTGGGACGATTCGAGTTCAAAGGCGCCCAGGTCGCGTTGGACGCCTCACCGGCCCTGCTCGGCGTCGGGTACGTGATCGGCCCGCGGATCGCTTGCATCATGGTCGGGGGCGGAATCCTCGCCTCATGGGTCTTGGCGCCCGCCATTGTTCTGTTCGGCAGCGGTCTACCGACGCCGCTTTTCCCGGCCGAAAAACCAATCGGACAAATGCAGCTCAAGGAGATCTTTCACGATTACGTTCTGTACATCGGTGCAGGAGCCGTTGCCGCGGGCGGCATTATCAGCATGATGCAATCGCTGCCCACCATCGTCGGGTCGATCCGCGCGGGGCTGAGTGACCTTGCGTCAAAGAACTCGAATGCCACGCCCGCTGCGGGTTCGACACGCGCGGTGTCACGTCTCGATCGCGATATGTCTATGCGCGTCGTTCTTTTCGGATGCCTGGGACTGATCCTGGCGATTTCGCTTGCGCCCATGCTCAACATGAATCCTCTTGGGGCCGTGCTCATCATCTTTTTCGGTTTCCTGTTCGTAACCGTCTCGGCCAGGCTGACGGGCGAAATCGGCTCCTCGTCGAACCCGATTTCAGGAATGACGGTGGCTACACTACTGCTCACCTGCCTGATCTTCGTCGCCATCGGCTGGACCGGCGAGTTCTACCGACTGACGGCGCTGTCCATCGCAGCCATCGTCTGCATCGCGTGCTCCAACGGCGGAACGGTCGCCCAGTGCCTCAAAACGGGCTTCATCGTCGGGGCCACGCCTCGCTCGCAGCAGATCGGCATTCTCGTCGGCGCCTTGACCTCGGCCTTGGTCATCGGAGTCACCCTGCTGTTCCTGAACGACGCCAAGACGATCTACTCGCGCAACGATTTACCGCAGGTCAAGGTTGATGCGGCGCGACTTACCGACAAGGAGCGAGTGAAGAGCGATTATTGCGCCGAGGACGCGAACGAATACTCCGTGCTGCACGCCCGCGTGGGACAGATTCCCGGAGTTCCCGCGGGCAAATATCTCGTTGATGACACCGGAACCGTTCGCTATCTCGTCGATCCCGGCATCAACGGCAAACTTGACAAACGCGACGACGGCACGAAGGTCGAGAAGTTCAACGCTCCGAAGGCGGCGCTGATGTCGTTCATTGTCGACGGCATCCTGACTCAGAAACTGCCGTGGTCGCTCGTCCTGCTGGGGGTGGCGATTTCCATCGTCCTGGAACTCAGCGGTGTGCCGTCGCTTCCCTTCGCCGTGGGCGTGTACTTGCCGCTGTCGGCGTCGATGCCGATCTTCTGCGGCGGGATGTTGCGGTGGATGGCCGACAAGTGGAGTCGTCGCGGCGCGGCGGAATCGGAAATGAGCCCCGGCATACTCCTTTCCTCAGGCTATATCGCGGGCGGAACGATCGCCGGCATCGTCTGCGCCATTCTCCTGGTGAAATACAAGGACCTCGCCTTCGGCCCGGAGCGCTTCCCGGCTTTTTCCAACAGCGGTTGGGTGACCGTCGGGGCATTCGGCGTGCTCGCGGTGCTGCTGCTGATCATCGGCAGTCGTCGGAACGGCGAACAAACCGTGCACTGATGTATGGCAAACTCAGGGATAGGGCAATGTCAATAAGGAATTCGCAAGTGATCCTTCTAATGACTCTGTTTTCCGTAACCGGCGCGGCGTTGGGACAAACGGGCGAGGCCGCACCTTCCGGCGAATCAGCCGAGACGAAATTCAAAGCGCTGCGCGACGCCTATGTCGCCAAATACCAGCCGCTGGTGGTTCAATCCGAGACCGCCTGGTGGGACGCCAATACGACCGGCGCCGACGAAGCCTTTGAGCGGCGAAGGCAGGCGCAGAACGCGCTCGTGGAACTGCACAGTGATTCCACGGTCTTCGCCAATCTGAAATCGCTGAAAAAGGCCGCCAAGATCGTCGACCCGCTCCTGAAGCGCGAACTCGACGTGATGTACCGCTCCTTTCTCCCCGCTCAGGGCGACCGCGAGGTGCAGAAGAAGATCATCGCACTCGAAAGCGAACTGGAGCAGATGTTCAATGCCCACCGCGGCGAGGTCGATGGGAAACCCTTGAGCGAAAACGACATCCGCCAGATTCTCTCGGAGACTAAGGATTCCGCGCAGGCGGAGAAGACGTGGAAAGCCTATATGGAGATCGGCGGCGTCGTGGAGAAAAAGCTCCATGAGCTGGTCGAGTTGCGGGATGACCTGGCCCACGAGATCGGATTTCCACACTTCTTCGCCATGAAGCTTTTTCTGCAGGAGATCGACGACGACGAACTGACGAAGCTGTTCGACGAGTTGGACGCACTGACGAAGGAACCTTTCGCCGCATTGAAAAAGGAAATCGACTCGGCCAGGGCGGCCCGTTTCGGCATCCCTACGGACAAACTGCGGCCTTGGCATTTCGGCGATCTTTTCTTCCAGGAGGCGCCGGAGATGGAGGGGGTGAATCTGGATGACGTTTACAAGGACAAGGACTTACTGGCCATCGCCAAGGACTACTACAACGGCTTAGGAACTCCCCCCGACGATATCCTTCAACGCAGCGATCTTTACGAGAAACCCAAGAAGAGTCCGCACGCCTTTTCCACAAATCTCAACAGAGCGGATGACATTCGCGTCCTGTGCAACGTCAAGCCCAACCTCTATTGGGCCGACACGCTCATTCACGAACTCGGCCACGCCGTCTACGACAAATACATCGGCAAGGATGTCCCCTTTTTGCTCCACGAGCCGTCCCACCGTCTCACTACCGAAGGTTTTGCGATGATGGTCGGGGCGATGGTGAAGAATGAGGATTTCCTCGCCAAAGCGCTCAAGCTCCCCCCGGCGCAGGCCGCCGGCTTGATGCAATCCGCCCGCCGCAGTCTTCGCGCCGAGAAGCTGATCTTCAGCCGATGGACCCAGGTGATGATGCGCTTTGAGCGCGGGATGTATAACAAGCCCGACCAGAACCTAGGGGAATTGTGGTGGTCGCTCAAGGCGAAATACCAACTCCTGAACCCGCCGGAAACCGTCAATCGCCCGGACTACGCGGCGAAAATCCATATTGTGACAACGCCGGTCTATTACCACAGCTACATGATGGGCGAGCTGTTTGCTTGCCAAGTGCACGCCTATATCGCCAAGACCGTTCTCGGGATCGATGACCCGACGAAGACATCCTTTTACGGAAAGACGGAAGTCGGCGATTATTGGAAGCAGAGAATCTTCGGTCCGGGAAACCTGTATTCGTGGAATGAGTTCACCAAGCAAGCCACCGGGGAGCCTCTGTCGGCCAAGGCCTTTGCCCAGTTCTATGTGCAACGCTAACGCGGACGGTCACGGCGAGTGCGAAGGGTCGGTCGACGCCGAAGGCGCGGGCTTGCCGACTTGATCGAGCGTAACCAGAGGGACGCGCTTTAACCCGCGTGAGAGAGGTCGGACCGCTCCGGCCTTAGCGGGCTTGTCGCCGCAGCCGCAGTTGGTCGCGCAACCGGTCTTCCCATGGAACATTCGCCATACGGATCGTCCGGCATACGCCAGTGCGACCACAACGACCGTCAAAGCGAGGTAGTCTTGAATCCCCATGGAAATCATTACACCCATCGAATCGCGATCTGATACGTCGCCAGCGCTCCGACATACGCCAGTGCAGTCATATAGGTGAAAGTCAGCACCGGCCACGCCCAGGACTTCGTCTCACGCTTGATCGTCGCCAACGTCGCGGCGCACTGACAGCACAGGGCGAAGAACACCATGATCGACAAAGCCACCGCGACGTTGTACACGGGACGACCGTCGGGCCAGGTCGCGGCGTGCAGCGTCGCCCGCAAACCCGCCGACGTCTCGTCCTGCCCGCCGCCGAGGTTGTAGATCGTCCCCATCGTGGCCACCACGACCTCCCGCGCGGGGAAGGAGGCAATCGCCGCGGTACCGATCCGCCAATCCCATCCCAGGGGTTTGACAGCCGGTTCGATCCACTGCCCCATGCGTCCCAGGAAACTCTGCCGCAGATACTCCCCGGCCTCGTCGCGGTTGATCTCCGCGAGCCGCGCGCCCAACGCCTTATCGGAATGCCCGGCATGGGCTGCGGCCTCGCGCTTCAGTTGGTGTGCTCCAGCGATCGCCGCGGGATGCGGATAGTAGCCCAAGGCCCAGATCACGATCGCCACCGCGAAGATCAAGGTCCCTGCAGAAACGCAGAACGCTTTCCCTTGCTCATACATCCGAAAGAATACAATGCGCGGCGAGGGCCATTTGTACGTCGGCAGCTCCATCAAAAACGATTGCGGCGGACCCTTCAGCACCGTTCGCTTGAGGATCAGAGCGACCGGAATGGCGACGGCCGCACCGACCAGGTACATCGCCAGCAGCGTCGTCGCCTGCAAACCGATCAGCCCCCCCAACAGCGGCGTCGCCGGGATGAACGCCCCGATGAGCAGCACATACACCGGCAGCCGGGCGCTGCAACTCATCAACGGAGCGATGAGGATGGTCACGAACCGGTCCCGCCGATCCTCGATCGTCCGCGTCGAGAGAATCCCCGGCACCGCGCAGGCGAACGACGACAGCAACGGGATGAACGATTTCCCGTTGAGACCGAACAAGCCCATCCAACGATCCATCAGGAACGCCGCCCGGGCCATGTAGCCGCAGTCCTCCAGGATCGCGAGGAACAAAAACAGAATCAAAATCTGCGGCAGAAACGTCAGCACCGCCCCGACGCCCGCGGCCACGCCGTTCACGACCAGGCTCTGCACCGCGCCCGCCGGAATCACGTCGGCGAGGAATCCGCCCAATGCGCCGAAGAAGCCGTCGATCGCGTCCATCACCGGCGCCGCCCAGGCGTACACGCTTTGGAAGCAGATCCCCATCATCAACAGAAACACCGCCAACCCGAAAACGCGATGGGTGAAGAGCCGATCAGCCGCCTCGGACTTGGACCGCGGCCTCGGACGAACCCGCGTCACCACGCGGTTCAGCACGCGATCGATCCAGGTGTACCGGACGAGAGCCTCCACCTCCACCACCGATTCCCCGGCCGACGCGATTCGCCGGCGGCGCTCGGCCAATTCCTCCGCCAAGCCGCGCCCGCACCGCTTCACCAGCCGTGACTCGTGATATCCGCCCGGATCGAGCAAGGTCTGCATGGCCTCGATGCGCGAGGCCCGGTGATGCTCCCCGGCGCCGCCGTCGGCCAGCGAGTTGCGGAGACCGTCGAGCTCCGCACAGACACAATCGGGGAACGAGGGACAGTGGTCCGAGCAGGGAGCGTCGAGGGAGTCGAGGATCGCCCTCTCCAAGACCTCGATCCCGATCTGCTTGGTCGCCACCACGGGCACGACCACCACGCCCAGTTCCGCCGCCAACGCCGCCGTATCGATCCGAACTCCCGACGCCTCCGCCAGGTCCATCATGTTCAGGGCGACAACCAGGGGAACGCCGAGTTCCAGAAGCTGTGTGCTCAAGAACAGGTTGCGTCCGAGGTTGGCCGCATCGACCACGCTGACGATCAGGTCCGGCCGACGATCCCCGCCGGCTCGACCGAGCAAGGCATCCAGAACGATCGCCTCGTCCGCCGCCCGCGCCGCCAGACTGTAGGCGCCCGGAAGATCAATCACCTCGATCGGAGCCGCCTTGCTTTCCGTGCGAATAAAGCCTGCCCGCCGCTCCACCGTCGTTCCGGGATAGTTTCCGACCCGCTGACGATACCCGGTTAGGGCGTTAAACAGTGTGCTCTTGCCGGTGTTCGGGTTGCCGATGAGGGCCACCGACCGGACGCGGGGAGCTGTCTGTAAGGGGATGGACGCGGACATGAACGACCCTACGCGCGGTGGACGATGATGTTACGTTGGTGCTCGACACCGAGTCCGACGCAGGTTCCGCTGATGCGAACAAGACACGGCCTGCCTGGTCGGATCATCTCCACCACGGCCCCACGAACGAACCCCATGTCGGCCAGCCGCTTCGCCGCCGTCTGGGCTGCCTTAATGGAGACGACGGCCGCCGCCTGGCCGGTTTTCAAGCTGGATAGCCGATCCTGGACCGCCTTCTTTTCCATGATCAAACACAACCCTGCGGGTAAAGTGGAACCGTACACCACGGAACGACCGACCCTTCAGGTTCCACTAATACTATATCCGCCGCCGGGGCACGGCGTCCACCTCAAAGGCGACGCGGTTGTTCGGGTTCTCGCCGCGGGGTTCGTCAGGGCGTTGTGGAGGAGTTGCTTGAGCCCGGCGAGAGGGATTGCAGAACGTTGGTCGGGTCGAGCAGGGAGGCGAGAAACTGCTTCGATCCATCGGCGATAGCGCTTCGCAACATGAAATCGCATTTGCTGAACAGCGACCCGCCCGCCAACGCCGCAGTAAGCAGCCAACGCCCCTTCCGTAACACCTGCCGTCGATCGGTCATGGTTCGACCTCCCGCTGTTATTCGCACAAAACCGTGGGTTATTCCATCGTCAGCCGCATGAGCAACAGCCAACCGACCCGTTGCCGCGTCACGGACCTTCATCCTCGGGGACCTGGGACTCCACGAAATGAGCAAGGTTCACGAATGTATCCGGGCCGCGGAAGATTGAGGGCTGCTCCGATCCGGGGAGAAGGAACGACTGCAGCGAAATCCCGCCCGCGACGCCCGTGTTCAGGAAGGCTCGGAAAATGATCGTGTCGCCGCAGTTGAAGTTCCCCGCGTCCAGCAGGAGCGGGTTGACGTTCCCTGCGGACACGCCGAAGCCCGTCGCTCCGCCCGCGCCTTCGCCGCCGACGAAGATCGCCGCGTCCGTCGGCAGCAGGTCCTCACCCAATCCCACCACGGTCACCGGCTCTGGGCTACACGGGAAGACGACGCCCATCTCCGTCGCCAGCCCCGTGGCACTGGTGTGCAAACGCACCGTCTTGCGCTCCGGCCGAGTGATGAAGTTCCCCTGTTCGTCCTGCTGGTAGTCCCCCTCTTCGTCGACGACCAGCACGTCTCGCTCAATGGTGACGATGAACTCCACCGTTTGGTTCGTCTCGTTCATGACGCGTACAAGCACGAACGCCGCCCCCGGACCGGGCGTCACCGGCACTTGGCCCCCGGACAGCGTGTTGATGAACGCCGGGTTGAAGAAACTCGCCGAGCCCGCGCACGCCGCGGAAAGCGCAAGCAACCCGATGGCCTCAAACCCAATCAGAATGACCCTGATGATCGCTCTGGTCAGCACGTGTTGCAATTCTCCGTGGTTCCAGCGGGTTTCTTCATTACTGAACGGTCACCAGAAACTCATACCGCCCGCCGATCTGCGCCACGGTCGCCGCATCGTCAATGTCGTAGCTCGGCACACTCGGCGACACGACATCAAGGAACGGCACCGCCAGCGTTCCCTTCACGGTGATCGCCACCACCGACCCGCAGATCACGTTGGGAGTCGGAGTGGGAACGTCGCGAACGCCGATGTTCCGCTGTAAGGTCACGTTCCCATCCGCGTCAAGTTGGTCCACCTGTAACGTCCGGAACTGCGGAGTAACCGTTCCCCGTTGCTGATAAGTTACAACCGCCCCTCCGCCTACGTTGGTCGCCTCGACGAGTTGGTACTGGATCAGCTCCACCGGAATGAACACCTCGACGTTGGTTCCCGGCTCCAGCTCTACCCGGGCCACGTCGCACAACACGACCGCGTTGTTAAGATCGTTCTGGTTGAGATCGGGAAAGGCCTGGGCGTCGAAGGCGGGATCCACCAAGTTGCTGCTGCCGTCGACGAACTCGACGGTCTGGAAGGTCCCATCTACGAAGGTGATGCGGATTCGCATCCGCAGCCGGGGACGCAACGCTCGCAACTGCGACTCCGACAAAGCCAACTTCGGAGCAAGAAAACTCAACAGCCGTTCGTCGATTTCGGTTTCGTTACCCAGGCCGACGACCACATGGCCCGGTGCGTTCGGAATCGTCGCGAACCCCGCCGACCCAGGCGTGGTGAAGAGGTTGAGAAACGCGGGGTTGAAGGCCGTGCATTCGCACAACAGCGTCCCCATCGTGCAGAGCGCAAGCAGTGACCGCCGCACGACGGGCCGATGGGTTGAAGTCAGACAGCAGCAAACCGTCACGGGTGTACCCTCTCGTTGGAACGCTTGGAGCTAATCCCGACGTGCCGGGACTACGCTCGCGCCGGCGACGGCGGCGGCGGGCTGGCCTACGTCACCTCCCCCTAGTATCGCCCGCGGGAGTGTCAGGTCAACCGGTAAAATGTCGTGGTCGCGGGGGACGGGTTCCCCGGCGAGATCGCCTTGACGGTCGCCCCGCGCCAAGCTATGTATCGTTGTTCCTTGGCTTGTCCGACCCGTACCCGGTTCGTCCGGCGTGCCGCGGGCGTGCCGCCGTACCCGGTGGACGGTAAAACCAGGGGCCGTAGCTCAATTGGTTAGAGTACCGGCTTGTCACGCCGGTGGTTGCGGGTTCGAATCCCGTCGGCCTCGATGCTACCTCCCTCCCGCCCGTTGCAGGTTCAGCCGCAATAGGTGCGCCAGCACGCGCTGGTCGGTTTCTTTGCGCAGGTCGGCCAGCTCGTGGTCGTCGGGGAGCGGCTGCCCGGCCCCGGTATCGACCCACACCCGCGCCCAGTCCTCGGACCACTCGCCGTCATAGTCGGTCGCGGCGTAGGCGGCCAGCACGGCCCGGTCGAGCTGTTCATGCACCAACCGCAGCCAGGTGGGCCGCTCGTTGTACAAGTTGGTCAGCGTGCGTTTTTTGAGCTCGGCGTCTTTGGCCGCACGGGCCATGATCGCCGAATGTCGAATCAGCCCCCGCGCTTCCTCCGGCACGTCGGCGAAATCATCCTCGGCATCAACGGCCCGCGCGATCGGATCGATCCATTCCGGCGGGTTCAACCACCGCTCGCGCTGTTCGTTAAGCTGCTTCGCCGCGTTCGAGATTCGTTCGTAAATCAGAGCCCCGACATTCCTGTCGGGCGGTTTCGTCGACCTCCGCCCGGCATGAATGCCGGGGCTCGGGCACGGTCCCTTCCCCGGTGCCCACGGAAACGGGAACGTCTCGAAACAGGTCGTCGGCGTGTAGCGAAATCCCGACTCGACCTCGCCCAGTTGCGTTCCCATCCGCCGCGCCCACAGCTCGTGAATCGAGCTGTGCAACACGCCGAAAAAATAGTCGTCGGAGCGCGCAAACGTGATGAGTTGGTGGTCGGGAAGCGTCCGCCCACTCATCCAAGTGAACAGTCGGTACTTGGTCAGAGTAGGTGTTGCGACGTATCTTGGGAGCGGTTCGATTGCATCACGCATGGAGGGACAGGGTCGCCTATGATGTACTGTTTCATAGCAAGTGAGACATTCTGCGTCGTCGAGTAACGGATGGTTTTCGGCATCCGTGTGAGGGGGGAA
>CAYQZH010000044.1:0-19085 GCA_964421865.1 uncultured Phycisphaera sp. | reverse complement strand
CCTTACGCACCAAGTCCTCGGCGACCAGCGCGGCGATCTGTTGATGCGCCCATTCATGCGCCGGAACGGGGACGACGACCCCGCGGCTTCGGCGCGAGCGGCGGAGCAGAGCAACGATGAGCCACGCGGCGGCGGCCAGGACCGGTGGCGCCGCCCACCACCATCGGCTCCACGGCTCGCGCAATTCGACCGGGGGAAGGGCCGTAATCGTCTTCAGCTCCTCCGGCGTAAGCGGCTTGGCGTTCGGATCGCGGGCCACAACAGCCAGCGGTTCCGTCGTGAGCTTGTGCGCCTCGGCCGGCGTTGCGGATTCGGGGGTCTGCCGCGCGTCCACAAAGGAAGCGGCGGCCGCAGGAAGCTCATAACGGCCGGGGAGGAAAAACTCGATCCCGTATCGGTGGGTCCACTTGAGTTTGCCGTCGTTCGTGGGTACCGCCGCCTTCCGCTCCAGCGGAGTCACCCGGTACTCGAACTGGTGTGCGGCGAGAGATTCGCTCCGTGCGTAATCGCCGACCTCAACGGTCACCCCGCTCTCTGCGATCACCTCAACGAGAACCTCTGCCCGCTCGTTGAAAAGCAATTCCGCCGGTCTGGCGGTGAGAGTCACCGTCACGGGGCCGTCATGCGCCGTACGCGTAACACCGGCCGTCGCCATCGTTCGTTCGGTCTTTTCGCCCCGACTGCCGCAACCCGAAACGACGAATGACAAAACGAGGATACCTACCGCCGCTTGCATCCGCGTGACCGCTCCCTCAAGGTCGCGGCTCTGATCTTCTCGGTCGCACTTCCCAACAGAGCCGCGCCCGTAAGGAAGCGGCGCGTATTTCACGTGCTGGCGGCGACCCACCGCTCCCTTACGGTCGCGGCTCTGCAGCCCGCGGCTCGGCGGCAGGTCATTCGACATTCGACATTCGACATTCGACAATCTCATCGTCGCCTTTCGCGCTTGTGGAAGAACCTCACCAAGGGATCAACGTACGAGCGGTCGGTGCGGACGTCGATCGTCTCGGTGTCCATGCGGCGAAACATTCCTTGGCGATCCATCGCCCGGCGAGCGCAGGCGGCGGCGTAGGCCCGGCGCAGCGCACGGTTCGAAGTGTCAAGCAATGTCACCTCCCCCGTCTCCGGGTCCTCGAGTTCGACGAATCCCACGTCGGGCAGCTCCCACTCCCGCGGGTCGCTGACGACAATGGGGATGAGGTCGTGCCGTCTTCGCGCGATCTGCAAGGCCGACTCGTAGCCGCTGGTCAGGAAATCGCTCACCAAGAAGCAGACGGACTTGCGGATGGTGACGCGGTTCAAGAAGTTGAGGGCCTCGGCGATGTCGGTTCCTCGTCCTTGCGGTTGGTGATAGAGCAATTCGCGGATGATCCGCAGCACGTGATGCGTGCCCTTTTTCGGGGGAACATACTTTTCGACTTCATCGGTGAACAGGATCAGCCCGACTTTGTCGTTGCTGCGGATGGCCGAAAAGGCCAGCACGGCGCACAACTCGGCGGCTACGTCGAGCTTGAACTGGTGGGTGCTGCCGAACAGGCCCGATCGGCTGGAGTCCACCACGAGCATGACGGTCAGTTCGCGCTCCTCGCGGTACTTCTTGATGAACGGCTCACCGTAGCGGGCGGACACGTTCCAGTCGATCAGCCGCACGTCGTCGCCGATCTGATACGGGCTGACCTCCTCGAACTCCATGCCCCGCCCGCGAAAGGCGGAGTGATACTGCCCCGCGAGCACGTCGTTCACCGTCCGACGGGTGCGGATTTGGATTTGGCGGACTTTCTTGAGGAGTTCTTTGGGAATCACGTGACCTTAAAGCCTTCACATTGCCAATTGCCGATTTCCAATTGCCGATTACCGAGGACCACGACCGCGGGATGTTTTTCTCGAAGCTGCGGCGATGGCGACCAGTTCCGTCGCCTCTTTATGCAATGCTCCAACTTTTTCGCGAGTCATTGCTCCCGACTCGACCAACAAGTCGATCCAATAAACGCACTCGTCCGCCTCTTCCTCCACAATACCCATTCTTGAAGCGAACTCGGCAGCCGAACGTGCTTTGCAGGCTGCTCGGTAGTTCGCGCCGACGGACGTTCCCGCCCGTAACAGTTGTTTCCCAATTACGCCACCAACCGCCGTTCGCGGAAGTGAGACGCATAGCCGGATCCCGCGAAGTGCGAACTGCCGCGTACGTTTTTTGAGTTCCTCAGGATTCATCGCTACCGACCACAACACGACAACCGGAAATCGAGGCCGTCGTCAAATCAGCAATTGGCAATTGGAAATCGGCAATTGGCAATCCCTCTACGGAACCGGAACGTGGTCCAAAACCGCCCTCACCACATCTTCCGACGTTTTCTCCTCCGCCTCCGCCTCGTACGTCACGATCACCCGGTGGCGGAGCACGTCCATGGCGATGGTCTTCACGTCCTGCGGCGTCACGTAGCCTCGACCCGCGAGAAACGCCGTGGCCTTCGCCCCGATGGTCAAGGCCAGCGTCGCCCGCGGGGAAGCGCCGTATTGAATCCAGTCGGCGATCGGGATTTGATAGGCCGCCGGTTCGCGGGTGGCCAAGGTGATGTCCACGATGTAGTCCTTGATCTTGTCGTCGATGTAGATTTCATCCACCACGTCGCGCGCCTTGGTGATGTCAGAAGGTGACATCACCGGGTCTATTTCGAGCACGGGCGAGGTGACGGCCATTCGATCGAGGATAAGACGCTCCTCCTTCTTCGACGGGTAGCCGACCTTCAGCTTCAGCATGAACCGATCGACCTGGGCCTCGGGCAAAGGATAGGTGCCTTCCTGCTCGATCGGATTCTGCGTCGCCAGGACGTGGAACGGCTCCACCAAGGGGAACGTCTCTTGCCCGATGGTGACCTGCCGTTCCTGCATGGCCTCCAAGAGGGCCGATTGAACCTTGGCCGGGGCGCGGTTGATCTCGTCCGCAAGAATGATGTTGGAGAAGATCGGGCCTTTCCGAACCACGAACGCCCCATCGCTCGCCCGATAGATCAGCGTCCCGATCAAGTCCGCGGGAAGAAGGTCAGGGGTGAACTGAAGCCGCTGGAAACCGGTGTTGATCCCGCGAGCTAGGCAGGATACTGCGGTCGTCTTGGCCAGCCCCGGCACGCCCTCGATCAGCACGTGCCCGCGGGACAACACGGCGACGAGCATCCGATGCAGCAACTCGTCTTGTCCGACGATCACCCGGTGCATCTGTTCCAGCAGCCGCCGAAACGGCTCGCTCGCGGCGGCCGCGCGGGCCCCAATCTGCTTTACGTCCAACTCCGCTGTAGGCATAGCCCCATACTCCTACCAACCGTCCCAATCTCATTCGATAAGGGGAAGAAAGTTAGCCGTGTGTTGGTAGAGACGCAAGCGACGATCGCGTCCTGTCAGAATCCCGCGAGCCGCGAGCGACGATCGCGCCCCGTCACTTTGTTACCCTGAGCGCAGCGAAGGGTCTCAGGCGTCCAAAGATTCTTCGCTTCGCTCAGAATGACACCGCGAGCGGGCGTAACAACTCTGCAACGAGCGCCGTAAAATCAGCCGGGCTACTTCGTACACCCCTTCAGCGCCCTACGGATTTCCGCCAGGAGTTGATCGACCTTGAAGGACTTAAACAAACCCGGCCCCACGTCCGCGGCTGAGCGGACGAGGGGCCGGAGGATACCTGCACCTGAGGCGAACGAACCTACTAAGAAAGCGCCTCGGACTGCCGACGACCGAAGTAGACCTTGGCTCCGGTCAGCAGTAGGAGGGTCAAGACCACCAACCCCCACTCGGAAACCGTGGGAATCGCACCGTGCATGCAAACGACCTCGTCGCAGCGCTGCTTTTCAAACCACTTGCACTTCTCGCAGTCGCACTCAGCCTCCGTCACGTCATCGACGCATGGCCCGAAAGGATCATTATCGCAGCACGCGCCCTTTCGCTCGACGAACTTAATCACTTCTCCTCCCAAAGAGCAGAAAACAACCTCGTCGTTCGACCCGCAGAAGGCATCGCAAGTTGCGTGGCACTGCTGAACCGTCGGATTGCGCAGAATGACATGCTCTGAGCTTCTGTCGTTGCACTCCACTTCGCAGTTCGCCTTCACGTCCTCACCCTTGAAGAAACACGCCTCAACCGCCGGCTTTCCTCCACACGTTGCATCGCACGCTAGATGGCAATCCTCCACTGTCGGCTTGGTAAGACTGATGTGGTCGGAGGTCCCATCCTTGCAGAATACATCGCAGTTGCCTTTGACGTTGTGGCGATCCCCATAGATACACGATAGCACGTTCTCGTTCAGGCCTCCGCAGATTGCGTCACACAGGAAGTGACACTCCATCTGGCCCTTGACCCTGGCGAATCCGGAGGTCCCGTCCTTGCATTCCGCGGCGCAGTGGCCTTTGACGATTTCCTGGTCTTTGAAGATGCAAGCTGTAACTTGGTCGTTCGAACCGCAAAAGGAGTTACATGCATCTTGGCAAGCATCGGCGTCCGGAACCGCTCCGAGATGATGGTCTGGGTCATCGGGCTGGTCTGGCTTGCACTTCACCGTGCAGTTGCCCTTGACGTTCTGATCCTTGAAAAAGCACGATTGGACGTTTTCCTTGAGTCCACCGCAGATGTCGTCGCATAGAAGGTGACAGGTGACCTTGTCCGTGGCAAGCCTTCTTCCAGAGGTTCCATCCTTACAAATCGCCCTGCAGCTGTTCTTCTCGTGGTTTATGGCGTTCCAAAGCGGCGTGTTCCCGATGATAACGTTCCCACGGTTGTATGGCGGACACCAGCCTTCGGTAACTATACCGATGGCCTCCCCGCCTAGCCCTGAGGAGTCGGAGTTGATAATGATCGGGGATCCGGAATTGCCCCCGCAGACATCTACGTCCAAGCCGAGTACGTGGTTAACACCGGTGTCCGGGTCATTCTTCGTCTCATTCGGTTCCACGAGGGACCCCGTTGACGTCTGTCGAGTACGGTTCCTCGTACCGGTAAAGCCCCCCTGGTCACACTCACAAGAAGCTTTTCCGCCTGGGGCGTTGTTTTCGTTGGTCCCGTCTATGCCGCATCCCGTGACCCGTACAGGGTTTCCCGCTCCGGGTGAAGCAGCAAGCGGGAATGCCGCGCCTGCATGCCTGAAGGAGGAGATTCCGTTCTGCCGATGGCACTGGAAGACCGCCCAGTCGTTCCCGAAGTTTCCCTCAGTGGCGTAGTCGGCTATGGAAATCACTGAAAAACGATCGACCGGAAACTGACATCCCGGATCCGGGTGAACAAGCGCACAGTCCGCGCTCGAATCTGGCACGCACACCTGGAAGATCCAGACACCCGCGTCTTGACCCTGAAGGATGTCGCCAAAGCAGTGACCCGCAGTCAAGTGCAGCTTGTCGTCACTGTTGTCGGGGGTATCGATGATGAATGCGGTGCACCCACCATCTTGCTTTTTCGAATCGAGTTCTCTCTTGCCGCCTGAAAGGACTCGACCCACTCGCAAATCACCGCTCGGCACTCGGTTATCGTCTTTCGCACCAGTCTCATTGCAGATGGTCGCTACCTCACCGAATCCATCGTTTGCGCGCCGCTCTCCGACGAGGATCTCCTCAACTCGCAAACCGTTGCTCTTGGTCTTTGCGCCAGCGATTAGCTCAATACTCACGCTCGACCCGTTGAAGAACGCCGTTCCGTAGCCCCAGTTTTCCAATTCCTCCGCGTCGAGTATTTGGGTTTCTCCGTCGAGCAGCGACGTGACGCGGATGTAGCTGCCCGTGGCGAGGGTCGTTTCTTTGTCGAAGAGGACACGTACCCAGGGGTCGTCGGATCCCAGCTCGACGACCGTCGAGAACATCACCGCGGGTTCTGCGTGAAGATTCTCCAGCCGCCCAGTATCGACTTTCACCGGCACCATCCGGGCGTTCAACGTCGCCGGTTCGGCGAGCGCAGCGCCGCGCGCATGCCACAGCACCGCGAGGAGCACCAACAATGTAGGCACACACCTGCCTAGACCAACCTGGAATCGACGAACGCACATGATTGTTCCGGCCTCCTCTGCTGACGCGCGCTTCGACGGGTTCCGCGAACTGCACACGCCTACGCAGCGCGGCAACCGCGCAGGCCCGTCGAACGCCAGTGACGAAAACTTGTCAGTCTATGGCGAGGGCGATTGAGAATGAGCAACCAGCCCCTCCGGCCAACGAGCTTAAATTGTAACTGCAAACGGGACGGTGTCAAGTCTTTTTTGAGTTTTTTCGACGCCGTCTCGACTGCCCTCACCCCGGCCCTCTCCAAGCGGGAGAGGGAGGCGGACCAACGAATGCGCAGTGTTTGATGCCGGGGTCGTTCTGGTGCGACCGCAAAATATAGCGGCACGGCCTACGCCACCCGCAAGGGGTAGCGCTACGCGGTCCGCGGGCTTGCGCTCGCGGCTCTGCGCGCCGCCCACGAGGGGCAATGCCAGCGTGCATCCGGGAAACGGGGGCAAATCGCGTTTGGGTAGCACGGCCAAACTTTTTTGTCCGTGCCTCGCGGCCGCCACGGACAAGCACGCCTTGTCCCTGCGTTCCATCGTCTCAACGACTTTGCCCCGCTGCTTTTGGAACTCGCTCAGGTGTTCGAGGATGCGTTCGGCGCGAGGTGAACCCGCGGAACGCAGCCCTCTGCGATCATCACGACCACATGGATCAGACTTCCTGAATTTCCTTAGATTTGGCGGTAACCACGCCGTCGATGTCCGTTTCGTGTTTGTTGGTGACCTTCTGGATGCGGTCTTTGACTTCCTTGGCGTCGTCCTCGCTGATGGTCTTGGCCTTCTCCGCGGTGTCGATCGCCTTATTGGCGTCGCGGCGAGCGTTGCGGATGGCGACTTTCTGGGCCTCGGCGATCTTCTTCACTTGTTGAAGAAGCTGCTGCCGCCGCTCGCCGGACAGCGGCGGAATGGGTAGGCGGATGGCCTTGCCGTCGCTTTGCGGTGTGACCCCCAGTGTCGACGTTTGCAACCCCTTTTCGATGTCCTTGAGCGTCCCCGGATCGAAGGGTTTGACCAGCAGCGTGCTCGGCTCGGGGACGCTGATGGTGGCCAGTTCGCGCAGCTCCATCGTGCTGCCATAGGATGACACTTCGACCTTGATGTGTTCCACCAGGCCGGGGTGAGCGCGACCGGTGCGGATGCCGCGAAGTTCCTGCTTGAGGAACTCGACGGCCTTGTCCATCTTTCCGGAACAGTCTTTTTCAATCGCTGAGGATGACATCCGTGTGTCTCCCGAGTCCAAGTGAAACGCCACCGCTTGTGGGTGACCTTTGACTTACCCGCACGCCGCCCACACGGGGCGACGTTACATTCTGCCCGACCGGACGCTCGTCCGAATCGCCTTGGATTCCTACGCCAAAACTTTTTGCAGCCGCCCGATCGCCCAGTCTAGCTCATCTTTCGTGATGCACAGCGGCGGGGCCGACCGGGCAGGCGCATCGTCCCATCTACCGGTGGATCTTTCGCGTTTCGGCATCCCGTCTCGCAACTCGGGCGGTCCCGCTCGCGGATTTCTTCACCCCTTTAGCCACGCGAGCAGTGCGCGCGGCCAACCACCTCTTGAACGATTCCTGGCTTTCGCCTGACGGTCTACCCGCCAATAAACCCGCGATGCTAACATCCTCGTCGATGAGCGGCCAGTGGATTCCATGCCCTCGCCCGATCAGGCGCCATTGGCGCCGCTCCGTCCGCGTGGCATGCGCCAAACGGGGGAACCACCCAAGCGGCACCGAGATCGTCCGACCGTCGTTGAGTTCAACACTCAACGTATCGTCCGTGACGCTCGCGCTCTCTGCCGTCGGAACGGTGATTTCAGCCGCCGAAATAATCATTCCATGCCTCTACCAGTCTCTTGTGGTTGATGCGCAGAAGTCTCTCCATGCGAGCCATGTCCCTCCGCGAAAAGCCACCGCTGCGTTGTAGCCGGATCGGATCAAGCCAGTACTTCGCCACTTTGTCGTCACGTTCAACGTGAACATGCTGCCGTTCATCTCGATCGCCCGCATAGACAAAAAACCGATAAAGACCCGACCGGAGAAACGTCGGCATCTATACCTCGAAAACCTTGTGTCCCTGCCTAGGTTGCAGCCTGCATGATGAAGCACCGGTTCCACGATCCATCAATACACGCCCTATGCGAGCACCTTTCGCAACCGCTCCAGCGCCCAGTCGATCTCATCTTTCGTGATGCACAGCGGCGGCGCCAAGCGCATGGTTTGCTCGTGCGTGTCCTTGCACAGCATCCCTTCTTGCATCAACCGCTCGCAATAGCTCCGCGCTTTGCCGGCCGATTTGTGGAACTCGATGCCGACCCATAGCCCGCGGCCGCGAATCTCCTTCACCTTGTCCGTTTTGATCGCCCGGAGCTGGCCGAACAGGTATTCGCCGAGCTTGCGGGCGTTGTCCTGGTATTGGTGGGTCTTGAGAATCTCGATGACCTTGCGAGCGATGGCGCAAGCGAGCGGATTGCCGCCGAACGTGCTCCCGTGATCGCCGGGCGTGAAGACGCTGAGCATCTCCCGCGAACTGACCACCGCGGAGATCGGCATGATTCCGCCGCCCAACGCCTTGCCCAGGATGTAGACGTCCGGCTGCACGCCCTCGTGCTCGCAGGCGAAGGTGTAGCCGGTGCGTCCCAACCCCGATTGAATCTCGTCGGCAACGAAAAGGATGTTGCGTTGGGTGCAGAGCTGCCGCACTTGTCGAAGGTAACCGTGGGGCGGGACGATGATGCCGGCCTCACCCTGGATCGGCTCCACCAAAAACGCGACGGTATTGTCGTCGATCGCCTTGTTGAGCGCGTCGATGTCCCCGTACTTGATGATCTCGAAGCCCGGCGTGTAGGGTCCGAAGCCGTCGCGCGCCTGGGGGTCGGTGCTGAAGCTGATGATGGTTGTGGTGCGCCCGTGGAAGTTCTCGCTGCAACAAATGATCCTGGCCTTGTCGGCGGCGACGCCCTTCTTGGTGTACCCCCACTTGCGGGCCGTCTTGATCGCCGTCTCCACCCCCTCCGCCCCGGTGTTCATGGGCAGGACCGCCTCCATCCCGCATAGCTCCGCGAGCGCCTTACACATGGGTCCGAGTTGATCGTTGTGGAAGGCCCGCGAGGTGAGCGTCACGCGGTCGAGTTGCTCCTTGGCGGCGTCGATCAATTCGGGATGGCGGTGACCGAAGTTGATCGCGGAGTAGGCCGCCAGCATGTCCATGTAGCGTTTGCCGTCGACGTCGGTGACCCAGACCCCCTCGGCCTCGGCCACCACGACGGGCAGCGGATGATAGTTATGCGCCGCGTATTGCTCGACCAGTTCGATCTGGTCGTGACCGGTCAGGCGACTGCTCTTGACCGCTGTTTGAACGCTCATGATCGCAACCCTCTGGAAACCGCCCCTACTCCCGCCCCAACCCGACCCCACCGCTCCCGCGGCACCATCCGACCGCAGTATACCGCGACCCCGTGACATCTCGCAACGTGAGCGACCCCCGCGCCGATCCCGCTGGTACGGTCGCCGACGACCTCATGGGATCAGCCGGACCGGCGGTGGAGACTTCGCCGCGCGTTCCATGTAACGACGGATCAAGCCATCGTCGAGCTTGCGGTAGAGCTCGACAACCTGTCGGGGATGGTAGTCCTTTCGCAGGTACAGCCGGGCGTGGGGGACCTTCCACTGCGGAACGGGCTGGAGCGTCCCGCGACTTAGATCGTTGAGCACCGCGATCATCGCTTCGAGGCCGGCCGCGATCGCCTTGCAGCCGAGGGTGTGCGGCCCGTCGTCGGCGACGATTGTCGGCCGGGCGTGTCGCAGGATGGGACCGCTGTCGATCCCCGCGTCGATCAGATGGATCGTCGCTCCGACGTACTCCGGTTCCTCGTTGAGCAGCGGATAGAAGTTCGTCGCCGTCCCGCGATAGTAAGGCGACAAGCCCAGGTGCAGGTTGATGATCCGCCCCGCAAAGCCCTCCAATAACGGCGTTCGGATCAGGTTCGTCCCGTAGACCACGAGAGTGTTGACCCCGTGCGATTCGAGAAAGTCCAGCGTCGCCGGCGCGTTGAGCCGGCCCGGCTCCATCCGCCGCACCGCGCAGGACTCGGTTTCGGCGGCGAATTCGCATTGCTGTCCGAAGTAGATCTGCTCCTGCCGCGAACGCTCGGCGAAGTGGCTCTCGACGATTCGTGATTCTCCGGGAGTGAGGTCGGGCGCCGCCGAGGGGTCGTATCCCGTTTGCTCATAGCCGACGACGGTTACGTCGAAACGAGATCGAAGGGCATTGACGAAGTACCGGTGTCGGGCGTCTACACTCGTGAGAATGCCCAGGCGCAGGACGCGGTGTTGTGGGAGAGGAGGCTCAAAGCGCACGTCCTCTTATCGGCTCACGGCGGTAAGTGCGCGCAAAAAAGCATGGGGGTGGCTTCCCACCGCCACGCCATCTGACTGAGATGGGTGCTCCCCAGCAATCGGGAGCTTGTTCCCGCGGTCCCGCCCCGTCACGGAGGTAAACGCATTTCCGGGCACTCGTAGGCGGGATTAGGATGGAGAGGATCGGGATAAAAGAGAGGGAGCGTGTCGCCGTCGACCTCGATGAACGCATCGGCGCCGTTGAGAAGATCGACCACCATCAGCAGGTCGGCGGGGGTGCAAAGCAAGCTGCGGTCGGTGTCACACTTCTCAATGGCCAGCGCCGGGCTCACCCCGCCGTTGAGATTGTCGAAAATCTCGAAGGTATCGCCCGACTGGCTGATTCGGTTGTTATCGGCATCCCCCGGAAGACTGCCCATGCAACAACGGCGGTTGCTTCCCTTGTCGCGGATGCAGGTCCAACGTGTTTGCTGGATGCGCCGGGTGAGGGTGACGGTGGTTATCCTCGGGTCCACTACGTTCGGCGTCACGAGGCTAATGCTGGGTAAGATATCCCCGGGGACGACGGGGACAAGCGTGATTTCAAAGTCCGCCGCCGCCATGCCCGTGGTCGGTTTGCTGAAGTTCATCACGATCGTGTTCGCATTTTTCCTTAGGTTCGGGTCGAGCCGGTCGTGGGCGATTCGGGCATCCCCATTGCAATGGGCCGGATTGCACGACACAAGCAAGCGGGCACAATCGCTCGCCGGCACCGTGAGAAGCAGCGGCTGCAGGGTCGGGGAGCCCCTGGCCCCCTGCGCGTCCTCGATGAGCGTCTGGCTACCGCCCTGGAAAGCGATTCCGAATGTGCCGCAGGCGTTGGCCGATACCCGAAGGACGAGGGTGCCCAGGTATCGCGGCCCGAGGGTGTCCAGCACGCTTCCCTCCGTTGTGACGGCCCCGTAATACCTATAATACAGCGACGATAAGTCAACCGAGACCACATTGTCGATGTTAGCGAAAATGAAATCCGTGCGGGAGAGGGGGTTCGTGTTGATGAACGCGCCCAGGGTCGGATTGAATCCTGCGCAGGTGCATCCGTAGGCAAGGGGTGCCGTGACGCAGATCGGGTAATCCGTTGGACATGTGCTCGACAGCGTGCATTCGATCGAATCCCGCGGAGCACACCAACCGTCGGGAGTGAGCTTTCCGTTGGTACCGCTGATGTACCCCAGCGCGTCTATGTTCGCCTGCCACCTCTTGACGCCTGCGGGAAGGTCGCCGGCCCAGCCGGACAGAAAGATCTCGGCCTCGATCTTGTCCCCCCCGACGACCGAAAGACTGGCGGTCGGGGCGATGGCCCCATCGTTCTTCTTCACCGCCTTCAGCGAAAAGACCGACGCCTCAACGACCGTTCCGCCGGCAAGGACGCCCAAACCGAAAGCCACCAACCGAGAGCGCATACATACATTCCACATTCGCCTGTCCCCTTCTTCGACACCGCAACTCGCCCGCCGCAACCTACGTCCGGGCCGCCGCGTTGTTGGTCTTCCTAGTTTAGCCGATTTCAGTTACCGACTCAAGCGACTTCCGGACGGCAAAGACGCCAACATGCACGGGCCGGTCCCCACGATGGGTTCCCGCCTGCCAGCCAGCCTCCGTCGTCCCGGACCCTGCCTACCCACGAACGAAGCCGATTCGCCCGATGGTCCAATAAACAAATCTCTCCCGGAGGCTGCACCTCGACCGAACCGGAACACGTCAGTGCCGGACGGATACGTCGCCCCGCTTGCTTGAAAGCTGTGGAAGGTACGACCTAATCCCCCGCGCGGACCCCACGACACCCCCCACATCACCGCGCATTATAGGCCGGCCCCCCCCGCATGTCTAGGGGTGCTCTGGTCGTGACCCGGGAGTTTTTTAGGGGCCGAAGATGCCGCGGTTCCGGCGGTTTCCGGCCTCGTCGGGACCGCGGCTTGACACTAGCTCGATCACCCCCAAGAATGCAGCCTGCATTATCGACCCTACGCGGGGCGTCGGTTGGGATCGTGGAGGCTCCCGGAGGGCCCGATGCGGGGTTGAAACAGAAGCGAAGTTCCCCCCCAAGCAGCCCGAGGGCGATAGAGCGCTCTTGCGGCCGGCGGGTGTCTGTGGGCACCCCGGTGTTTCCAGCGCGAAGGAGGCTCGATTCGGATGGCCAGAGGGCAACAACAAGGGGTCAACGCCATCACGGTCTGGATGATCGTGTTCGTGGCGCTGTGGCTTACCTCCACCGTCTTCCTGGTGATCCTCTACACGGGCCAGGAGGACCTCCACAGCGAGAACAACCGCCTGCAATCGGCCAACCGCCGCCTGATAAGCCCGGCCGAGGACAAGGCCATCGAGCTGGTCAAGAGCGCCCAGGAGACCGGACCGACGGTCGTTGGACTGCTGGAAGAGGCCCGCAGCCAGACAGCGGCGATGGCAAGCGGTGAGGCCTCGGACGGCGCATCGGCCGTCCGCACCAAGCGGGATCAACTCTTGCGCTTGATCCGAACCGAAGGATCGGTTTCCAAGCCGGACGTGTTTGAGGACGTGTCGTACCACGACGCGCTCATTCGCATGTATGAGGCGTTCAAGGGAGAGCACGGGTTGAGACAGACCGCGGAAGACCGCGCGGGCCAACTCGAAACCCAAATGACGCAGCTCGTCGAAGCCGGCACCAACCAAAAGGACGATTTCGACAAGCGGACGAAGGAAACGTCCCAGCAGCTTTCGCAGTGTGAGACCGACCGGGGCACCTACCGCGCGGAACGGGACAAGGTCGTCGAGAAGATCGAACGCGACTTCGAGGCTAGTAGCAAGCGCAACGACGCCGACCTCACCAAGGAGCGTCAGCAGCGGCAGGCCGCCGAGAAGCGCCTCGTCGACCTGCAGAAGCGGCTGGCCGCCCAGCAGGAAAAGCTCGGCGGGTTGCTGATCGGCCCCGAAAAACTCGCCACGGCGCGACAGCCGGATGGGAAAGTCCTGACGGCCGTTCCCGGCGATAGCGCGGTCTACATCAATCTCGGGCGACAGCACGGACTGACCCTCGGCTTGCGGTTCGCGGTCTACTCGGCGCAAACCGGCATTCCCGAAGACGGGCGGGCGAAGGCCCAGATCGAGGTCGTGTCTATTTCGGACAGCTCGGCCGAGTGCCGCATCGTCAGCGTCGCCGCGAACGAAGTGATCCTGGAGGGGGACCTGATCGCCAACCCGGTGTATGACCCCAACCGTCCGTTGACCTTCGTGGTGCTCGGTGAGTTCGACTTGAACCGCGACGGGCTGCCGGATCGGGACGGAGCCGCAACGCTCGAATCGCTGATCACCCACTGGGGGGGGACGGTTTCAACGGAACTTACGCCGTTGACGGACTTTGTCGTGCTCGGGGCCGCGCCGCGGCGACCGAAGGCCGCGGGCGAGGGCGCCGACCAGGCAGGCCCGTCCGCCGCCAAGGACCCCGCGCAACGGGCGTGGGCGCGATACAACGAACTCTTGGATTCCGCGAAGACCCTGTCCGTGCCGATTCTGACCCAAGATGTCTTCCTGAACTTCCTGGGATACGGCGGCCGGCACGTGGTGCGATAGACGCCGCAGCCACGCCGGACGGAACAATTCACAACTCTTTACGCAACAAACGGTTCGGATTTGACCGTCCGAGAATTTCGGTGTATACTAGCAGCACTGGGAGTATCGCCATTCTGCAATTATAGTTGATTTTTTGGCGTTGGAGTGTTGGTCGGGCGGCGGCCTAGAAGTCGATAGGTGCGGTCACGGGGGTGACCGTTCTGTCCACCGGGGATGGTGTTCGGTTGCTAGACTTCGAGCAAGTAAAAAGACAAATCCTAGACCGCGTCCGTATTCAAGATATCGTCGCCGAACACGTGACCCTCAAGCGCCGTGGGGTGCGCTGGGTCGGGCTGTGTCCGTTCCATTCGGAGAAAACCCCGTCGTTCACGGTCAGTCCGGAGCGCGGGCTGTTCAAATGCTTCGGGTGCGGCAAGGGCGGCGACGTCTTCTCGTTCGTTCAGCTCCGGGAGAACGTGTCGTTCATGGAGGCCATGCGGCATCTCGCTGATCGGGCGGGGGTCGAGTTTCGTGACACGACGCTGCGAACGTCCGCCGCGCCGGGCGAGCCGAGCCGAACGGACCTCGCCAAGGTCAACGCCTGGGCGTTGCAGTTCTTCCGCTCGAACTTGCTGTCCGAGTCGCCCGGCCGCTCGGCGCGAGAGTATCTCCACGGTCGCGGCTTCACCGATGCGACCTTCGAGCGTTTCGGATTGGGGCTGGCAGTTGACGGCGGCTCGTCGCTCAAAAGCGCCGCCCTTCGCGCCGGGTTCAGCGACGCGATGCTCTTGGCCGCCGACCTGATGCGCCAGGACGAACATGGGCGAGCTTATGAGACGTTCCGTAGTCGGCTGATGTTCCCGATCCGTGACGCGACCGGTCGCATCGTCGGGTTCGGCGGTCGGACGCTGATCGACGACAAGGCGAAGTACCTCAACACGCGGCAGACGGCGCTGTTCGACAAGGGCCGCAACCTCTACGGCATCGAGTTGGCGCGGGAGGCGATCGCCTCGCGGCGGCGGGCGATCGTCGTCGAGGGTTACACGGACTGCATGGCCTGTCATCAGGCGGGCTTCCTCGAGACCGTGGCCACGCTGGGCACGGCGCTCACCGACGCCCACGTGGACCTGCTACGGCGCTTCGGGGAAGAGATGGTGCTGTTGTTCGACTCGGATGCCGCGGGCGAAGCGGCGGCGGATCGTGCCATTGGCTTGGCATTGCCGCGTTGTGTGAAGGTCCGTTTGGCGCGCATCCCGGAAGGCAAGGATCCGAGCGATTTTCTCGGCCGGGCGAGCGCCGCCGACTTCTCGGACGTGTTGAACGGCGCGGTCGACGCGCTAGAATTCAAGTGGTCGAAGACGCAGGAACGTTTTCGAGCGGACTCGTCCGACGTACGCCGACGGGAAGCGGTGCTCGACTTCGTGCGGGTCGTCGCGGACGCGGTGAGCACCGCGGCGGTGGACGCGATCCAGCGCGGCCTGCTCGTGAATCAGATCGCGCACTTGCTGCGGATCGAACGCGAGGAGGTTTCGCGGCTGATGTCCCGTTCACGGTCGCCGCGTGGGGAGAGCGCGAGGGCGGCGACAAGCGGAGCGGTCTCCCAGCGGTCGGTTGCGCCGCGCGACGAAGAACAGGCGGTGTGGACGCACATGTTGGAGGTGTTGCTCAACGCGCCGGACCTCCTGAGCCTGGTCGATCACGCCCCGGACCTGGCCCGGATCGCTGATCCGCGGGACCGGCGCATTGCGACGGCGCTTTTTGACGCCCGCCGGGACGGAGGTCAGGTCGCGCTGACGGACGTGCTCACTCGCTGCCACGATCCGGCGGACGCCCAGCGCGTCACCGAGTTGGTGGAACGCGGCGCGGCGCGGGGGAACTTTGAAGGCACCTTACGGCTCGCCTTGCGGCGCCTCGGACAGACGGTCCGCGAGAGTGCGGTCGACGATAGCAAGCAACGGCTGCTCGACGCCGAGGCCACGGGGGATTCGTCGCAGGCCGAGAACGACGCCCGGCAAACGTTGAACGACGGCGTCAAGGAGCATCGACATTTTGCCCCGCGCCGCCTGGTGCGTCGGGCGGTGGGGGGGAGCGGCTTGGGTGTGGGAGTGCCGGAAGTCATCAACACGAACGCCGTGACGGAGTGACCATGAGCGACGTGATGGAACAACCTGTCGATCTGATCCAACAAGCGGTAGACGAACTGCTCGAACGCGGCCAGAAGCGCGGCTACGTCACCTGGGAGGAGATGAACGCCATCCTTCCCGACGACGCCATCGACCCTGCGCAGCTTGAGATGATCATGATGCGCCTCGAGGAGGCGAAGATCGACACGCTCGACGAGATCGACGCCCACCGCTACGACCAGAAGCGCAAGGCCCCGCCGCCCAAGCGCGAGGCTCGCCCGGTCGCGGATGCGGTGGCGCCGCCCCCGGAAGTGGAGGAGCCGGAGGCCGACGTCGACGTCGTGGAGGTGATTGAAGAAGTCGGGGCCAAGCGCATCGACGACCCGATTCGGATGTACCTGACGCAGATGGGCGAGATTCCCCTGCTCACCCGCGCCGAGGAAATCCGCCTGGCCAAGAAAATCGAACTGACGCGGATGGCCTTCCGGCAAAAGGTGCTGGAAAGCGACTACTGCGCCGGACTGGCCGTGGAGATTCTGCAGCAGGTCCACGACGGCACGCTGCCCTTCGACCGGACGATGAAGATTTCCACGTCGGAGCACGCGGCCAAGTCGCGGATCGGCTCCTGCATCCCGGTCAACGTGCAAACCGTGCGGGCGCTGATGAAGATCAACGAGCAGGCCTGGACGCAGTTGCAGGCCGTGAGGCTGGCGGGGGCGACGCGCCGACAGTTGATGTCGGAGGTGCGCGACCGACGGCGGAAGATTTCCAAGCTCTTGGAGGAACTGTCGCTTCGCACCAGCCGGATTCAGCCGCTCATGAAGAAGCTCCGCGGGCTGCATCGCAAGATGACCGAACTGGAGCGGCGCCTGTCCGGTCAGCAAAAGCGGCGGACGCTCCCCGACGAAGACATCTTTGCGATGCAGGAGGAACTGACCGGAATCGAATCGCTCTGCTTGGAGAAGTCGGAGGCGCTCAATGAGCGGCTGACCTCGATTCATCGCGTGTTCACCGAATACGAGGACGCCAAGCGGAAGCTGTCCGGTGGCAACCTTCGTCTGGTGGTCAGCATCGCCAAGAAATACCGCAACCGGGGTTTGAGCTTCCTGGACATCATCCAAGAGGGCAACACCGGCCTGATGCGGGCGGTGGACAAGTACGAGTACAAGCGCGGGTACAAGTTCAGCACCTACGCGACGTGGTGGATTCGGCAGGCGATCACCCGGGCGATCGCCGACCACGCCCGGACGATCCGCATCCCCGTGCACATGATCGAGACCATGAGCCGGCTGCGGAACATCAGCAAGGAACTGCTGCAAGACATGGGCCGCGAGCCGACCATCGAGGAGATCGCCCGAAGGGCGAAAATGCCGGTCAGCGAATGCCGACGGGTGCTCAAGATTTCGCGGCACCCCATCTCGCTGGATCGCCCGGTAGGCGAAAGTGAGGATTCCTACTTCGGCGATTTCATCGAGGACGACACGGCCGATTCGCCGGTGGGAACCGCCGGCGGCGGCATGCTCAAGGACCGCGTCGAGGAGGTCCTCAAGACCCTCACCTACCGCGAGCGGGAGATCATCAAGCTCCGCTACGGCATCGGCGACGGGTACACTTACACGCTGGAAGAGGTAGGCAAGATTTTCAAGGTGACCCGCGAACGAGTCCGCCAGGTTGAGGCCAAGGCGATCCGCAAACTCCAACACCCGGTCCGGGCGCGGAAGCTCGAGGGCTTCCTCGATCAGATTTCACCGACCGTATCGACGGCGTAACTCCGGAATGCGGCGTGAACGGCAACACCCTGCGCGCCGCCGGTCTCGGGTAATCCGCTCATCCTACGCTCACTTCGACGCCGTGCAGCCGAGAGCGATCTGAAGAAGCGAGTAGTCAAAGAGGTCAATGTCCGCGTCGCGATCAAGATCGTAAACGCGGCAATTCGGGTCCACGGAAAGGTTCGGGCCGTCCATGCAGGCGGGAAATCCCGCGTAGTCGTTCAGGTCTGAATCGCCGTCACCGTCGACGTCGATCCGACCGTTGACCGGACAACGGCAAAACTCTCGAGCCAGGGCGGAACACGCGTCGTCCCACTCTACGCGGCAACAGTACTCCCCTTCCGGGCCGGCGGTGAGGCACACTTTCACGCAGCAGCTCTCATCGCTGCATCCAGGAGTCCGATGCGCGGCACGACAATCTTCGGTCGTTTGGCCACACACGGCGGGAACGGCAGGGCAGATTTGCCCCCCGGTGCCGCAGTACCGCCCTCGCTGCCAAGAATGCACGCCATATTGCGAGGGGAAGGCGTTGCATTGGTTCAGGGTGAGGTTCTCGCAAGTGAACCGGTTGGAGTTGTCGAGGGAGCAGCAGGCTGCGACCCCGCAGGGGTGGGGGAATGGATCGGCGTCGCAGGTCGCGCCCGGCACCCACTCGGGTTGAAGTGCCGAGAACCGCGGCGGCCAAGGGCAGTTCATTTGTGGAACCTCACGGCAAACAGCGTCGCCGTTTTCATCCAGGAGCGCCATATCGCAACACGCCCCCGCTGGCGGCGCGCCGGCGCAGGTGATGCTCACGTTCAATGCGGCGTGCACGCTAGTTCCCCAGGGGTCGGTCAAGGTACAACCCTGGTCTCCGATTACGCCGATCACGTCGTCGGTCTGTCCGACGGCCGCTTGTACCCCGGCAACGATTACGCCTCCGGCGGCGTTGTTGACTTTCGCAGAAAACCACAAGTTCTGCGGCAAGGGGACCGGCGGGTCAACGATGAAGCGAGCGATTTTGACGCCCGGGTCGAAGAGGCTATAGGCCTTCTGCGTGCCCGGGACCACACCGCCGTCGCATCGCTCACGAAGTTCGAAGGAGTAGAACCCATCGCCCCTGAGTGCGACTTCATAGGCGATCATCTGACATTCGTTGACCCCGAGCTGGATGTCGTCGGCGAACGTGACGTTCGCGCCGGGGTTGTAGGGCGATCCCGAGGGGTTGTTGTCCTTGTAACCGACGAACGCCTCGGGGCAGTCCGCGTCGGCGTAGATTTCCGCGTTG
>CAYQZH010000043.1:7902-19100 GCA_964421865.1 uncultured Phycisphaera sp. | reverse complement strand
CGAGAACTTGACCCCGAACCAAAAGTTAGTGCGTAGGAGCACATCCGTGCCCTCTGGGGCGACGAATGAGATCAGCCGAGGCCCGTCGTCGGGAAAATCGGCATGTACGGCGCTATTCGGGATGATAAGCGCCGGGCGGCTGGCGCTTGGGACGGAGCCGGGGCAGTTGGAGTACAGGGCGAAGTCCACGGAATATGCCCCGCCGGTCCCGTTCGGATCGACCTTTCCGACCACGGGGAACTCTAGCCGCCGCAGCTTGCAGCCATTGGGAGCGAGGATGGCGATGTCATCGGCGACGAGTCGACCCGCACCCAATGCGGCCGCGAACGTGCCTAAAGTGTTGCTGTAGACTAGTCGCTCGTTGGCCGTACCGGCCGTGACGCCATCGGCCACGACCACGTGCCGCTCGAACGCCATGTTCGGCGGTAGCGGGAACACTGCTACCGGGACGCGGTCCGCAGGCTCCTCGTCGCCCGCTCGGGATAGGGCGACGACTGCCCAGGTGGCGGTCAGGGCCAGGGTGACGAACTCTCTCTTGGACACGGTTCCAGCCTCCACTTGACGGTCCCACGGCCGGATTCGGCGCGCGGTCGCACCGATACAACCCGCTCTGGGTGGGCGCGCCTGCCCAACTGGCGCGGTTGGGCCACACATGCCATCCTATCCTCTACAACACCGGAGAACCGGAAACGACGGAAAGAAAATCCGTGAAATGCAAGAATTCGGCGGCCGAGCGTCCGTTGAGGTCGCCGCGGTCGAAGCGAGGGCCTCGCCGGCGTCCCGGACACCTCACCGGCTCTCCGCTCCCTGACGCGCGTCCCGGCGCGCCGGGGGCCGCAGCTTTACTCGCTGGAAGTGCAGCGGACGTGCGAAGTCAAAACTGATGCGCCGGCGGTTCCATGCCGTCGTCGATGTGCTGCTGGGTGGATTGTTCGCCGTCGAAGCTGAACAGGATCGGCTCGTCGTCGATGCGGGCGTTGAGGTGCACCGGCCGCTTCCACACCTTGTGCAGTCGTTTGAGCGTCTCCACCGCGTACTTGATCTCGATGTCCGCCCCGGTATGACGATGAGTGAGGTACAATTCGCCGCGATTGCGGTAGTTGCCGTCCATGACGTAGATGTACGGCTGAGCGTGGTTCGTCAGCATGAAGAGGAGTTGTTGCTTGATCTTGTCGAAGTCACGGTTGACCACGACCATCTTGCCCGTGCCCGGGTCGAGCCGATAGTGGTAGAGCTTCTGGTCGTCCACGAATTCGGGCGTCAGGAACTCGTCCAGGAAAGTCACGTCGTTGTACAGCGCCCGCACCTCGAAGATTTTCTCCCGTCCCGGCGACCCCTTTCCCACGACGCGTCCCTTGGGGGCCTTGTCTTTCCCCCATTCCCGTCGGACGGCCATGTCGTCGCAGGCGTCGTACTTCGGGCCGTATCGGCCGGTGTTCCAGCGCCGCTCAATATCACGAAGCAGCTCGATGCCCAACTTGTAGGGGTTCAATTGCCCTGGGGAGGTCGCCAGCGTTCCCGCGTGATGCTCGCAGTAGTCGATCAATTCGTGGTCGCGGAGAATGTAATTGGTCATGAGCGTGGAGTGCCAGTAGCTGGCCCACCCCTCATTCATGATCTTGGTCTGCCCCTGGGGCGCGAAATAGTAGGCCTCCTCCCGGATGAGCGACAACAGGTCGCCCTCCCAGTCCTCCAACGGGGCCTGTTGCAGTAGAAAAAGCAGAACGTCGCGCACCGGCTTTTCCGGGAAGCGCTGCTTGTCCCGGACGACCTCCGCCTGCTTCGCCGCCCGGTCGCTGGCCATGCGCGACGGGGGGTTGATGTACCGATCCATGTAGCTCTTCGCCGGATAACGCGTGACCTCCTCGTCGGCCCGTCTTTTCCGCTCTTCCGTCGAAACGTCGTTGCCCTCGCGGCGCATGAAGGCCGAGTGCGGGTCGATCAGATTCTCCAACGACAGGAACGTGTCAAGACGCTGTTCGACCTCATCCATTCCGTAGCGCTCGACGTAGCGGCGGATGCGCGTGGCGTGGTTCGCCATCTCGTCGATCATTTTGCGATTGGTGCGGCTGAACCAGATGTTGTTCTTGAAGAAATCGCAGTGCGCATACACATGCGCGATCACCGTCTTGTGATCGACCGGCATATTGTCGCTCAGGAGATACGCATAACACGGGTTGCTGTTAATGACCATTTCATAAATCCGGCCTAACCCGTATTGGTGTTGTTTCCGCAGGCGTTCATATTCCATCCCAAATCGCCAATGAGGATAACGCTGGGGAAACCCGCCGTAGGCCGCGACTTGCGACATCTGCTCGGACGTCAACAGCTCAAACACCGTGGGATAGAAGTCCAACCCCTCACGCCGCGCATGGTCGGCGATCAATTCGCCCTGCTTCGCAATCTCTCTGGGCAGAATCGGGTTCATGGGCAGGCGCTAGCCACAGTGTGGTTCGATCGGTTTCGTCGGCTCGGGCGTGGAACGGGACAACGCAACGCTCCTTATCTTCCCGCCGAGAAGAACGTCTTGATGCTGTCGTAGATATCGTCCTTGGTATTGACCCGACTGGTCAACACCGCGTCAGTCCCGGAAAGGTGTTCATGCACTACGTTGATGAAGTTCCCGCTTCCGTACGCGCTGGCGACTTGGCAATAGCCGAATAAGTTCAGCACCGGCAGCAGATGCTCGCGCATGATCGCGCAGCACTCCCGACTATCGGATTCACTGCTGTTGTCGCCGTCGGAAAAGTGAAACAGGTAAACATTCCACTCCGACGGGGCGTAGTGATGCTCGATGAGCTCACGGGCGAGGCGGAAGGCACTGCTGATCCGCGTTCCGCCGTCCTCGCGAATACGGAAGAACGTCTCGCGGTCGACTTCGGCCGCTCGGACGTCGTGGACGATGTATCGGCTTTCAATACCGTGGTAATTCCTCCGCAGCCAGGCGTCGATCCAGAACGCCTCCAGGCGCACGAGCTCCTTCTGTTCGTCCCCCATGGAGCCGGAGACGTCCATCATGTAAATGATCACCGCGTTTGATTGCGGGTTGAGGATGGTCTTCCAACTGCGATACACTTTGTCGCGCCGCTCAAAAATGATGCGCGGAGCGTCGGGATTATAGAGGCCGGACATAATCTGACGACGCAAAGCTCTGCGAAACGTCCTCTTGAAGTGGCGCAACGACTCGGGTCCGGACTGGCGGACCCCGCTGTAGCGATCCCGCTCGGCGGTAAGGCGATGCTTACCCTTGGGCTGGATGCGCGGGAGTTTCAACTCCTCGCCGAGGATTTCGGCCAGTTCGTCGAGACTGACCTCGACTTCGAGGATGTGCTGCCCTTCCTGTTCGCCGCCGGGCCCGGCGCCTCCGTCTCCACTGACGGCGTCCCCCGCTTTTCCGTCTCCCCGCCCCACGCCGGAGTCGTTGTTGTCCCCGTACCGGAAATGGGGAATGTCCACTCCGCGAATGGGAATGCTGATGTACTTCCTCCCCTCGCGGCCCAGAAGCTCGCTGCGCGTTAGGAACTTGCGAAGGTCTTCGCGGATTTTGCCCTTGACAATCCGGCGAAAACGCTGATGATCCTTGTCGATCTGTAGAACCATAACCTACCCACCCCCGGATCGTAATCCGCGGGCGTCACCCAACGGACGGACGTCGCTGCCCTTCGCCCCATCCACACGTTATTTCTTCTTCTCCTCCTTGGTATCCCCACGGGCGAAGATGCTGGCCACGTAGTTGAGGACGTCCGTTGCACTGGTCTCATTGTATCCGAAATACTTGATGAGCCGCTGCTTCACGACGTCGATCTTCGCTTGCGTCTCGTCATCCACCACCCCCGACACGACGTTCTTGAGCTTGATGGTGTCGCGCTGGTCCTCAAACAGCTTCAACTCCAACGCCTTATGCAGCCGGGCATTGGTGCTGTATTCGAACTTCTTTCCGTCCAGCGCCAGCGACCCGATGTAGTTCATGATTTCCTGCCGGAAATCATCCTTCCGGCTTTCGGGAATATCGATTTTCTCCTCGATGGAGCGCATCAGCCGCTCGTCGGGGTTCTCGTCCTTGCCGGTGTACCGATTGCGCACGCGTTCATGCTGAGTATAGGCACGAACGTTCTCGATGTAGTTGGAGCACAACCGCGTAACGGCATCCTCGTCGGCGCTGATGGCTCGTTGCACCTCCGATTTGAGGATATCCTCATACTCTTCCCGGACCAACGCGAGGAGTTCCCGATAACGGCTCTTCAGTTCCTCATCGGTGATCAGGCTGTGGTGGGCCATCCCGGTCTCCAGCTCGTTCATCACCATAAACGGGTTGATGCACTTCTCCTGAATGGCCTGGTCGCTGACCAGAGAATTGGAGAGCTTGTCCTGGATGTATCGCGGGCTGATGCCCTGCATTCCTTCTCGCGGGGCCTCGTCGCGCAGTTCGCGCACCGAGTCTTCGGTGAAATTGGGAATGCTCTTGCCGTTGTAGAGCTTGAGTTTCTGCATCAACGTCAGACCGGCTTTTTTCGGTTCTTCAAGACGGGTGAGCACCGCCCACATCGCGGCCATCTCGATGGTGTGCGGGGCGATGTGAATCCCGCGAATGCGCTCCTTGTTGAAGTCCTTGTGATAAATCGCGATCTCGTCGTCCAGACGGATGTTGTAGGGAATGTCGATCTTGATGGTTCGGTCCCGGAAGGCCTCCATCAGCTCATTGGACTGCAGTTTCTTGTACTCGGGTTCGTTGGTATGCCCCACGATGACCTCGTCGATATGCGTCTGAGCGAACTTCTTGGGCTTGATGACGTGTTCCTGCGACGCTCCCAGTAAATCATAGAGGAAGGCCACGTCCAGCTTGAGCACTTCGATGAACTCGACCATCCCGCGGTTGGCGATATTCAGTTCGCCGTCGAAGTTGAACGCCCGCGGGTCGCTGTCGCTGCCGTATTCCGCGATTTTGCGATAGTTGATGTCGCCGGTCAGTTCGGTTGAATCCTGGTTTTTTTCGTCCTTGGGTTGGAAGGTCCCGATGCCCACCCGGTCCTTTTCGCTCAGGATCAGTCGCCGTACCCGGATGTGCTCCATGACTTTCCGCCAGTCGCCATCGTTGCGGACCAAAAGATCCTCGAACATTCGCCGGCAGAACGGGTCGAGCGAGCCGTCGATCCGCAGTTGCGAGCCTTCATCGAGCTCCTGGTTGATCTTCGCCAGGACGGCCTTGCGGGCTTCGGGAGGAATGAGCTTCAGCGGTTCCTCGTGCATCGGGCACGTATGCACCGTTGTTTTTCCATGTTCATCGGGAATATGCCAAGCGAACGTGTACAGGGCGCCCTCGTCGAGCTTGGAGTAGTATTCGAGTCCCTTCTTCAGCAGTCGCGCAATGGTGCTCTTCGACGACCCGACCGGGCCGTGCAACAGCAGAATCCGACGCTCCGTGCCATACTGGTGCGACGCCGACTTGAAGAAGTCGACCAGGTTCATCAGCGGCCGGTCCAGTCCGTAGATGGCGTCGGCGCCGTTGTCGATCGGGTCGGCGAAAAAGTTATAGCGCTGCAATTCCTGGCGCAGGGACGTATAGCGCTTGCACCCGAAGTACATGATCATGTCATAGATGCGCTGGAAAGCGTTGCGCGCCACGCGTGGGTTGGCCGCCACCAACTCCAGGTAGTCCGAGAACGCGCCCTCCCAATGCTGCTCCCGAAACCGATTGGGGTTCAAATGCTGTTCGACGACGGAAACAATGTCAGCCGCGTTTCCCATGACCGCAGTTCTCCATGCGGAGCTCGGACTCCACCTTCTGCCCAAAGTCCGGTCGGTTACAATCGTGTCGTCGGGACGTGCGTGCGATGGATCTCATCGCGCCTGTCCGATCGCCGACACGCAAGTCCACTGGCGTCGACCGGCACCGTCAAAGCCGCTTCCGATAACTCAATCCATGCTAGGACCGCATCCGCGTAGAGTCAATGCTGCACCGGCGCCCGATTCCGACCGGCGACTCGTCCTGCGCGAAATATCGGCGCAGACCGCGACTTTGTCGACGGCTTCCTAGGGATATCGACCGCGAGGCCGGAACCCTGTTGGAATTGTGACGACCCCTCCGCGGGCTACGTCCGCTTTTCTTTGGCGGACGGACCGTCGGCCGCCTCCACTGCGCGATCCACGACGTCCCGCAGGCGACGCGCGGCCGTGGTCACGTCGGGCTGGGCGATCACCGCCTGGCAAACGCACAGACAACACGAGGCAGCGGCCAGAACCGTCGCCGCGTTCTCCGCCGTAATTCCCCCGATGGCGACCAGCGGCAATGCGGTCTGGGCCCGCGCCGCCGCGAGCGTCGCCGGCCCGGCGATGTGCGCCTGCGGCTTGGTGGGCGATTCGAACATCGGCCCGACGGCGATATAGTCGGGGGCCTGATCCGCCGCAGCGCACACTTGCTCGATCGTATGCGTGCTCACGCCGACGATACACGACGCCGGGACGATCCGTCGCACCGCGGCCACCGGCAGGTCCTCCTGCCCCAGGTGCGCGCCGTCTGCGCCGCTCGCCACGGCGATGTCAGGGCGATCGTTGACGATGAACATGGCCTCATGCTCTCGACACAAGGCGGTTAACCGTTTGGCCCGTTCGAGCAGCTCCCGGTCAGTCAGCTTCTTCTCACGAAGCTGTAGACAATCGGCCCCACCGCGAAGCGCCGCCCGGGCGGTCTCGAACCAGTCTCTCCGACATAGCTCCTCGGTCACAACCACGTACAGCCGCACCTGCCCGAAGCGTTGCCGGGCCTGGGTGGTGAGGGTCAATCGCCGCTCAAGCTCGTAACCTTGGTAGCGAATCTTCTCGATCGCCGCGGCGAGAGTCGGATCGACGACCTTGCCGTACTCCTCGATCGCCCGGAAGGCTTCGCTCAGCCGCTTTCCGGCCGCGACGGCGACCGCCGCCGCATCCGTACGCTCATACTCACTTCGGGTTGCAATCTCCCGCCCCACGTCGCCGATGATGTCCCGGTAGCGGATGACCGAGCCGCCGGCTTGAAGTCGCGCGACCATCTCCTCGACCTCATGCGTCAGGGCGTGCCGCGCCTCCTTGATCGCCGCCGTCAACCCCGCGTCGTCGAGCACGAAGCGCGCGTACTCCTCCATGACTCGCAGGGCCTCGCGGGCTCGGTTGAAGTTGGCGTCGAGAATCCGAAAGCACCGAGTTTCGAACATGGGATCCCCATGCCGTTGCGGCCGCGGTGGTTGCGGCGGCGGAACGGGTTGGCCATCGGCGGTCATGCGATCGAGCGATAGTAGTCGATTGCGCGGCGCAGACCGTCCTCGAAGGACACCTTCGGACGGTACCCCAGGAGCGTCGTTGCCAAACGCACGTCGGCGCACGAATGTCGTACGTCGCCGGGTCGTGGATCGACGTATCGCGGTCGGACGTTTGTCCCCAGCGCCTTGTTGATGGCCGCGATCACCTGGTTCACGGTGATCTGCCCGCCGCACGCGACGTTCACCACCTCGCCGCACGCCTTTCCTTCGAGACTCAGGACAAGCTTCGCGGACATCGCCGCGATGTTCCCGTCGACCACGTTGTCGATGTAGGTGAAGTCCCGCGACTGCTCTCCATCGCCATATACGGTGGGCGCTTGCCCGTGCAGGATCGTACTGACGAACGCGGGGATCGCCGCCGCGTATTGGCTCTTGGGGTCCTGCCTCGGCCCGAACACGTTGAAATATCGCAGCGTGATCGTTTCCAACCCGTAACAAACGTGGAACGCGCGGGCGTACTCTTCGCCGGTGAGCTTCTGTACGGCGTAGGGGCTGAGCGGTCGCGGGCGCATTCCTTCATGCTTGGGCGATTCGTCCGTGTCGCCGTAGGCCGAGCTGCTCCCCGCGTAGATGAAACGCCGGACTTTTTGTCCTACCGCGGCCCGAAGAATGTTGAACGTCCCGTTGATGTTTACGTCATGGCTGGTCTGCGGATCCTCGACGGACTTGGGTACGGACCCCAGCGCGGCTTCATGGAAGACGAACTCGATCCCCGCGCACGCGTTCACGCACGCCGCCGCGTCACGCAGATCCGCCTCGATCAATTCGACCCGCCCGCCCAGGTGTGACAGGTTGGATCGGTGTCCCGTCGAGAAATTGTCGAAGACGCGGACCCGGTGGCCCAGCTCGACGAACCGCGTCGCCAGGTGTGAGCCGATGAATCCCGCTCCGCCGGTTACCAAGATGTCGGCCATGCCTGCGCTCCGTCCGTTCGCGACTTCCGCGAGCCGCGTTGTTGACAAGTTCTAACACAGCGTCCCCGACTTGTCCCGTCCGTAGTCGGATTGGGTTTCCCGCCTTGTCCTGAGCGGCGAAGGATCGGTTATCGACACGGCGTTGGGCAGTCCTTACACTGCTCGGCCTGGGACGCGGCCGGTCGCCGCACGCCTTGCCCTTTACGTACCGGGTGTTTAGCTCTCGCGTACGCGCCCATTCATAGAAGAATGACGATCGTGGAAAACGGACGTAACAGCCGGTCGGTCCGCACCCTTGTCCTATTCTTGGTTTCAGCCGCGCTCGTCGGTCGCGCGGCGCGGGCCGACTTTGAAACGCCCATCGCACTGACTGGGGTGAAGATCGTCACCGGAACGGGCGCGACGATCGAGTCGGGTACGATCGTCATGGTCGATGGTCGAATCGCAGCCGTCGGGACCGACGTCGGCATCCCGCCGGAGGCCGAACGCATCGATGGGTCCGGTCTCATCGCCTATCCTGGCTTCATCGATGCCCACACCAACCTGGGCATCCCCGAAAAGGAGCGGACCAAGGAAGAACGCGAACGAACGGAGGACCTCAACCCCGACCCGCGTGAGGGACCGCTGCCGGCCACCCGTTTTGCGGACCGCCGAGGCATCCGCCCGCAAATCCGGGCCATCGAGCAGTATGTTCCGGACGACAAGCAGCGTGAGGCCCATCGGGCGATCGGATTCACCGCGGCCCTCATCGCCCCGCGGGACGGACTGCTGGGCGGAAGCAGCGACCTGGTGAGTCTGTCGAACGATCCCATCCGCCGCGCCGTGCTCCTCTCCGACGTGGCCCAGCATGGTTCGTTCACCATCGGCGAGCCGGGCGAGTACCCACGGACGATCCTCGGCACCTTCGCCCAGTTCCGGCAGGTCCTTCTGGATGCGCGGCGACACGCCAAGCTCCAGAAGTACTTCGAGCGTCATCCGAGCAACGGCACGCGGCCGCCGACCGACGCGGCCTTGGATGCGCTCCAGCCGATGTTGGGACGGTCGCAACGCATCTTCTTTGAGGCCAACACGGACAATGAAATCCTCCGGGCGCTGAACCTCACCGCCGAGTTCAAGCTCGATGTGGCGATCACCGGAGCAAAGGAGGCGTGGAAAGTGATCGATCGCCTCAAGGCCGGGCGTGTGCCGCTCATCGTCAGCCTCAAGTTCGACGAGGAGCCGGAGTACGGCAAAAAGAAGCCCAAATCGGAGGCCAAGAAACCCGACGCCAAAGCGCCCGACTCGGCGGAGGCCGCGCCGGAGTCGAAGGAAGGCGCCGAGGCGAAGGAATCCAAAAAGGAAGAGAAGGAAGAGAAGATTTACGAACCCCTGAGGCTTCGCAAGGAACAACGCCGGCTCTGGGAAGAACAAGTCGCCAACGTGATCCGCTTGCACGGGGCCGGCGTGCCGTTTGCGTTTACCACTCGTCCGTTCAAAAAGGTCTCGGAGTTCATGGACAGTCTGCGGATGGTGATCGAAAAGGGCCTGCCCGAGGATGCGGCGCTGGCGGCATTGACGACGAATGCGGCGGAAATACTGGGCATGAAGGGCCAACTCGGTGCGATCGCCCCCGGTTATGTCGCCAACGTCACGGTGATGACCAAGCCACTGTCGGATAAGGCCGGCAAGGTGAAGTTCGTGTTCATCGACGGCAAGAAAATCGAGATCGAAGCCGAGGACGAGAAGGAGAAGGACGACAAGGATCGAAAGGCCGACGAAGGCGAGAGTGGGAAGTCGGCGGATACGTCAACCGCGAAGGCTGAGGAAAAGGGCCGCGAGGCCGCTGCGCCCGATGAGAAAGAGGACAAAGGACCGACCTGGGCCGTCGAACTCAAGAACGATCGAATCCCCAAGACCAAGACCGGCGGCAGCGTATTGGTAAAGAACGCGACCGTCATACCGGTCTCGGGTCCGACGATCCCGAACGGGTCGGTGTTGATTCGCAACGGAAGAATCGCGGCCATCGGGCCCGACTTGACGGCACCGGACGGCGTGACCGTGATCGACGCGACGGGGCGATACGTCATTCCCGGGATCGTCGATCCGCACTCGCACCTGGCGATCGACGGGGTCAACGAAGGTACGCTGGCGATCAGCGCCGAGGTGCGGATCGCCGACACGATTGATCCCCACGCGGTCTCGATCTATCGGGCCGTCGCAGGCGGAGTGACTACGCACCACGCGATGCACGGCTCGGCCAACCCCATCGGCGGGCAGAACGTGATCTTCAAGTTGAAGTACGAGCGCCCGGTCTCGGAGATGGTGATCGCCGACGCCCCGCGGACCATTAAGTTCGCCCTCGGCGAAAACGTGACCCAAGCCAATTTCTTCGAGAGTTTCGGAAAACGCTATCCCAACACGCGGATGGGCGTGGAGGCGACGATCCGCACCGCTTTCGAAGCCGCGAAGAAGTATGAACGGGAGTGGGACGACTACAACCGGCAATCGCAATCGGGTCAGGACTTGCCGCCGCCGCGGAAGGACCTGCGGCTCGAAGCCCTCGCCGACGTGCTGTCCGGCAAGCTCACCGTCCATAGCCACTGTTACCGCTCGGAGGAGATTCTCCGGCTGTTCGCCGTTGCCGAAGAATACGGCATCCGCATCGGGACGCTGCACCATGTGCTCGAAGGGTACCGCGTCGCGCCGGAGCTTGCCCGGCACGGCTGCGGGGCGTCCACGTTCGCCGACGACTGGGCGTACAAGGTCGAAGCCTACGGCGCCATTCCCTTCAACGCGGCCCTGATGACTCAACACGGCGTCAACGCGTCGCTTAACTCCGACTCGGCCAACACGATCCGCTATCTCAATCAGGAGGCGGCCAAGTGCATCAAATGGGGCGGGCTGGACGAAAACCAGGCCCTACGCTTGGTGACACTCAACCCGGCGAGGCAGTTGCAGATCGACGATCGCATTGGCAGCATCGAGGTCGGTAAGGACGGCGGCCGCGAGGCTG
>CAYQZH010000043.1:0-7892 GCA_964421865.1 uncultured Phycisphaera sp. | reverse complement strand
GGACGGCGACCTGGCCATCTTCAACGGCCACCCGCTCAATACGTTCAGCAAGTGCGTCATGACGCTGATCGACGGGGAGGTCTATTTCGAGGATGCGCGACCCGATCCGGTGGAACCGCTGACCGACTGGAAAGTCGGTCCCCCATCGGTCGATCGCACGATCCCGCAGACTCCGCACCGAGCGTACGCCATCGTCGGCGCGACGATTCATCCCATCAGCGGGCCGGTGATTGAAAAGGGCACGGTCGTAATCTTGGAAGACAAGATTCTGACCGTCGGCCCCGACGCCACGGTTCCACCCGGCGCGGGCGTGATCGACGGATCGGGATTACACGTCTATCCGGGTTTGATCGACGCGAGCAGCATTCTTGGTTTGAACGAGATCGACTCGCTTCGTTCCACGCGGGACTTCAGCGAAATCGGCACGTTCAATCCGCAGCTCAAGGCCGCCGGCGCGGTTCACTCGCACAGCGCGCACATTCGCATCGCCCGCACGGTGGGGATCACCACGGCGTTGGCGAGACCCTCCGGGGGACGCATCAGCGGACAGAGCGCGGTCATTCATCTCGACGGCTGGACCGCCCCGGAAATGCTGGTGGTGGACGCTTACGGCTTGCACATGAGCGTGCCGAGTCTGCCGGTTCATCTTCCCGAGGACAAAGAGGCCAAGAAGAAGCAAACCGACGAGCACAAGAAGGCGCTCAAGCAACTGGAGGATTACATCGCCAAGGCCAAACATTACGCGGAGGTCAAACAGCTTGCGGCGACGGACCCCAAGATTCGTTACGACGTGGACCTCGCCCTCGAGGCAATGATCCCCTATGTGCGCGGCGAAAGGCCGGTTGTATTCGGGGCCGCGAGCTACAAGCACATTCTGGATACCCTCGAATTCGCGGAGAAACACAAGCTCAAGTGCGTCCTTAGCGGCGGCGACGAGGCCTGGAAGCTCGCCGACGTACTCAAGCAGAAGGACATCCCGGTCATCTTGGGAACGGTGTTGAGCTATCCGCGGGGCGAGTCTGAGACGTGGGACTCGGTGTATCGCTGCGCGAGTGAGCTGGATCGGGCCGGTGTGCGCTTCTGTTTCGGCAGCGAGAGCGCTTCGAGCGCCTTCGATCTCGGGACCATCGTGGGGATGGCCGTCGCCCACGGATTGCCTCGCGAGCGGGGCGAGTACGCCCTCACCCTCGGAGCAGCCGATATTCTTGGAATTGCCGATCGCGTCGGCTCGATCGAGCCGGGCAAGCGGGCGGACCTGATCGTCACCACGGATACCCCGATCCAGACCGTCGCCCAGGTGACGCACATGTTCATCGACGGCCGGCCGATTGAGCTGACCAGTATGCAAACGGAGAGCTACGAGAAGTTCAAAAATCGTCCGATGCCCAAGCTGCCGCCGCTGCCGGAGCTTCGCGGCCCGAAGAGCCTGACGGCGCGTTGACCTCGCCCGAGCCGCGGCATTCATGCGGCGGGTCCGCCTAACCCTGCCCTCTCCCCCAAAAGGGAAAAGGGGAGAGGGGTTTTCGTATGCACTCTGAAGCCGGATGTCACCCTATAATGGCGGTATGAGACGCCGAATCGTCGCGGGGGGATGTGCACTCCTCGGGGCTGCACTGGCGGTGGCCGGGGCGTGCAGCTACCTCATCATCCCTTCGATGAGGCTATCCTGCTTCGATCATGACGTGTTCGTGTTGCATTTCTACGACGGCCGCGTTCGGCTGTTTTGGTTCCACTCGCCGATCGAGCCGATTCGCGTGGAGGCGGCGGAATACCAGGCGATCCTCTTCGTGGCGTCGCAGTCCGGCCTCTCGCCCTTGCCTGACGATGGGGTGTATGGTCCGCCCGCGCCGCCGGTCTTCCGCGTTCCCATCACCATTGGCAATCGCCACAGCGTCCCACCCCTCGGCGGCGGGTGGCGGCTGAAGATCGGCCCGCAGCCCCTCCCTCCCCGCGTTTTTCGAGGGCCACCGTGGCGCGTCGAGTCGAGCTACGTTCGTCTGCCGGTCTGGGGGATCGCAATCCTGTTGATGATCCCGCCGATCCGCGACTCGATCCGTGAGCGGCGACGAGCAGGTCGCAAAGGGCGCAACGAATGTCTCGAATGCGGATATAACCTGACCGGGAACGTCTCCGGCCTCTGTCCGGAATGCGGGACGGCTCTATGATCCGGCGAATCCGCATGGTCGTGGTTCGGAATATCGGCGAACTGGTCGTGGTGCCGCCCGGTCCGGTCGGCGGACGATCCATGCGGACGGTCGATCGCATCCCCTCGGCCGCCGTCGTGATTGAAGCCGACCGCATCGCCTGGTTTGGACGGGAGGCGGACCTGAACGCCCCGTCGGGTTGCGAGTCCATCGACGCCCGCGGCGGGTGCGTGCTGCCCGGACTGATCGACTGTCATACGCATGCCGTCTTCGCGGGAACGCGCGAGGCGGAGTTCGTTCAACGCATCGAGGGGAGGAGCTACGCCCAGATCGCCCAAGCGGGCGGCGGAATTCGCGTTACCGTAGACGCCGTTCGTCGCGCGAGCGTGGAGGTCTTGGTCGAGCTTGCCCTGCCGCGACTGGAACGAATGCTGCACAACGGCGTCACCACGGTCGAGATCAAGAGCGGGTACGGTCTGGCCGTCGCTGATGAGATCAAGATGTTGGAGGCCGTCCGCCGGTTGCGAACGTTGCAGCCGATCGAGTTGGTCCCGACCTACCTCGCTGCCCATACCACGCCACGCGAGTTCGAAGGACGTCCCGACGCCTATCTCGACACGGTGTTCGATGACAAAGTTCTGGCACGCCTGCGCGACGAGGAGCTTGCCGAGTTCTGCGACGTGTTCTGTGAAACCACGGCCTTCACCCTCGAGCAGTCAAGAAGGGCCCTGACGGCAGCGAAGCGCTTCGGGCTGCGGGCCAAGCTCCACGCCGATCAGATCACGCCGATGGGCGCCTCGGCGCTGGCGGGCGAGATGGGCGCGATCTCCGCCGATCACTTGGAGAAGATCAACGACGCGGGAATCGCCGCCATGAAGAAGGGGGGATGCGTGGCCATCCTGCTTCCCGGATGCTCGTGGTTTCTGGGCGTCGAACACGCCCCGGCCCGCCGGTTGATCGAGGCCGATCTGCCCGTCGCGGTGGCCACCGACTACAACCCCGGTTCCTCGATGGTCGAGTCGTTGCCGTTGGTGATGTCCATCGCCTGCACGCAGATGCGGATGACGCCGATGGAAGCCGTCGTCGCGGCGGCGGCCAACGCCGCCGCCGCCCTGAACCGTCACGATCGCCTCGGCGCGATCCGCGTCGGAATGCAGGCGGACCTGGTCGTTCTGGATGTGCCGGCCGTCGAGCGCTGGCTATACGAACCGGGGCGAAACTGCGTACGGACGGTGGTCAAGGGTGGTCGTGTGGTTGTCTCGCAGGAGGACTAGGCGCGGGGTCGCCGGCGTTTTTCTGGGCGGAGTCGGCGGGGCGGCCGATAATACTCCCGGCGAAGCGTAGCGCCGCCCGCAAGGCGTGGCGCAACAGACAATGAGTGACAGACCGTGGCATCATTGACGCATCAACGAATCTGCGTGACGGGCGGGGCCGGGTTTCTGGGGCGGGTCGTTTGCGCCCAGCTGCGCGAACGCGGCGTGCGCGAGCCGTTCGTTCCACGGAAACGCGACTTCGACCTGACCCTGGCGGACGCGGTCGGGCGGTTGTTCGATGCGGCCCGCCCGGACATCGTCATTCACCTGGCCGCGGAGGTCGGCGGAATCGGGGCCAATGAGGAGCATCCCGGTCGGTTCTTCTACGCCAATATGGCCATGGGGTTGAACCTCATCGAAGAAGCACGGAAGCGCGGCCTCGGGAAGTTCGTCCAGGTCGGCACGGTCTGCGCGTACCCCAAGTTCTGCGACCTACCCTTCCGGGAGGAGAGCCTGTGGGCGGGCTTCCCTGAAGAGACGAACGCGCCGTACGGCGTCGCCAAGCGGGCCTTGGGTGTGATGTTGGACGCCTACCGTCGGGAGTACGGCTTCAACGGCGTCTACCTAATCCCCGTGAACCTCTATGGGCCGGGGGACAACTTCGACTTGCAATCGTCGCACGTCATCGCGGCCCTGATTCGCAAGTTCTGCGACGCCGTCGACCAAGGGCGCGACCTTGTCGAATGCTGGGGCACGGGCAAGGCCAGTCGCGAGTTTCTGTACGTCGAGGACGCTGCGGAAGCGATCATTACCGCCGCTGAAGTCCACAACGACTCGCAACCGATCAACCTTGGCAGCGGGAGGGAGATCACCATCGGTGACTTGGCGGCGCTCATCGCGCGGCTGTGCGGGTATAACGGGAAGATTGTCTGGGACGCCCGGCGCTCGGACGGTCAGCCGAGGCGTCGGCTGGACACCACCCGTGCCGAAAAGCTGCTCGGTTGGCGTGCGAACGTGGACCTGGAAGAAGGCCTGCGCCGTACGATAGAGTGGTGGCGAACGTCGAGCCGTAGCCGGATTTCCACAGCGGCTTCCGCCGGTTGATGCCGCGACGCCGCGATGGACGCCTTGGGAACCAGGGTAACGGTTACAATCTCACACGCGGTTGCAACTTGCCGCCGATAACGGAGGGTAGTAGAATTAGACAGGGCGTCATCAGGGGCAAGTGGTTTCTTGCGCCGGACGTGAGGCTTCAACCATGACCCATCGACCTCGCCAACGGAACTCGGCGGTCGGCCTTCGCCTAACAAGCGTCGTCATCGTGCTGTCAGGTGTAGCGCCTTCTTTTGTTTTGGCCGGCCCCGAGCCGACCGCTCCAGTGGGCAACACGACAGCGGCGATTCTCCCCCTGCGCGACGAGATCACCGACGTGACGGTCGAGAGTCTCAAGCGGCGCATCGACATGGCACGCACGCAAGGGGCGAAAGTCATCATTCTCGACATGGATACCCCCGGCGGGTTGGTCACCAGCTCCATCGCCATCGCCGACCTCATCCGCAGTCTCACCGACGTCAAGACCGTCGCCTGGGTGAACCCCAACGCCCATTCGGGCGGCGCTCTGGTGGCCATGGCGTGCGATGAGATCGTGATGGCCCGATCGTCGCGGATCGGCGACTCGCAGGTCATCATGGGCGGCCCGACGGGCGTGACGGCGGTGCCGGAGGATCTCCGGGCGAAGGCGTACACCCCCGTGCTCCACGACTTCCGTACCTCGGCGCGAAAGAACGGCTACAGTCAGGCCCTCTGCGAGGCCCTGGTCATCCCCGAACGCGAAGTCTGGTGGCTCGAAAACGTCAAGACCGGGGAGCGCGAGTTCGTGTTTCGTGACGAGAAGATCAAACGCTTGGGTGAGGACAAGCCCAGCACCGCGACGAGCGCCGAGAATGTTGACGTCGCCCCGCCTCCGGAACCCGAATGGAAGCTGGTGCAGAGGTTTTACGACCCGGTGTTGGATATGGAGGTCCCGACGTTGCAGCCGATCGTGCACGACGACCAACTCCTGGAGATGTCGCCGAGCGAGGCGATCGCCTTCGGATTCAGCAAGGGCATCGTGACGGATGAGGGCGACCTGCGGGCGCGGTACGGCCTGGGCACGCTGATCCGGTTAAGGCCGCTGTGGTCCGAGTCGCTCGCCCTTTGGCTGACCTCGCTCTACGTACGCGGGTTCCTGCTGGTGGTCATTTTCCTGGCGGGCTACGTCGAGTTTCATACGCCGGGCCTCAGTCTGGCGGGTCTGGTCGCCCTGATCGCTTTGGCGGTGTTCGTCGGGGCACCCTACGTCACCGGGCTGGCCAACGTGTGGGAGATTGTGCTCATCCTCGCCGGACTGTTGCTGATTGGTCTCGAGCTGTTCGTCATTCCCGGTTTCGGCGTCGCCGGCATCAGCGGCGTGATGATGGTTCTGACGGGACTGATCGCCACCTTCATCCCCGACGAGCCGGGTCGGACCTTCCCGCAGCTTTTCCCGGCCCTACCGACCACGATCGAAGGGCTGAAGCTGGCCGTCGTCACTTTGGTGTCGTCGATGATGGCGTCGTTGATCGGAATGCTGATGCTCAGCCGGTTCCTCCCGCGGATTCCGATCTTCAACAAACTGGTCCCGGCCAATCCGACTCCGTCGCAGGTGGCGGTGGAAGACCCGTACATCGGAATGGCCCGGGTCGGGGATATCGGGCAGGCGGAGGGCACCTTGCGACCGGCGGGGAAGGCCCGCTTTGGGTCCATGCTCGTGGACGTGGTCACGCAGGGCGAACTCCTTGAGGTGAACTGCCCGATCGAAGTGATCGAGCGTCGCGGCAACCGCGTCGTCGTGCGGGCGCTGAAGCGATAGAGCGGGAAGGGGTTCCTCGATGTCCGAAGTGACCATCATCGCGCTCTTGTTCGGCGCCGGCGCCCTGGTTCTGCTCGCCGAGCTGTTCATCCCCTCGCACGGGGTATTGACTTTCGTCGGGGTCGCCCTACTCGTCGGTGGCGTTGTCCAGACGTTCCGCTACGGCGGGGAGAAGGCCGGGGCGATATCCGTCATCGCGTGCCTGGTCGGTTTGCCCGTGTTCGCGGTGGCGGCGATCAAAATCTGGCCTCGGACGTGGGTGGGTAGGAGGATCGCCCCGCCCAACCCCGTGCTGACACCCCGGGACACCAGCGTACCGGTGGAGGAAATCAGTCGTTATGTCGGGCAGACCGGCCGCTCCTTGTCTACCCTGCGTCCCGTGGGGATTTGCGAGTTCAACGGGCGGCGCGTATCCTGTGTGGCCGAGTTCGGCATGTTGGACGCCGGCGTCGCCGTGGAAGGACTGCGAGTGGTCGGCGGTCAACTGGCCGTCCAGGAGAGGAAAGCCTAGGTGTTCGTTGGTAACGTGTAGCGCCGTCCCTCGTGGGCGGCGCCGTTCGCTTCCCCGCCACCCACAAGGGGTGGCGCTACATCGCGAAAGGCTTTAGATCATGCTTGCAATCCCGGCTTCGTGGTTAGGGCAGATCACCGGCTCGATCTGGATGGTCGCCTGGGTCATCCTCGGCCTGGTTCTCCTGACGATGCTCTTGGTGGTCGCTCAGTTCTTCCGCCTGTGGCTGCAAGCGTTCATGAGCAACGCCGACGTGGGCATGTTCGACCTGATCGGGATGCGCCTGCGGAAAGTCGACGCCCAAACCGTGGTGATCTGCAAAATCCAACTGGTGAAGTCGGGCATCTCGACCGTCTCCACCAACGATCTGGAGAGCCATTACCTCGCCGGCGGCCGAGTACCCAACGTCACGCGGGCGATGATCGCCGCCAACCGCGCGGTCCTGGATTTGGATTGGAAAAAGGCCTGCGCCATTGACCTTGCGGGACGCGACATCACCGACGCGGTCAAGACCAGTGTCGACCCCAAGGTCATCGACGTGCCCAGCCCGCGGACCGAAGCAGGCAAGGCGACGATCGACGCGGTGGCCAAGGACGGCATTCAGCTCAAGGCCAGAGCCCGCGTTACCGTGCGGACGAACATCAAACAGCTCATCGGCGGGGCGACGGAGGAGACCATCATCGCCCGCGTCGGCGAAGGCATCGTCAGCGCCATAGGGTCGGCCAATTCCTACAAGGAAGTGATCGAGAACCCCGACCGCATCAGCAAGGCCGTCCTTGCTAAAGGGCTCGACTCGGGCACGGCGTTCGAGATTCTTTCCATCGACATCGCCGACGTGGACGTGGGTGAGAACATCGGGGCCAAGCTCCAGGCCGATCAGGCCGAGGCTGATAAACGCCGGTTCCAAGCCGAGGCCGAAAAACGCCGCGCCATGGCCATGGCCCTCGCCGCCGAGAACAAGGCGAAGATCGAGGAGAACCGCGCCCTGGTCACCCTCGCCGAAGCGGAGATTCCCAAGGCCATGGCCGAAGCGTTCCGTAGCGGACACATGGGCATCATGGACTACTACCGCATGAAGAACATCCAGGCCGACA
>CAYQZH010000042.1:0-19127 GCA_964421865.1 uncultured Phycisphaera sp. | reverse complement strand
CCCGCGCGGATGAGTTGGACGCAGGACATCCGCGTGGCCCTCAACATCTGGGAAGGTCTCACGACTTGGGATCCACAGACTCTTGAACCCATCGGCGGTGCGGCCGTCTTCCCGCCGAGCATTTCGCCGGATCGACTCGTGTATACGTTCACCCTCCGAGACGACGCCCGGTGGTCGAACGGCGACTCGGTCACGGCCCGGGATTTCATTCGCGGATGGCGGCGGGGCATGGAGCCGGGGACGGCGGCGGACTATACGTTCCTCTTCACCGATCACATCGCCGGGGCCGCGGAGTACGTGCAATGGCGAAACGAAGCGGCCGCGGCGCTGGCGGGGCTGAAGAACCTGAACAGCGGGCGAACGATGCGGGCCACACACGCCGCGGACCTGGAAACGCGCTTCGAGACCGTCGGCGTAAAGGCCTTGAACGATCGCACGTTGGAGGTGCGGTTGAAGCGCCCTTGCCCGTACTTTCTCGACTTGACGGCCTTTCCGACGTTCCTTCCCTGCCACGAGAGCATTGAGCGGCTTCGTGAGCGGGAGGGGGGATCGCCCATCACCGCCGAGGGATTGGTCGTCTACGACCCGCAGTGGACCAAGCCCGACTACCGTCGCAATGACTATCCGGGGCTGGTCACGAACGGTCCGTACATGCTCGCCGACTGGACGTTCAAGCGACGGGCGCGGCTGCGGGTGAATCCGTACTTTCGAGCGGCGGATCAGGTCCGATGCCGCACCATCGACATGCTGGAATACGACAACGTCAGCGCTTCGATCATGGCCTACGAGGCAGGCGACGTGGACTTCCTCACCGACATGAGCGTCCCCTACGATCACGAGATCGCCCGGCTCGCCCGCACCGGCGAGCGACCGGATCTCCATTCCTGCGTGCTCTCGGCGACGTATTTTCTGAGTTTCAATTGCAAAGCCCCGGTCGTCGGCGGTCGGGCTAATCCCTTCGTCGACGTCCGTGTGCGTAAGGCGTTCAGTCTGGCCGTCGACAAGCAGCGGATCGTCGAGAATGTTCTGAAGCGCGGCGACAGCGTGGCGCATTCGTTCGTCCCACCCGGCGCGATGCCGGGCTATGTCCCCCCGAACGGATTGCCTCGCGATGTCGATGAGGCACGACGGCTGCTCGTGGAAGCCGGTTACGCCGAAGGCGCGGGACTGGGACCGGTCGAACTGTTGTATGTACCCAGCGATGAACGGCTGTGCCAAGCGGTTGCGCGGATGTGGGAGGAAGCACTCGGCGTCCGCGTCGAGCTTCGCAGTCAGGAGAGCAAGACCTTTGCCGAGGAAAAGGCCAATCAGCGGTTCATGATCGCGCGGGGCAACTGGTACGCGGACTACAACGACCCGACGACCTTCTTGGATTGCCTGGGGACCGGCAACGGCAACAACGACAGCGGTTACTCAAATCCGCGATACGACGAATTGTTGGTCGCGGCCGGCGTCGCGACCGACCCCGCGGCGCGAGCCGATCTTCTACGACAAGCGGAGGCGATCATCGTCGAGGAGGATTGTCCGATTCTCCCCCTCCTGCACTACTCGGAGACGGTGGCGGTCAAACCGCACACGAAAGGCCTCTTCCCCAACGCCCGCTTGTGGTTTCCCTTTCGTTACGTCACCATCGAGCGATGATCGCCCGCATACTCCGCAGGGTCATCGCCGGTCTGATCACCGTCGCCTGCGTCTACACCGTCACCTTCATCATGGTGGTGTCGATTCCGGGGAACCCGTTTCAGACCGGTTCGCGCAACATGCCGCCGGAGGCCGAACAAGCCCTCCGCGCCCGCTATCACGTCGACAACAACTGGGCCTACTTCGGCGAGTTCCTGGCCGGCGCCGTGCGCTTGGATTTCGGCCCGACGTTCAGCTACAACGAGTGGACGTGTAATCAGATCATCGCCAGTGCGCTGCCGGTCTCGGTACTGATTGGGTTCCTGGCCATCCTCGTCGCCGTGATGGTGGGAGTGCCGTTGGGCGTGCTCGGGGCCGTCAAGCGGGGCGGTTGGCTCGATGCGGCCGCGCTGGCGATGGTGCTTCTAGGAATATCGGTTCCCACATTCGTTATTGGAACGGCGCTCTTGGCGCTCTTGGCGGTGTACATGGGGATTGCGCCGGTGGGCGGTTGGGGGACGCTCGCCCATCTGCCGTTGCCCGTGCTGACGCTCTCGTTGCCGTTCGTGGCCTACATCGCCCGCCTGACGCGGGTGGGGATGCTGGACGTGCTGGGCAGCGACTTCATCCGCACGGCCCTCGCCAAAGGACTGCCGCCTCGAACCGTGGTCTGGAAACATGCCCTGAAACCGGCCTTGCTGCCCGTGCTCAGCTACTTGGGACCGGCGACGGCGCAGGCCATGACCGGTTCATTCGTCGTGGAAAAGGTCTTCGGCGTGCCCGGCATCGGCCAGCACTTCGTCAATGCCGCCTTGAACCGCGACCCCGGCTTGATCCTCAGCACGGTGTTGGTGTTCGCGGCGATGCTGGTGGTGTTCAACCTGGTGATCGACGTGGCGTACGCGTGGGTCGATCCGCGGATTTCGGGGGCCGTGTGATGCGCCGCGAGACGCCGCCCGGATCGGAGGACGTCCGCCGAGCGGCGGGCTTACGCCCGCGCGGTCGTCTTGTCGCGCGGATCAGCGCGCTTTGGGTGGGCCTCTTGCTGGTGACAAGCATTGGCACGCTTCCGCTGTCGTTGCGTTGGTACAACGTGCAGGAGCTGGACACGGCCGTCCGCCATGCGCCGTCCTTGCGACCGGTCGTGGCGTATGGACGCTACGAAGAGGGGGCGCGCGGGCTGAAGCCCGCGGCTCGGGCGGCGCATCGCGCCGTGTCCTGGTTCGGACACGACGACCTCGGAAGAAGCCTGTTGTATCGCGTGCTGCCGGGGGCCCTGGTCAGTCTAGCGATGGGCTTGGCCGCCGCCGCGATGGCCGTCGGCATCGGCACGACCTGGGGCGCGGCCGCCGCGTTAATCGGGGGACGGTTGGATTTCATCATGATGCGGATCGTCGACGTCCTCTACGGACTGCCCTACATCCTCATGGTGATCCTGCTCAAGGTCGGATTGACTCGTCCGCTGACGGTGCTGTTCGGCGGACACACGCGCGGGGCCGATTTGGTCGTTCTGTTGCTGGCCATTGGCGGTGTGAGTTGGCTGACCATGGCCCGCGTGATCCGCGGCCAGGTGCTGTCGCTCCGCAGTCAACCCTTCGTTGAGGCGTCGCGAGCGGCGGGCGCGGGGGCGTTTCAGATCTTCCGCCGGCACCTGCTCCCCAACCTGGTCGGGCCGATCGCGGTCTACGCGACCTTGGTGGTTCCCCAGGCCATGCTTCAGGAGTCGTTCCTCAGCTACCTCGGAATCGGAATCCAGCAGCCGACGCCCTCACTGGGGCGGCTCGCCGCCGACGGCGTCGAGGCCGTCAACACTTTCGTCGGCTATTGGTGGTTGATTGTCTTTCCGTGTGGAATTCTTGTGCTTACACTGCTCGCCCTGAACTTCATCGGCGATGCCCTTCGCGATGCCTACGACCCGAAGTCCAACGCTGTCATGCTGGTCTGACATCACGGAATCGACATAGGTAGGCCCTGGCGGGCTTTCCCTGTCACACCGCCGTGCGTACGGGTGCGTACACGGCGGTTCGGAACGTTATGTGGCCCTCGAAACACCGAGTCGAGGGAGTCCGAGTTGCTCGAACCGCGCGTCCGACGCTGCCCGTACCGTGTCGTGCCGCGCTTCCACTGCGTCCAGATGACGCAGCGGATTCAGCCCGATATCCACGATTCCAGGGCGCACACCGGTCGGACGGATGGGAAACACCTTGTTGCGACGGGGCGATCGCCTAATATGCTTTGCGTCGAGTTCCAGGGCCATCAAGTGAGTGCCTCCCGGCGTTTGTGATACAATGCGACGACGATGCGGGTTAGGGCACTTGCCAATCCTAGTGTGCTTCTTTGGGCGCGGCGTACGGCTGGTCTGGACGCGGACGAGGCTGCGCGGAAGGTCGGAGCTTCGTCCGACCGTCTTGAGAGCTGGGAGCGAGGCGAGCAGCAACCCTCGATCACCCAGCTTCGGAAGTTGGCCGACGTTTACAAGCGGTCATTGCCCGTGTTCTTCTTGGAGAAACCCCCGCCCGATGAAGCGCTACCTAGCGACTTTCGGCGCTTCGACCCGAAGGCAGTCGAGCCGTTGTCGTCGTCCCTTCGGTTTGTCATTCGCGATGCCCGCGACCGGCGCGAGGCCGCGATCGACCTGTTCGACGAACTCGATGAGCACCCGCCCGAATTCTCGCTCAGCGTAAAAGTCAGCGATGACCCGGAGCAAGTCGGGCAGCGCCTTCGCAACGCACTTATCGCGGGCAAGACGCCTGCGGGGGGCGACCCGCGCGTGGCATTCAACTTTTGGCGCGACGCGTCGGAGAGCGCCGGAGTGCTCGTCTTTCAGGCCCGAGACGTGGAAGTTGAGGAAATGAGGGGGTTCTCGATCTCTGAACGACCGCTACCCGCGGTCGTCCTGAACATCCAGGATGCACCGGCGGCACGGACGTTCTCCTTATTGCACGAACTCGCTCACATCATGTTGAATCGCGGGGGTTTGTGCGTCTTTGAGGAGCGCGGACCGCAGACGGACATTCAGCGAACTGAGGTTTTCTGCAACTATATCGCTGGGGCGACGTTGCTTCCCGCCGCATCGCTTCTGCAAGAGCCGGAGGTGCCACGTAGACGCGCGTCGGCGATTCCGGATGACGCTCTTGAAAGGCTCGCGCGACGTTACGGCGCAAGTAGGGAAGCCGTGCTTAGGCGGCTAGTGATCCTCGACCGCGTTCCTCTTGCGTACTATCAGCGTAAGCGCCAGGATTATGCCCGAGAACACGGGCAACGCCGCGCGGAAACGCGCGAAGGCGGGTTCGCTCTGCCGTACACAATGGCCTGGACAACCCGCGGCAAGCTCTTCACCCGCCTTGTTCTGCAATCCTACGACGACGAACGCATTACCTCAAGTGATGTTGCAGGGTACCTCGGCCTGCGCCTGAAGTGGTTGGAACGCGTCCGCGAAGCCGTGCGTGAGGGACCAACGATCGGAGGGCCTTCGTGAGCTACAGTGTGGACACGAGCGCTCTTCTGGATGCGTGGGTGAGGTATTATCCGCCGGACGTCTTCGACACGCTGTGGAGTCGGCTCGACGGTCTGGTTGTCAGAGGGCACCTACTTGCGATTGACGAAGTGCAGCGCGAGCTGGAGAAAAAGGACGACGAGCTGCACAAGTGGGTCTCGGCACGGCCGACGATGATCGTTACGCTCGACGAGGATCTACAGACGGCAGCAGTGCCGATCATCAATCGCTTTGGGTCACTCACGAATACAAAAAGCCTCATGGGCGGGTCGGCCGACCCGTACGTGATCGCGTTGGCGCAGGTTCGAGAGCTTACCGTGGTAACCGCGGAAAAACAAAAGCCGTCAAAGCCTCGCATTCCCGACGTGTGCAAGACGCTTGGAGTCCCGTGCATCGCGCTCGTAGAAATGTTCCGCCGAGAAGGTTGGCGCGTTTGAGGACGCGAGTTCGCTCCTGTTCACGTTTCCGCCTTGGCCGCGTTCACCCTTCGAACGCCGTCTCGCGACGACGCCCTTGCGCTTCACTAATCTCTCGCCCCATCAGGCTGGGTAGGGGACTTGCGGCCCAAACTGTCGAACATGCTCGGCACATAACACAAACGGCCGGTGTGGACTTCAACACCGGCCGCCTTCTTCAAATCTACACTTCACTCGGGTGATCCCGAGCGCTTCCATTCGCTGCGGACTACACGAGGAGGGTCTTGACGTCCTCCGAGGTGATCTTGGTCGACGCCTTGTCGAGCTTCCGGCTGAGCCAGCTCATCACCGCCGGCGGGTAAGGCAGCCGGCCCGCTCGAACGGCCTCAGCCATCCGAACGTCACGCCGCGCACGTTCACGATCTTTGAAAACGCGATTGCGAGCCTTGGTCTCGATGGCGTCAACCTGGTCCATGTGCTTGCGATGCGATCGATGTAAACTCATTCCCTAACCTCCAATGGTCGGCACCGGAAAACGGGGCATTCTGAACGCCCTTCCGCTGTCGGTCAAGGGATTCGCAAGGAAAATCTTCGGCTAGATGCTCGCACCGCCGGCGCGTTTGGCCCCGACACAAGTGCTATAACTTGTTTGTATACATAGGTTTACGTTTTTTATCGCTCGGCAATTCGCCCATATCGTTCGGCTCTGGACAGCGCCGAAAGAAGCTCGCCGCCGGTAACGGGGTCGTGGGATAGGCCGTAAGGTAGCAAGCCCTCATCGATGCAAGTCTTGAGGGCGTACCGCCGATCGCCCAGGCTCGTGAGGGTGGCCGCGGACTCGTGAAGGCTTCGCGGGGTCTTGCAGACCACGCTCAGCATGAACGCGAGCGTCCCCTTCTCCAGAGTCTCCTCTGGTACCAGCGCCCAACCCGGCTTGAGGGCCCCGACCTTTTCCAGTCGACGGCGTTGGTCGTCGAACGAAGCCGGCCCGGGCGTGGGGTCGAGGAGGAGTCCGACCGCTCGCACCCCCTCGGCCACCGTAACCGTAGGGACCGTGGCGAGGTAGTGAAGGAAGGCCGTGTCGTTGAGGGCCGATGGGGCTTGCGGGGGCTGGTAGGTCCGATGGGGAGCCGAGCAGCCGATCAGGACTAGGCCCGGTGCCATCAAGAGAAACACCCCGACCACCACGGGGGTGAAATGTCGATTGTCGAATGTCGAATGTCGAATGGGAGGCGCAGACCGCCGCTGCCGGCAAGACGTCGGCATTCGACATTCGACATTCGACATTCGACAATCCATCAAAAGCTCCAGACCACGCCCAGCAACAGGAAGGTGCGTGTCGTGCGGTCGTCGAAGGCCTCACCGGGGAAAAACGCCCCCAAGCGGGCCGTCCAGGCGAGATCGGACGTGACTCGCCAGTTCACGTAGTAGTCCATCTCCCACCCAAGGTAGCCTGAGCCGACATTAGCGGTCGGATCGGACACGGCCGCGGAGGCGTGGTGCTTCTGGTACAGATACCAGTCCGTGCCGAGTTCCAACCGCCGCAGCCGCTGCTGCCCAGGCCAGGGGTAGAACGAGCCGCCCACCCGCCACATGTGCAGGTTGGAATAGCGCGGCGCGAAGGAGAGGCCCGTATCGCGGAAGCCGAAGCCGACGAAGCTCTTGTCGGTGAAGTCGCCGTGGTTCCCGCCGATGGTGTTGGTGGGGCTGCCGAGGCGGCCCGAGTCGCCGCTGCCGATGAGGTACTCGATCGAGGCCCGGGGTTTGTGATCGCCACGGAAGAGGTACTCCAGCTCCGCGCGAAGCGCCCAGGCGTCGATGTCGTTTCGTCGAAGGAATCGTCCGTCACCGAAGCTCTCGCCGCTCTCGTATCCCCACTCTGTCTCATAGCGAAGACGCTGTGTCAGTTCACCTGTTGATCCGAGGGCGGAGTAGAACGAGTCATAATCGAAGCGCTGGAACGGGTGAAAACGCGCCTCGCGATTCTGATCGCGCTGCCACAGGACGTAGGCGAAGGGTTCGTGTCGCTCGAAGCCGAGGTATTTGAGCTGCCCGCCGAGGAAATTGCGGCGGGTCCGCGTGGCGGTCCGCGAGAGGTCGAAGTCCTGGCTGCTGCCGACGGTCTTGCCGGCCAGGGTCGCCAACTCGAAATCGTGATAGACGCCGCGCAACGACACGTGGTCGAGCGGTGCGGCTAGGCTCAAGCCGGTCCCGAACTGAACCAGATCACGCCCGGCCATGAGAACAACGTTGGAATCATTCGGCACGGGCAGCAAGCCGCCAGTGGCACCCAGGGCTTTGGCGAGGTCGAAGCGGTAGAAACCGCGTTCCAGGTTGGGACCTTCCACGTCGTCCTCGTTGCCGTCGTAGGAGTCGCCGTGGTTGAAGTCGAGCAAGCTCAGGCGGGTGCGGGCGTAGAACTCGTGGGCGCCGTGATCGAGTGTGAGCCTTCCCCAGAGCCGCAGGTCGCTGCGGCGGAGGGTTCGTGAACTCTCCACGCCATCGTCGAAAACGAACAAGTTGAAGGTGTACCACCCGCCCCAGTCAAAGGCGGCCTTGCCCGCGGCGCCCATCTGGGCGTCGAAGTCCTGGCGAAGGCGTTCCTCGACGGCGCGCTGTTGATTGACGAAGGCGTCCGGCTCGCGGCGGAGTTCGGGGGTTTGGGCGAGCGCTGCGACAGTGCTCGCCGCAGACCAGAAGCAAGCCGTCCGCGCCCAAGTTGGGATGTCGAATCGTCGTCGGGCCACGCCGTACTCCGAGCCGGGACGGCATCATGGCACGCCCCGGCAAGAAGATCAACCGGACCACCACCCGATTTCCTCGTTGCCGACCACGAATCCCTGAAGAGCTTGACGGAGGGGTCGGCAAGCGGCATACTTAAAGCTGAGAATAATCAGAGAGGATAGCCATGATCCAGTTTACGGACATCCATTCGCTGACCGACTTTCTGCGCAACCATAAGGGACATATCGAGCGATTGAGAAAGAAGGGGCGGCCCGAAATCCTGACCGTTCACGGCAAGGCGGCCGTCGTCGTGCAGGATCCCGTTTCGTACCAGAAGTTTCTCGACCTCGTAGAGCAGGCGGAGACGATCGCGAGGATTCAGCGCGGACTCGACGACGTCACCGCGGGGCGCACCAAGCCGGGGCGGCGTGTGTTGGCGGAAATGCGACAGAAGCTGCGTATCCCGCGGGCAAGATGACGTGCGAAGTCGAATTCGCCCGCACCGCGGAACAGGAGGCCTACGTCATCTATCGTTACCTTGCACGGAGCTCGCCCGTCAATGCAGCCAAGTGGTACGACGGACTCGAAAGGGCGATCCGTAGTTTGGAGCGCTTCCCCAGGCGGTGCCCGAGGGCGCCCGAAGGCGAAGCCTTTGAGGAGGAGATCCGCCAATTGCTCTTTGGGGCATACCGCATCTTGTTCGTGATCCGAAATCGAACGGTCTACGTCCTTCACATCCGTCACGGGGCGCGGCGTGCCGCGGCTCCCCGCGAGATCAAGCTCCCCGACCCCTCATGAGGCGAAGCGTATGGGCAAGGTGAAGTCGGGCGGCGGTTGGTCGGCCATTCAGTACGCTTTTCGGACGGCGCGGCGGTCGGGCGGGCTGGTCAAGTTCGTGAAAGCGCTGTCGAGTCGCAACGCCTGCAAGACCTGCGCGCTGGGTATGGGCGGTCAGGCGGGCGGGATGGTCGATGAGGCCGGTCGGTTCCCCGAAATCTGCAAGAAGTCGATGCAGGCGATGGCGGCCGACATGCAGGGTCGGATCGCGGCGGGGTTCTTTGCGACCTACGGGTTCGACGAACTGAGGCAATTCACGCCACGGGAGCTGGAAGCGATGGGCCGGCTGGTCCAGCCGGTTTACGCCGGGCCGGACGACATGCACTATCGCCCGATCCCGTGGGACGAGGCGATGACACGCTGTGGCACCCTGCTGAAGCGGACGCCACCGGAGCGGAGCTTCTTCTACGTCAGCGGTCGGTCGTCCAACGAGGCGGGTTTCCTGTTGCAGCTCTTCGCGCGATTGTACGGCACCAACAACGTCAACAATTGCAGCTACTATTGCCATCAAGCGAGCGGCGTGGGATTGGGCGGTGCGTTGGGGACCGGGACGGCCACCGTCGTGCTGGAAGACTTGGAGCGATGCGATCTTTTCTTCTTGATCGGCGGGAACCCGGCCTCGAACCATCCCCGACTCATGCGGGCCTTGATGAAGTTGCGGAGGCGCGGCGGCGACGTCGTGGTCATCAACCCCGTGCGCGAGACCGGGTTGGTGAACTTCAGTGTGCCGTCGGACCTGCGCAGTCTGCTGTTCGGATCGGAAATCGCAAGCTGCTACGTACAGCCGCACATCGGCGGGGACATCGCCCTGCTCGCCGGCATCGCCAAGCGTGTACTGGAGCGGGGTCTGACCGACGCGGGGTTCGTGGATGGTCGCACGGAGGGCTGGCCGGAGTACCGCGATTACCTGCGGGCCTTGTCCTGGCCCGAGGTTGTTGAGCGCAGTGGAGTGGACCGGGCGACCATCCACCGCGTGGGCGACCTCTATGGTGCGGCGAGTCGGGTCATCTTCAGCTGGACGATGGGCATCACCCACCACTTGCACGGGGTGGATAACGTTCGGTCGATCGTCGATCTTGCGCTGCTACGCGGGATGATCGGAAAACCCGGGGCGGGGCTTCTCCCCATCCGCGGCCACAGCAACGTGCAGGGCATCGGATCGGTCGGCGTAACGCCCGCGCTTCGGCAGGCCGTGTTCGAGCGGCTCCAGGACCATTTCCACGTCCGGTTGCCGACGGAAAAGGGACTCGACACCTTGTCGTGCATCGAGGCCATGAGCGCGGGGCGGCTCCAAGCGGGCTGGTGTCTGGGCGGGAATCTTTACGGGGCCACTCCGGACGCTCGCCGTGCCGCCGACGCGATTGGCAAACTCGACTCGATGGTCTACTTGAGCACCACACTCAATACCGGACACGCATGGGGGCGAGCCGGGGAGACGCTCATCCTCCCCGTGCTCGCCCGCGACGAGGAAGCACAGGCCACCACTCAAGAGTCGATGTTCAACTTCGTGCGCCTCAGCGACGGCGGTCCGCGACGGCACGAAGGTCCGCGAAGTGAGGTCGAGATCATCGCCGCAATGGCGGGCGACGTCCTCGGCGACGAGGGTCCCGTCGACTGGGCCTCCATGCAAGAGCATCGGAGCATCCGTCACGCGGTTGCCGCGATTGTTCCGGGATACGAGTCCATCGCTGCGATCGACGACACGAAACGCGAATTCCAGGTGGGCGGGCGCAGTTTCCACCAAGCCAAGTTCGCCACACCGTCGGGTCGAGCGAAGTTCCACGTCGTCCGACTCCCCACGAACGTGGGCGAGGCTGCGGAACTGCGTCTCATGACCATCCGCAGCGAGGGACAGTTCAACACAGTCGTGTACGAGGAGGAGGACCTCTATCGCCATCAGGAGCGACGGGACGTGATCCTGATGAACGAGGCGGACATCACCCGAATGGGCTTGACGGTCGATCAGCGAGTCTGCGTGCGAAGCGCGGTGGGTGAAATGCGCGGGATCCTCGTTCGAGCGCTGGCGATCCGCGCCGGCAACGCGGCCATGTATTACCCCGAGGCCAACGTGCTGGTCCCCTCTGAGGCTGACCCGGAGTCGCGGACTCCCGCGTTCAAATCGGTCCCCGTCACGGTCGCGCCCGACTCGCATGTGGAGCGGGTCCAGGTCTCTATGCCCAGAATCGCGAGTGCATTCTCGGCCGGTAGCCGCAAGCTCAATGCGTGTTGAAGGAAACCGGGGGTTTGCGGCATTCCGATACGACTAACAGACCGGCTTCCAACGTGTCTAACACGGGGTGGAGTCGGGCGGACGGCGGCGCCGGCGTGAAAAGGAGCGCCGGCTTCAGGCAGAGTGAGGAAAGCCAATGCTGACAGTGGTGATGATGTTGGGTCTAACGGTTTCGGAGCCACCGCCCGTCGCTGGCGCTCCATCGCCCGCCGGTGCGGTCCAGGCGGTGGGGGTGGGTTATCCGCCGGCCGGAGTGCGGGGTGCTCAGGCGAGGCTGATGGCCCGCCGCGCAGCGGAGGTTGTGGCCGTGCGGAATCTGGCGGCCAAGCTCCGGCTCGCGCCGCGAGCGCGGCTTCCGGCTTTCCGCTATGTCGGGACGAAGCATTTCACCAACGGTTCGGTCGAGGTGACGGTGGAGACGATCGTCGCGGTTGGTCCGCTCGTCCGCCCGGGGTCCACGGCGACGAGCGGGGTCCGCCCGCGGCGAGCGGTTGGCGATCGCCCTTGAAGCCCACGCAATTGCGACCGGCGCATTTAGCGGCGTAGAGTTGCTCGTCGGCGGCACGGATGACCGCGACGGCCGCTTCCTTCGCATCCGCCACTTCGTGAAGGATGCCGACGCCGATGCTGACGGTGATGTTCAGTTCGCGACCCTCCCAGGGTACGGGCATGGCCTCGATGCTCTGCCGCAATCGCTCGGCAAGGAGAAGCACGCCGTCGTCAGGCGTAGCCGGGGCGATCACCGCGAACTCCTCTCCTCCGTACCTCGCGACATAGTCGATCTTGCGGACGTTATCGTCGAGGAGACGCCCGACGGTCTGGAGCACGCGGTCGCCGGCCTGATGTCCGTAGGTGTCGTTGAACGCCTTGAACCGGTCCACGTCGATCATCAACAGCGCGAAAGGTGCACCGGTACGGGCCGACCGCTCCAACTCCAAGGACATGCGGGCGTCGAAGGCTGCCCGATTGCCCACCCCCGTCAGCGGGTCGGTGGTCGCGCGGCGGAGCAGGTCCTCCTGCTGCTTGGCCAGGCTCTGGTTTGCCAGGTGCATGGCCAGGCTTAGCTCGGTGATGCGGTCGCGGACCTCGTCCTCAATCTCCGCCGGCGTACGAATGCGGCCTGGGGGAATCTCCAGCATCGTCCGCATGGTCTCGACTTCCTCCGCGATTTGCTGAAGGGCGGCCATGCCTTGGTCGTGATCGAGTTCGAACCATCGTGCAGTGGCATCCAGGAAGGCCTCACTGCCGGACGCACCATTCGCTCCAGCGGGACAGATGGCGACGGCGGCCAGCTCACCCACGTCCAAGACGCGGGCTAACAAGGGTACCTCGCCTTCGTCCGGTAAGCTGCGGAAGGTCTCGATCGCCCGGCACAACGTCTCCGGGATGCCCCACAGTTGAAGAACCTGACCGCCGACCGTCGCGTAGGTTCCGCCGAACTCAGCGCTTTCAGCTTCGGGCAGATCGCGCGGAGCGTTGCGGGCTGATGCGAGAACCCGGGCATACTCCCGGGGAAGCGCGGAGGCAAGCACCGATCGGCCGATCTGACTGAGCAGACCGGCGAGGAAGGCCTCCTGCGCAGAGCCGAATTCCACCAGGGGTGCGAGGATCCTCGCCGAAACGCCGCAGGCCAGCGATTGCAGAACGAACTGCTGCCGGTCGAAACCGGGGCATGGCGTCGCACTCGCGTTGGAAAGGACCGAAAACGAAAGGGCCATCATCGTGACACCGCGAATGCCCACCAGAGCGACGGCTTGGGGGAGAGAGGTGACCTCATGACCCACGCCGGCCATCGGGGAATTGACGAATCGCAGAATCTTGGCCGACAGACCCGGATCCAGAGCGACCGTGTCCGCAATCTCGTGGACGCTCACGTCCATGCGGCGTGTCAACTCCAGCAGCCGCAGGACGACGCCGGGCGGCGTGGGCATCTTGCCGCTCGCTTCCAAGCGATCGAACACGTTCTTGACCACCTCGGATCTCCCCTCGAATGCCGCTTTCTTGCCCCGAGGCGCCTTCAAACGCCTACACCATCCTGGGAGTACGGCGCCCGCGCCTTGGCGGGCGGTTGCACCGGCGGTCGGCGAAGCACAAGGGGCCGATGGGCCGGCTTCCTGTGTCTTCGGGGCGCGGCCACGAAGCGGCGTCTCCATACGGGGACTCCTGATCCACCCTACCCCGACCTAGGACTACGAGTAACGCATCGGTGACATGCGGGTGACGCTGAAGGGTTTTCCCTACGGTACGGTACGATAGGGCGATGCGTCCGAAAAAGGCTCGGCGACGCGACGGGCGGACCTTACTCCGATCCAGCCACGTTCCCGGACCAAGTGAACTCACGGGGCGCCGACTGGACGTGACATGACGTTCTGTCAAGCGCGTCCGATGAGCAGCACTTCTTTGCTTCGTGAGTTCGTGGACAGGGCGTACTTGTACAAGGGACCGTCGATGACGTGGACGCGCCGCTTGACCTCGCGCAGCATCGTCGCAAGTTCGTCCACGGAGGGGATGCCGTCACTGCGATAGGAGACGGCGAGGATGCTGTCCCGAAAGCGGGCGAAGAGGCGGCGAAACATCTGGCCGCAGCGCCGCGGATCGGACCACGGTTGATCGACCCGCGCCAAGGGTCGGTGTTTGAAACGATGGTCGATCCGGTCGGGCCACTCGTCGTAACGGACCATCCCTTCCAAGAAGTGATAGAAGTGATGGTAGTCCACGCCGACGCCCGCGCGGTTGATGTAGGGCGTGTCGATGTAGACGAGATCGAAGCCGGGTTCTACGTCTAGGGCGTCGCGGCAGATCGCGCGGCAGAGACCGCCGCTGTCGATCAACGCCGCATTCACCTCGTTGGCAAAGCGCCGGAAATGGGCCTGGAAGCTGCGGTCCCAAGTTGCTTTGTTGCCGAAGGACCGCCGCACGTCCGCCGTACGCATGTACAGGTTGCTGCGGTGGAATAGGTTATACGGCCGCTTGACCATCGCCGATTGAAACAACGCGAACCACGCAAGGGAGCGGGTGTACCGATCCTCAATGCGCCGGATGTTGCCGACGGCGACATCGAGCCACTCGTTCTCCGGGTCGGTGAAATAGATTCCCGCGAACGTGCGTTGAATGAAGTCGCCGTAGATCACGCCGCGTCGGTGAACGCCGATCGACTCGATCTCCTGGTCGCCGAGTTGGACCAAGTCATTTTCAATGAGCGCCAGGCCGATCTGATGATTGAAGGCCAGGACGTCGTTGTAAGTGACGTGTTTGCCGAGCCCTTTGAGCGCGTAGGCGACGGCCCCGGTGCCGCCGAAGGCGTCGAGGACGGTCGTGAACTCCAGATCGCGCAATTGCTCGACGATCGCCGCGGCGAGCTTACGCTTGCTGCCTTGATAGCGGGTTCGCGGGAATTGCGCGAGTGGAACGACGGCGGGCATCAGCGTGCCGGAGGATGACATCAGGCCGGAGCAGTGGTGGCGCCGAGCGGGTTGGAAGGACTTAGCCCGCGGGCGGCGGGTTCCTGAAGGCTCTCCGGTGACACGCCGGTTTGGGCCAGGGCGGCACGAACCAGGCCGATGAACATCGGTTGGGGCCGCAACGGCCGGCTGGTCAACTCGGGATGGGCCTGCGTGGCGAGGAAGAACGGATGCCGGTCCCTGGGAAGCTCCAATACCTGCATGATCGGGTGATCGGGACTCCTCCCGGAAAAGATCAGTCCCGCCCCTTCCAGGGTGGCGATGAATTGAGGGTCAACCTCATAACGATGACGGAAGCGAAGGCGGATTCGCTCGGCGCCGCCGCAGAGTTCGGCGATCCTACTGCCCGGCGAAAGCACCAGATCAAACCCGCCCAGACGCATGTTCCCGCCCAGCCCTTCAATCTTTTTTTGCTCCGGCAGCAGGTCGATGACCGGCTGTGGGCAATCAGGTTCGATCTCCGTGCTTCCCGCGTGCGTCAGCCCGCAGACATTGCGGGCGAACTCCACCACCGCGATCTGCATGCCGTAGCAAATGCCCAAATAGGGAATGCCCTGCTCGCGAACGTACTTGACGCAAGCGATCTTCCCGTCGAACCCGCGGAATCCGAATCCGCCCGGCACGATTACGCCGTGCAACCCGCGAAGCCGGTCGGCCACGTTGGCGTCGGTCAGGTCGGCGCTGTCCACCCATTCGAGTTGCACCTTGGCGCCCGTGTAAGCGCCGGCGTGCTCGATGGACTGGATGATGCTCGCGTAGCTGTCGCGGACCGTGGTGTACTTACCGATGATTCCGATTGTGACGGGGTGAAGCGCGTTGCGGAATCGTGCGATGTACGACGCCCAGGTCTTCCTCCCGGATTCCTCGGCGACGGGATCGATCTTGTCCGAAATCCCGAGCAAGTCGATGACCGCCGCGTCAATGCCGGCGCCACGCAGCATCTCCGGAATCACGTACACACTATCGCAATCGTGCATGGAGAAAACGCGTTCCATGGGCACGCTGGCGAACAGGGCGATCTTTTCGCGGACCTTCTTACTGACCGGCGCGGCCGCACGGCAGGCGATGATGTTCGGATGGATTCCGGCGGCATTCAGCAGTTTCAGGTTGAGCTGCGCCGGTTTCGATTTTTGTTCGCCGAGAACGTTGGGGGCGACGATGTAGGTCAGGGCGACGAAACAGAAATTCGCCGGCCCTTCCTCGTAGGACATCTCGCGCACGGCCTCAATGAAATAGGCGTTCTCCACGTCGCCGACGGTGCCGCCGATTTCCACGAAGACCACGTCGGCCTCGGTCGCCGTCGCCAGCTCGCGGAGGCGCAGCTTCACCTCGCCGGTGACATGGGGGATCATCTGCACGTCGCGGCCTAGATAGCGACCTTCGCGCTCTTTCTCCAACACCGACGAGAAAATCTGTCCGCTGGTGGTGAAATTGAGCCGCGACAGGTCCTGGTTGAGCATCCGCTCGTACGTGCCCAGGTCCATGTCGCATTCCATTCCGTCGTCGAGGACAAACACTTCTCCGTGACGGAAGGGGTTCAACGTCCCACTGTCGTGATTGAGGTACCCCTCGAGCTTGATCGGTGCGACGACAAGGCCTTTGTCCTGGAGAATCTTCGCCAGCGAGCTGGAGAAAATCCCCTTGCCCAACCCGCTCATCACCGTGCCGACGACGATGACGTACTTGGTCTTGCCCGGCTCGTAACCGGCGGGCATGGGCGTGAAGAACTCCGTCTCCTCCGACATATGACCAATCCGAGAGAGGTTGTTTTCAGATCTCATCGCAACGACCGCTCAACTCTTACGACGCCACCACCCTCAACCCTGATCCGATCTGCAACGGTTCGCATCGGGCCACCAATGCCTCTCTCGTCCCCATCCGCTCACTTCCGTTCGCGGCTCTGATCGTGACACCGCGCCACAAAGGCCGCGTAGTCCTGCGGCGTATCGATCCCCACGCTGCGCTGCTCGACCAGCACGACGGCGATGGGCATCCCATACTCCAACCAGCGAAGCTGCTCGAGCGATTCCGCTCTCTCCAGGGCGCTCGGTTGAAGTCGACCGCCGGTCACTCGCCGTAGCGCGGACGCACGGAACGCATAGACGCCCATGTGCAACAACCACCGTGACGGCCGATCGACAACGCCGCCCGTGTCGCGCGGGAATGGAATCGGACTCCGCGAAAAGTACATCGCTTGTCCGGCGGCGTCCACCACAACCTTCACGCAATTCGGGTCGAGCGGCGAGCCGGGTCCCTCCTTCGCGCCGTCGTCGTCGAATCGCGCGGCGACCGTGCCGACCGCGGCGCCGCCTGTGGAATCTTTCATTCGCACGATCAGCCGATCCAGAACGAGGGGGCTGATTTCCGGCTCGTCACCTTGTACGTTCAGAACGATATCATCGTCCGCAAGCCGTAATGCTTCAGCGACCTCTCCCACCCGGTCCGTACCCGTCGGATGGTCCGCGCGCGTCATCCGCACTTCCCCGCCGAAAGATTTCACAGCCGAGACAATCCGTTCGTCCTCCGTGGCGATGACGGCGCGGTTGATGCTTCGGCACTCGCGGACCCGCTCGAAGACGTGTTGGATGAGATACTTGCCCGTTTCGTTGGCGAGGGGTTTGCCCGGAAACCGCGTCGAGGCGTAACGGGCCGGAATGACCGCGACCGTGGTCATTTCAGGCTCCGCCAGGCGAAAAACTGTGTCGTTGGGTGGTGCACGGGCCGACTCTAGCGGACGCCGACGCTTTTGTCAAAGCGCCGCTTGGTCACTGCCAATGGCTCCCATGTGAGCTTGGACGGCATACGCGCCGATCGGAACACGCGGTAGGATGGCGGCATGGTCGGCGGGCATCCCGCGAAGTTGAATCCGACGGCGTCGTTTCAACCCGACGAGGCCTTTGCGCGCCGGCTCGACGCCGAGGACCCGCTGGCCGGGTATCGCGACCGCTTCCTGATTCCACGCCGCCGTGACGGCCGCCCGGTGATCTACTTCGCGGGAAACTCCCTTGGCCTCCAGCCGAAGGCAGTCCGCCCACTCATCGACCAGGAACTTAAGGACTGGGCCGACCTGGGCGTTGACGGCCATTTTTCGGGGAAGACGCCGTGGTACTCGTACCACGAAGTGCTCCGCGAGCCTGCCGCCGGACTTGTAGGGGCCAGGCCCGGCGAAGTCGTGATGATGAACAGCCTGACGGTCAACCTGCACCTGATGATGGTCAGCTTCTACCGACCGACGTCCGCTCGCTACAAGATTCTCATTGAGGAGCCTTGCTTCCCGTCGGACCTGTACGCCGTCAAGACCCAATTGCGATACCACGGTTACGATCCGGCGGAGGCCTTGCTCGTCGTACGTCCGCGCCCCGGCGAGCACCTCATCCGACACGATGAACTCGAGACCCTGCTCGAAAGCGAAGGACAACGGATCGCCCTCGTCATGCTTGGCGGGGTAAACTTCGTGACCGGGCAAGTGCTGGACATGGCCCGCATCACCACGTCCGCGAAGCGCCGCGGTTGCGCGGTGGGGTTCGACCTTGCTCATGCCGTCGGGAACATCCCCCTGCGACTGGACGATTGGGACGTGGATTTCGCCGTCTGGTGCAATTACAAGTACGTCAACAGCGGCCCAGGCGCCGTCGGCGGATGCTTCGTCCACGAGCGGCACGCCGGCGCCTTCGATCGACCCCGGCTGGGCGGTTGGTGGGGCAACGACCCGGGGACACGGTTCCAGATGCACTTGCAATCCGAGTTCGTGCCCCGCGAGGGGGCCGACGGATGGCAGATCAGTAATCCGCCGATCCTCTCCATGGCGCCGGTGCGGGCGTCGTTGGCGATTTTCCATGAGATCGGCATGGATACCCTCCGCGCGAAATCTGAGCGGCTCACCGCGTACCTCGAATATCTGCTGGATCGCATCGGTTCGACGCGGTTCGAGATCATCACACCGCGAGATCCCGCTCAGCGCGGCTGCCAGTTGTCCCTGCTGGTGCGCGAACGCCCCAAGGATTTGCTTCAGCAGTTGCACGCGGCGGGTGTGGTCTGCGATTTTCGGGAGCCGGACGTTCTCCGCCTTGCGCCGACGCCGCTCTACAATACTTTCTACGACGTCTGGACCTTTGCGAATACACTGGCGAGGTTGCTGAAGGGTCCAGTGTAATCGCTCGCTGTTTACGACTGGGGCGTTTGAACGGCACCATGCCCGACCTCGATCATCCGACGTTCGTCATCATCGGCGGCGGACCGGCCGGCTCGCTGCTCGCCAACTACTTGGGCAAGGCCGGGTACGCGGTCGATGTCTATGAGATGCGTGACGACCTGCGGACTGCCGAGATCGGCCGCGGAAAGTC